>JAJDUB010000062.1 GCA_022826885.1 Gammaproteobacteria bacterium
GGCGCTGCGCCACTCGTATTTTCAGACGCACTGGTACTGATTGCACCACCTGTCTTATAGGCTGTTCGGGCGAGTTTCGCTATCCCCAGTCCGGGCTGGTTTGAGTTACGCGCATGCGCTGCGCCTTCCTGCCAGTAGACGTCTTCAACATCGATATCCCATATAGCCGCGGCTCGTTTACATAATTCCTGCTTGACCTGTTCTGCTGCCTGCACCACTACCTTGCCCGTTGCCAGGGTCACGCGACTGCCGCCGGTGACGTCAGAAAATCCGACGCTCTCGGTATCCGCTACCAGCGGCGTTATCAATGATACCGGCACGTCCAGCGTTTCCGCTACCATCAAGGCCATAGAGGCGCGGGAACCGCCAATGTCCGGTGTGCCGACCAGCAGGTTGATATTTCCGCTTTCCGTCAAGTGGATTGTCGCACTGGAATGACAAGTGCCGCCGTGGTAAAACGCACAGGCGATCCCTCGGCCATGGCCGGGAGGGAGTTTCGCCAGGTAGTGCGGGTGATTCCTGGCGCGCAACAGGGATTCTTCCAATCCAAGCGGCCCCAGTTTTAATCCGAACAGGTTCCTGTCACCCTCCCTGTTCACATTTGCCAATCGAAAATCGATGGGGTCCAGTCGCAGTCCGCGCGCCAGTTCATCAACCACACTTTCACAGGCCAATAATGCCTGCGGCAAACCGGGGGCGCGATAAGGCGTCACATTGAGCTTGTTTACCAGCACGTCAATGCCTTCCACACGCATGGCAGGCGCGTTATAACAGGAAAAGATATTCATTTGCGCCTCGTACATGGAGCCCCCCCGGAACGCCCCGGCTTCGTATTCCAGGTAGGCATCCAGCGCTGTTATTTTCCCGGATTTAACAGCGCCCGCCTTTAACCTGATACGGGTGGCGGGCGCATGACCGGTTGCCGTGAAGACCTCTTCTCTTGTCATGGTCATCTTGACCGGTCTGCCCGATTTGCGTGACAGAACCGCGGCAAGCGGTTCCAGGTAAGGCATCAGTTTCCCCCCAAAACCACCGCCGATTTCGCTGGATGTGACCTTGATGTCGGCGCTGTCCATCCCGAGAATACAAGCGGTATAGGCGCGCACGGCAAAACCTCCTTGTGTAGAGCACCATATATCAACCTTACCCTCTTCATTGACACTGACTACGCATGCATGAGGCTCTATATATCCCTGGTGTACAGCCGGCGTCGTAAACGTTCTTTCAACGACCAGGTCAGCTTTTGCGAAACCGTCTTCAATATCACCACGCTCAAAAACGCTACGTGTGCCGAGGTTGGGCGGTTCGATCTGCTTCTCCGTTGAGTTTTCCTCGGCTAGTTGCTCATCAATAACCGGCGCATCAGCCGCCAATGCCGCATCGATCGTTAAAACATGGGGCAATACCTCGTAGTCGACATCGATCAGCTTCAATGCATGTTCAGCGATTTCAGCAGTGGTGGCGGCAACGGCTGCAACGGCGTGGCCGTGATAAAGCGCCTTGTCCCGTGCCACGACATTTTTCGACTGGGTAACGACATCTATCGGCAGAACAATGCCCTCAACCTTTATGTCGGTCAAGGTCGGGAAATCATCCCGGCAGGCAACGGCAAGTACACCATCGAGCGCCAAGGCCCTGCTCATGTCGATGGATTTAATGCTGGCATGGGCGTATGGGCTACGCAACACTTTGCCTTGGATCATCCCCGGCGGAAATAGATCCGCGCCGTAATCCGCGCGTCCGGTTACTTTGTCGAGTCCGTCCGGGCGAACGGGACGTGTACCGATATATTTATACTTCATAGTATGAGTGCGGAAGCTTAATTACTGTTTTCATTTCGTAATTCCCGGGCTGCGTCCAGCACTGCACGGACGATCTTGTCGTAGCCCGTACAACGGCAGAGGTTACCCGCCAGCCAGAACCTTACCTGCTCTTCATCAGGTTCCGGGTTGCGTTCGAGCAATGCTTTGGCGGCAACCACAATGCCGGGGGTGCAGATGCCGCATTGCAACGCCCCGTGCTCCAGTATTTTTTTTTGCACGGGATGCAGGCTGTTTCCCCGGGCAACACCCTCCACGGTATGCACGGATTGTCCGTCCAGTTCGGCCGCAAGCACCAGGCAGGCGCACACCAGTCGATCATTCAGGATGACGGAACACGAACCGCAATCTCCCGTATTACACCCTTCTTTTGTGCCGGTCAGATGCAACCGGTCGCGCAATGCCTGCAATGCAGTTTCGTACGGCTCACACAAAAACTGTGCAGCTTCATCATTAATGCGGGTCTTTACGTGCAGAAGCATATTTTATTACGCTGGATAATGCCGGTAGTATATTCAGTGTGACGTACGTAATTGAGGATCACTTACAGTTTCGCAGTTCATCCGTCAGTACGCCCAACTGCGCGAGTAAAGGAGTCAAGTCCCAATAATCGGTGTTTCGGCTGATTTTGCCGTTTTTAAATTCAAACAACGTCACGCCGCTGAAACTCACTTTTTTCCCGGTGCAATCTACTCCATGAAAACTACCGTTCCAGGTATTGCTGATCGTCCACAGGGCGGCGCCATGCGTATCCGTTGCAAAACAGTGTTGATACTCAAGATGGAAATCAGGTTGCATTTCAAATATGTCAGTTATAAATTCCAGCAGCCCATCCTTGCCTTGTTTCTGCACGCCCAGCGTAGGATCTTCATAAATGCAATCCTCGTTAAAAAATGATTTTATTTTTTCAATGTCATGCGCCGACCATGCCACCGGATATTCGGCCAGCAGTTTTTCGTTAACATTTACCATCAGTGTCCTCCTGTATTGTGCACAGTCACGGTCAGGAACGAAAACGGGGGAGCACTTTTTCGCCCAGCAAGCGGATGGATTCCTTGAAATCCGGCCCCAGTGGCGGTCCGAATGCGATATGTGTTGCACCCGCATCCACCAATGCCTCGATTTGCGGTATGACATCATCCGGTGTTCCCGTCAACGAAAATGCGCGTACGGCTTCATCCGGCACAAATGATTCCGCCTTTGAATGGTCCCCCTCAAGATAGGCGGCATTCGCCATCCTGATACAGTCATCATCTATACCGTGGGCTTCTTTCATGGGTGAAGTGAAAGGCAGAAAGATGGCAAGGAGTTGTTTCATCATACTGACGGCCGCAGTCCGGTCCATGGAAATGGAGCATAACGGGCCGATGATGATTTCGGATTCGGAGGGGTCACGGCCGGCCCGCTCCGCCCCGATATGGACGTTATCACGCAGTATCTTCAAATATTCCGGATCCGCGACACAATCGGCCTTGATGCCGATGGCGATCTCACCGCCGAGTTGCGAAATTTTCGGCCCCCAGGTGCCTATGAACAGGGGTATTTCACTGCGCACAGGTTGTTGGTGCAATAGCAGTTCACCGGTTGTCGAGAAAAACTCACCCGTGAAAGGCGTAGCGTCACGGGCAATTACCTTGCGCATTACCGTGACGGCTTCACGCAGCATTTGGCCGGTTTTATACGGTTTTTCAATGCCGATCAGCGTGTTCAAACCGCCGCGTCCTACGCCGCATACCGCGCGTCCCCCAGTAAGTTCATCCAGCGCGGCCAGGTTGGTTGCGTGGTAGACAGGATGGGCAATTTTCGGGGTTACGATGGCAGGTCCCAGTGTTATCCGCTCAGTATGATGTCCGATAAGTGTGAGAATGGGCCAGGCGGGGCGCATGATTAAATCATCAGCGATATGTAATTCATCAAAGCCATAGCCTTCAATCTGTCTCGCCATCCAGATATAGTCATGCATGGGAAAGGACCCGGTAAGCATGACACTGATTTTTAAGGCCATCGGTATTATTCTTAAATTCGCGTTTGGTTACGCCATTTCCAACTCATTTGTCTGGTGTCCGACACTCAGTGTATTTCTGAGTTCTTTTGTTTTTCCGAAGTTGATTTTGCCGCTCGAATCAACATCCACACCGTACACGGCGCGCGCCCGGTCTATACTGACAAATCCTTCCCTGACATCCCTGGCAACACGTTCAGGGTCTCTTTCCACCGGTCTGCCGTAGCCGCCCGCACCGGTGCAAATGGATATGATCGACTCTCCGGGTTCCAACAGGACGCGGGCGCACAAGTCCAGTTCTTCAAGCCGGCCATCCCGCCTGCGTATGAACTGCTGTGATTTTGCGCCGGCATGGCCGCCCCGGACACCGAGCGGGGCATTGATTGTACCATCACTGGTAAACAGCGCCTCAATGGTGGTATCTACAGGTTCATACTCCACGTAAGCGCTCGGCGAACCCGTGTGTCGTCCGGCGCCTTCGGTATCTTGGAGCAAGTACTGCGAGCGTACCAGGATCGGGTATTTCATCTCGTCTACCTCTATGGAATCGTGGTGTTGCAGTCCGGCAACGCCAATACCTATTATGGTCAGCCAGCCGTCGGCTTTGGGCGCGCCCGGGCCGTTACATACCAGCAGGCACAGGAAGTTCTGGAAGTGGCCCCTGCCTTCCCTGGGGTCGATACCGGAGATCACAGCCATTGCCGGCGGCATATGCCGGCCTATCTCGGCCAGACCAAAACCCTCGCCAAGCCGGGCAAAACCCACTGCGACGGCTTTCCCCGCCAGTTCCGACAGGTTGGTTGTCGCAACGGAACAACTGTAAGGGTGGCGGGGAATACCGATTGCGCAATTTTCACGCAATCGCACGTCGATGCAGCGGAAGCTTCCGGAGTTCAAAGGCACCTGCCGGCGCATGCTGGAAAATACCCCGGCCATTGCTGCTGAAGATATTGTCGATTCGGACAAGTTCATGCCGAATGGCTGGCAGTCAATATTGTCCCTCAGGTCAACTTCCACCCTGGCTTCAGACGGATGCACGGTCAGATCGACATTGATGGGTACGCCGTCCTCTGCGCCGGGCACCGGATCATGGTGAATGGTCACCCGGGTTTTACCCTCCGGCAGTTCGCTTAATGCCAGGGCCATGCACCGCTCCGAGTAGTTCATCCAGTCTTTGGCAAAGGCCTCGAATGTGCCTTCCGCCACGCTGTCCAGGAACTCCAGCAGGCGCTTCTCACCGATGCGGCAAGCGCCCAGCATGGCAAGAAAGTCACCGTACCACATATCCGGTACCCTGATGCGCAGACGGCACAGGCGGACAAAATCGTCATCCAGTTGATAATCACGCTGGATTTTTACACAGGGAAATATCAGTGCGCCTTCTTCAAACACGTCTTTGGCGGCAGCAAAGAATGTCGTGGGTATGGAGTTGCCGCAATCCGCCATATGCGCCTTGGCATATACCGTCGCGCGATGCCTGCCCTGTTTATCGACTACCGGCATAAGGATTGTCCAGTCGGCAGGGTGGGTATTACCGTGGTAGGGTGAGTTATGCACAAAGGCATCGCCCCGGTAGAGCACCGGATGGCACTCTTTCATGTAGCGGGACTGCAGGTCCGGTCCGCACAATGTCATGCACGGCAGGCCTTCACACACGGTCAGGATATCGTCATCTGCAGTGATTATCCCGCAGGCGAAGTCACGGGCCATATTCATGATCGCCGAACGGGATGTACGGAGCAACGTATTCCGCATTGCCAGGACAACGGATTCCAGGCGGCTGTTCAGCAGGGCCAGTTCATGGCCACTCATTTTTGAGCCGGTCCTGACGGTTTCCTCGATAATGTTCCTCAACAGTGATTGTCCCGGTTCCACCATAAATGAAGCCTCGGTCGTTTTTACTGCGTTGCCGCCCGGCGGAACAATAATGGTTGTTACGGGCGATTCAATAAATGCAGGACCATGGAGTTTTTTTCCCGGCGCTAATGTTTCCGCGCGGTGCACTTCCGCGGTAGTCCAGCCTGTACTCTGGAAATAAGCCCGTCGTTCTGTTCCGGCATCCCGGACGACCGTGCTGTATTCTGCGCCGGTAGCCACATCCTTGTGCAACTTGCAGGACACCTCTGCGCGCCAGGCAATCACTTCAATCGGCGAAGCAGTATCCTCGATCGCGAACAGGTCGAGGTGTACTTTGTGAAAATCGTCAACCAAATTCAGGATGTCTGCTTCATTGTCAAACCTGTCACGGCGCAGGGGAACTTCAATCTCCCAGACCTGGTCGGGGTAACGCGCCTCAACGCTGAAGTTGATGGTGACGTCATCCGTGCCGGAATTCGCGGCAAATGCCTCACAACGCCGGCGCAGGTCCTGCAGTATCCGGTTTGCCGCAGCGCGGTCGAAGACCGTGCTGAGCATGAAGTGTGTCGTGGAGAAATCGCGTTTGAGTTCGGAGAGAAGCGCGCCGGCAGCGCTTAAAGCCGCTGATACAGAGGGGATTAATATCTGCTTGACGCCCAGTTGAGCGGCAATGCTTGTCGAATACAGACCGCCGCCGCCACCGCCGCCGACCAGCAGTGCATCGACCGGATCAATCCCCCGTTCCAGGGTAATCTCTTCGATGGCTACCACCATGTTCTGGCAGGCCAGTTCGAAGATTGCCGCTGCCGCATCCTCAAGTTCCAGGCCCAGGCGCTTGCCCACCCTGGACATTATCGCCTGTTCCGCGAGAGAGACATCTATCTGTATATTTCCGCCAAGATAAAACTCCGGATCCAGATAGCCAAGTACGATACATGCATCAGTAAGAGTGGGTTGCTTTCCCCCCTTGTTCCAGCACGCCGGCCCAGGGTCGGCCCCGGCGCTTTGCGGACCTACATGCAACAGGCCTCCATCATCGACCCAGGCAATAGAGCCCCCGCCAGCGCCGATGCTGCGCACGTCGACCGAGGCAAAACCGGTCATGAACCCCTGCTTCTGATCACCTACCATGGCTTCACGGGTCCAGGGTATCTGGCCGTTTTGCACCAGCCCGACATCGTAAGTGGTGCCGCCGGCATCTGTTACTATCGCAAGTCCGGAGTTGCAGTCATGCCTGGCGTAATGGCGTCCGGCCACCGGGGCTGCCGCCGGACCGCTGCCTATGGTATGGATGGGCCTGTTCCATACATCATCTGCATCAAGCATCCCCCCAGACGCCGTCAATATCAGCAGGCGACCGGAGAATCCCTCTGCGCGCAACGAAGTTTCGAGATGGCGCAGATAGTGCCCCATTAACGGTTTCAGCGACGCATCAATAGCCGCTGATGAGGCGCGCCGATATTCGCGGATTGTCGGGTTCAGTTGGTGGGAAAGCGTGTAAGGAACACCGGGCAGGTATTCGTCAAGCAATTTACCCAGTTCCAGTTCATGGGCCGGATTCACCACAGACCAGAGCAGGCAGACGGCAACCGCTTCAACGTCGTCCTGCTTGATTTTCCTTATTGTCTCAATCGCTGCCGTACGGTCGATATCTTTCACAACACGGCCGTCGGCGTAGATACGTTCCGCTATTTCATAGGACAGGGAGCGGGGAATGTACGGGTCGGGATATTCCTGGGAGTAATCCATGGGTTCATGCCTGCCGCCACCTTCCCTGACCAGCAGCATATCCTTATGGCCTTGCGTCGTAATAAAAGCTGTACGCGCAGTCTTGTGTTCAACAATGGCATTGGTAGCCCTGGTCGTGCCGTATACCAGGACATCTCCCAGTTCCAGGAGACGCTGTGTGCTTACTTCAAGTTCCCGCGCGGCAAAACCGATTACGTCAAGCAGTCCCCTGGTCGGATCATCCGGGGTTGTAGGGCTTTTGAACAAACGCAGCTTATCGTCCAGTCCCTCAATAATGAGGTCAGTGAACGTTCCGCCGGTATCAACACCGAAGCGCAGCCTGCTACTGTCTTCAAGTCCCATATCAACTGGTTGCCTGTTTGGTTTTTTCGGTGTCGAAGTAATCCCTAACCCAGTCAATTTTCCCATCCTTGATGTCGGTGATAAATACCCCTTTGCTGGAAAAAGATCTGCCGTTCTTCAATTTGAATTCGCCTCGCCATTCGGCAATGACGGCATTCCTCTCCTTGTCCTCAAAAACATTGTACGTGTCGAAATGAACACTGGTAAATTTTGCAAGCACGCGATCCCGCATGTATTTCAAGAAATCATCCCGCCCTTCGATGTCGGCGCCGAATGCGCTCCCACCGGCCGTATGTTTTACCTCATCCGTAATGATAGGGGAAAGTCCATCAGCATCAAGACTATTGAAGCAATGCACCATCCTCTGCACCAATTCTTTATTTTCACCCATCATTCTACCCCAGTGAATTGAGTCTGAATGGAAATTATGTTTCCTCACGTCAGGTAATTGCTAGCCCATTGCTGCAAGGCTTATCCTCTGAGCGTATCGGTGTGTCTCCGAATTCCTTAGAGTTGATATCATTATGGTTTATAATTACGGACTGTTGACGGCAGATGGTAGAAAAACGAATGGCTGATTACAACAGTACTAGTTCGCTGCCAATCAGTGTTGATACATTCAGCACAACAGAGGCCGAAGCGGCAAACGAATATATTAACGCTCATATCGCCTTGCATCGCCTGGATGTGGTTGATGTACATTCCAGGGTGGAGTTCGATTGCCGGCGCTGGAAAATAGGCGATTTTCAAGTGTGTGACTTCTCATACGGGGAATGTGAGGTTGAAGTCACTGTAGTTCCATGCGATGAGCGTGGTTTTTTTATCGTCATTCCGGTCACTGGTCATGTTGATGTATCGTCAAAGGACACTCAATTCGCCCTGCAACCCGGTTCGGCAATGGCTTTCACCACGCCGGATGCAGCAAATACGTCATTTCATGATTCCCGCAGTTTTCGCAACATTAATATCTGCACCTCCTACAAGGCACTGCGGAATTTTCTTGCCAACGAGTTTGATTTGCCTATTACCCGGGGCATCAGTTTTGCGAAACACCCGGTATTTATCAGTCATGACTTCCGTTTTTTACTGGACTATATCGAATGGTTTTCAAACCGGGCCGATGCAGATGTGGTATCGATGTTCAACAACAGTTCACATCTGCCGGAACACCTGCATAACATGTTAATGGGCTTGCTCGTTTCTACGTTTGACAATAACTACCAGGAACTGTATTGCTCCCGCACTACAAAGAGCGTAGCGCCTGTCTATGTGCGCATGGCGGAGGAATATATAAAGAGCAATGCCGGCAAGGCGATGACCGTCAATGATATTGCCCGGGAAGTGGGCGTTGCCATGCGAACTCTGCACAAGGGGTTCCAGAGGTATCGCAATTACAGCGTCTCGGAATTCTTAAGAAACCAACGACTGTCCCTTGCCCGTCAGGAACTTGCCGTGGCGAAGCAAAGAAACCTGTCAGTGACCGATATTGCTTATGAATGTGGTTTTGTGCATCTCAGCAAATTCGCCGAGGCATACCGGAAAAAATACGGGGAGAAGCCATCCGAGACTCTCAGGAAAGGGAATTAAGGAAGCTCTGATAAAGCCCGTCCGGGAATTGTCAGAGCACGCGCTTAATTGGTAAACATCTGAACAACCTCGGGCAGGTTTGAAACCGACAGGCCAAGTGACAGCAGCAGGCATAGCGCCAGGACCGTGTTTCTTGTTACGCCTGCCCTGTATTCACCCATTACGGCCTTTTTATTCAGCAGGAACAGCAAAACAATAAAAGCAAGTGGAATAACGATGGTATTTACACCCATAAGTAATAAATTCTTGGCCAAAGCGGGAAATTCCCAGAATGGGGCTGATATTGCCGGCGCAATGATAAAAAAGACCAGGGCGCGTTTGAATATCCTGTTGTCATCAGTATAGTGCCAGTTAAGCCGCAGGATATCCACGCATGCATAGCTGGTTACTTCCACAATTACGATATAAGTCGTGACGGCCGCCACCAGCATCCCCAGGGAAAAAATCACAGGACCTAAAAAGCTGATTGCTTCCGGAAAAGCCCTGACGAGTATTTTTCCGGCTTCGTTGACGGAATCGATTTCTGCATGGTTTGCTAACGGATAAAGGGCAAATCCCCCGGCAATGATGATAAAGAGGGAATACCCGCCGAACATCACTCCCAGGTTAATGACGGATTTCCTGAATTCCTTCTGCAAGTCGTGAACACCGGCCTGGCTGTCGGCAGCGAGGTACGAAATTCCAAACAAGGCGCCGGGGGCCAGCATGCTGCCAATGATGGCCATCATGGAAATGCTGCTGTCACGAGAGATCCCCTGTCCGGGAACCGGCAGGTTTTCAGGAATACCGGGTACAAGCCCTGCCAGGATGGCGCCTATTTCCTGGAAGCCGCGCAAGGCCACGATCATAAAACAGATAAACATCATCAGCATACAGGCAGTCATTACCCTCTGCATGCGTTCGTAACCTTCCGCTGCAAGCAGCCAGACAATGGCAGCAGCAAACCCCAGGGACAGGATAATCTCTGCGATACGGTATGAATTGGCAGCGGCCTCAGGCCCGCCGGCATCTGCGGGATAATAGCCGAATAACGCCAAAGAGGCGGAGGTCATGATGGACATGTGTCCCATACCGACCAGGACGTGTACCGGCACATGAATCAGGATGATCAACCAGGCTATGCCCGGGTGAATATGATCGCGGATCAACGAAAACATGCCCTGGTCCTTGTTCACCAGTCCCAGACGTGCGGCTGAATCTACTGACACGACGAACAAGGGCAGGATTAATACGACAAGCCAGATTAAATCATAGCGGAACCAGGCGCCTGCCAGAACGAGAGTTGACGTGGTGCCGGCGCCCATGGCCCCTGCAGTTATGACTGCGGCGGGCCCGATTATTGCCACGAAGTAGGTGAGCAGTTTACGCATATTGCATATCCCGATTTTTCCGGTGCCACATGCGGGCACTATCCAAGCAACGCCCGCACGAACTCGGGCATCTTGATAACCGATATCGTCAACGACAGGATCAGCGCCGCCAGCAGTATCAGGTTGCGTGAAATACTGCCGGTATGTTCCCCCATGACGGACTTCCTGTTGATCAGGATGAGCACGATAAGGTAAACCAGCGGCACCACTATCGCATTGATCCCCATCAGCAGCAGCAGCTTGAACAGGGCAGGGAAGGTCCACAGGGGCGCCAGCACTGCGGGCAGGATAATGCAGACGGCCACCGTGCGATTGAAACGCCTGTTGTCGCGGGTGTGGTGCCAGGGATAGCCGAACATATCGAGAATGAAATAGGTGATGACCTCCACCGTGACCACGAAAGTGGTCAGCGCGGCAATGATCATCCCGGCGGAGAACACCATTGGCCCCAGGTATTCAAGCCCTTGTGGAAACGCCCGCAGCAGTACCCTGCTTGCCTCGTGGACCGAATCGATCCCTGCATGGTGGGCCAGCGGGTAAAGGGCAAAACCGCCGGCGATGATGATGCTCAGGGAACATGCGCAATAGATGACGCCCAGGTTGATGACGGATTTGCGGAATTCCTGCCGCAGGTCAACCGCTTCCTCCTGCCGGTTGTCCGCGCTCATGTACGGCATGCCCAGCATTGCCGCAGGCGCCAGCACGCTGCCGACTATGCCCATGATGACGAGGCCACTGCTGCGCACCATGCCAGTGCCCGGAACGGGCAGGTCTTCAGGCACGCTGGGTGCCATTCCGGACAGGATGGCGGACAGTTCCGTAAATCCGCGCAGTGCGACGACCAGGAAACAGGCCAGCATCAACAGCAGAAATGCGGTCATGAAGCGTTGCATGCGTTGGTAGCCTTCCGAGGTCAGCAGCCAGACAATGCCGGCGGCGAACACCAGGGACACGATCAACTCCACGTTCCGGTAGTTGTTGCCGGCCAGTTCCGAGGCTGTTTCAGGCGGGTAAATTCCGAACAGCGACAGCGCCGCGGAAGTCATGACCGACATCTGTCCCATGCCGATGAGCAGGTGCACCGGGACATTGATCGCCAGCAGCAACCAGCCTACGCCGGGATGCAGGTGTTCGCAGATCAGGGAGAACATCCCCTTGTTTTTATTGAGCAGGCCGATGCGCGCGGCGCTGTCGACCGTAATTACCAGCAGGGGCACGGTCAACAGGACCACCCAGAGCAGTTGGTAACCGAACCAGGCGCCGCTGAGTATCAGCGAAGAAGCTGAACCTGCCCCGATGGATGCAGCGGCCATTACTGCGGCGGGTCCGGCGATCTTCCTGAATTGTTCCGAAAAATTGTTCATTCGCTGATTACGTCACTCGCTCGAAACGCTGCCAGTATTCCCGCACGGTCTGCTTCATGTCCCGGCGCAGCAGCATGATGCCGAACAGGTTCGGCAACGCCATCAACGCCAGGGTCACCGCAGAGAACAGCCAGACCATGGAGGTATCTACCACTGCCGCGGTGAAGAACGCCGCGCAATAGAACAGGCGGTAGGGCAGCACCCAGCGCAGTCCGAACAGGTAGGTGATGGCGCGGTCGCCGTAGTAGGACCAGGCGATGGCGGTACTGAACGCGAACAGCATCAGGCCCAGGGTTACCGCGTACTGGCCGTAATCGCCTAGGAAACTGCGTTTGAATGCCTCCACCGTCAGCGGTACGGAATGCAGCAGGGACTTGCCGCGCAGGGATACATTGTCAGTAAGGGAACCGTCGTTGATAACAATGGCTCCGTTGTACGGTTCTCCGTCAACGTGGAAATATACGTCCTCGGCAATGGAGCGGTTGTGCAGGATGGTAATGCCTGCTTCGGCAAGTTGGCCGTTTACAACGTCAAACCGGCCGTTTGCCGGGGTGACCGGGCCGGATGTGGAAGAAATGCCGTTGAGATGGCGGAACAACTCTTCCACGTGGACCGGGTCGGTGTCGGTGTAAACGCCGCTGACGAACTGTGTGTCGAATGCCTGGAAATCAGTGTCGAATTTCTCCTTCCACACCCCGGAAGACAGGATTACCAATCCCGTCAGGGTACAGATTACCAGGGTGTCGAGAAACGGTTCCAGCAGGGAGACCATGCCTTCCGAGACCGGTTCGTCACCTTTGGCGGAGGCGTGGGCGATGGGCGCGGACCCTTGTCCCGCCTCGTTGGAGAACAGGCCGCGGGCGACGCCGCGGTTGAAGGCGTAGGCGAAGGTGGCGCCGAGGAACCCGCCGGTCGCGGCGGTGTCGGTGAAGGCGCTGCTGAATACGCTTAGAAAAGCTGGAACCACTGCGTCGATATTGGCGATGATGACTGCCAGGGCGCCGGCGAAATAAAGCACACCCATGATCGGCACAATCGCCGAAGTCACCCGGGCGATACGACGGATACCGCCCAGAATGACCAGGCCGAGCAGGAATGCGAACACTGCGCCACTCACCCAGGTCGGTATGCCGAAAGAAGTATTCAGACCAGCGGCCATGTTGTTACTTTGCGGCATGTTGCCGGAACCCAGGGTACTGAAAATGGTCGCGATAGCGAAGAATACCGCCAACCACTTCATGTTGAGCGCACGCTCCATGTAATACATCGGGCCGCCGGCCATCTCACCCTTATCATCCTTGACCCGGTACTTATGGGAGATCGTCACCTCGACGAACTTGGTCGTCATACCGACGAAGGCCGTGGCCCACATCCAGAACAGCGCGGCAGGCCCGCCCAGGTGCAGGGCGAGGGCCACGCCGCCGATATTGCCGGTGCCCACGGTGCCGGACAGGGCAGTGGACAAGGCCTGGAAATGGGAAGTGTCGCCTTCGGCATCGTGGCTGGTATAACGCCCGGTCAGCGTCAACCAGGCGCGCTTGAAGTAGCGTATCTGCGGGAAGCCCAGGTAAAGGGTAAAAAATACGCCAACTCCAAGCAATATCCACGGGAAATACCAGGCAGCGCCGAGGATACCGTCAAGAAAGGAGAGTAACTCGTTCAGTGCTTGCATTTTGTTATACTATACTTTAATCTTATTATTTAACCATTTGAAACAAAAAGATTAATCTGTTTCAAACCTGTACCCAACGCCATATACCGAATAGATTATCTCCCGTAAAGGCAGCCACCGGAAACTTTTTCTCCAGTTTACGGTCAAATCCATATATTTTCCATGATGTTTGCCAATCCATTACACTATTAACAGCCGCTACTTTCAATCAACCACAGAGGAAACAATAATGAACAAACTTATCGCGATAGTCCTGAGTTCGTTGTTACTGACTTCGGCGGCCCTGGCCGACCACCACGCCAGCGGCAAGCACGGGGATAAATACAAGAACATGTTGGGCCGCAAGCTGGAGCTTACGGAGGAGCAGAAGCAGCCGGTAGCAGATATCCTTAAGGAACAACGGGCGAAGGGCAGGGAGATAAGGCATTCCGCCTTCGAGCAGATCAGACCGCAGATGGAAGCCCTGCATGAAGAAACCAAGGAACGGCTCGCGGGTGTCCTCACCGAGGAGCAGTTACAGAAGTACGATAAGATGAGCAGCAGGCGCCACGAACGGATGCACAAGCGCCAATCTCACAGGTAACGGCACGCGCGGCAAGACTTGTTCGTTTACTGTATGTGCTGCTTTATAATCAGGTAACGGCCAGTTATCGTGTCGCCCGGATTTCCTTATCAATCCTGGCTGCAATCGTCCGGGCCTTTTTGATTACTTCATGCTCATCCAGTGTCAGTACTTTGCGGTCTTCCATAAGCACTTTACCGGCAACGATGACAGTCTGCACGTCCTGGGCATCGACGGCATAAACAAGATGGGACATAACGTCATACATGGGGACCAGGTGGGCAGCCTCCAGTGAGACCAGGATAAGGTCCGCATGTTTGCCCACCGCCAGTGATCCGGTATCTTTCAGACCGATCGCCGCGGCGCCGACCCTGGTGGCGAGCTCCAGGACCCTCATGGCAGGCATGGTCTCAGGGTCCAGCAGTCGACCCTTGTGTATGTATGCGGCCAGGCGGATCTCGTCCCACATGTCCAGGTCGTTGTTGGAGGCGGCCCCGTCCGTGCCCAGACCCACCGCGACGCCGGCGTCCAGCATTTCAGGAACCGGAGCGAAACCGGATGCGATCTTCATGTTGGAGGTGGGATTGTGGATAGCGCCCACCTTGCGTGCGGACAGAATGGATATTTCGGCTTCTGTCGGCCAGACAACGTGGGCGGCAATGACCGGGCCATGGAAGAAACCGATTTTTTCAAGATGGTTGATCGATGTATCCCCGTACCTGTCTCCCACCAGCTTGAGTTCGGCCTTTGACTCGGAAAGGTGGATCGCAATGCCCACGGAGAGTTCGTCGGCCCGTTTTCTTACGATCTTCAGGTTCTCGGGTGTAATGGTATAGGCCGCGTGGGGCGCAAACACGGGGGTGATACGGTCGTTCCTGTTTTTCCACTGCCCGATAAAACTCTCGGCCTTGTTCATTGCATCGGCAAAGTTTTTGGTGTAGCCGCTTTCCTGTTCGATGACGGCAGCCCCGATAACCGCCCGCAGGCCGCATTCCACCACCACCCGGGCGATTTCCTTTGGATGAAAATACATATCCACGATAGTTGTTGTGCCGCCCCTGATCATTTCAAGACAGGCCAGTTGTGTGCCGATTCGCACAAATTCTTCATTCACAAAGCGGATTTCGGCGGGGAAGATGTATTTTGTCAGCCATTCCATCAGTTCGAGGTCATCAGCAATACCGCGAAACAAAACCATGGCCGCATGAGTATGCCCGTTCACAAGACCCGGCATCAGCACCCGGTTTTCACCGGTAATTCGTTTTGCCGGCGAGTATTTCCCGTAAATAGATACCTGCTCATCGACCGCGATAATGATCCCGTTGTCAACGGCAACGGCGCCTTTTTCGATCATCGTATTCTTATCATCCATGGTGACGACGTAATCGGCAGAAACGACCAGGTCAATGTCCTCTGCATTGGCGCAAGGACTATTCAAGGCCGGCATCGACAGGGAAACAAGCAACAACCAGGGGTAAATTCTGCTATTCATGACATGTATTTTTTATAACCAGGAGAGCTAACCGAACTGTCTCGCCGTCGCTGCTGCGTAGCTTGCAATGCCTGGCTGAACTCCGCGGTTTAAATTTGTTCCGATTTCCTTTATAAGTGTGACCAGTGTACTGGATTCCGACTTCAGCCGGAATGACATTCACGGGTATTTAACATGCAAAAGCGCCATAACATTGTCTTCCTCTGTTTCTGCGCCGCATTTATCTGTTATATCGACAGGGTAAACATATCGGTCGCCATCATCCCCATGCAGGATGCCTTCGGCTGGTCCGACACCACCAAGGGGTTCGTGCTGTCCTCCTTTTTTATCGGTTACATGGTTCTGCAGGCGCCCAGCGGCTGGCTGGCCAACAGGGTCGGCGGCAAGATTGTCCTGGGCTTTGCAGTGTTGTCCTGGTCAATTTTTACCATACTGACCCCTGTCGCGGCATTCATATCGCTGCCCATGCTGATTGCCGTCCGCATCGCCATGGGACTGGGTGAGGCGGCGATGTTCCCGGCCACATACAATTTGTTCGCCCGCTGGGTGCCGGAGGCTGAACGCTCACGTTCCGTCGGGATCATGGCCAGCGGAATACCCCTGGGCACCCTGTTTGCGCTGACTACCACAGGCTGGATAGTGACGCGCTACGGCTGGCCCTATGCGTTTTATATTTTCGGCTGGCTTGGCGTGATCTGGGCCGTCGTCTGGTATTTCAAAGCGGCCAATTCTCCTGCCGAATATCCCGGCATATCCAGAACGGAACTTGAGTTGCTTGACTCCGTATCCGGGGACAAACAGGAACACGCAGGCATTCCCTGGAAAAAACTACTGTCACACAGGGCCGTACTGGTGATATTCATTAATCATTTCTGTACCAACTGGGCGCTCTACCTGATGCTGGCCTGGCTGCCCAGTTACTTCCGCGACGTGCAGTCTCTCAGCGTTACCAGCGCAGGCGTCTATTCTGCTGCGCCCTGGCTGACCATGTTTGTCATGATTAATATCAGCGGCTGGATAGCGGACTCGCTGGTAAAACACGGTAACAGCATCACTTTCGTCCGCAAACTCATGCAGGCGTGCGGCCTGGCCGGTTCGGCCGTGTTTTTCCTGCTGGCGCCGTATGCGCACACCCCCTTGATTGCTATGCTGGTGATGTGCGGCGCGCTTGCCTGCATCGCGTTGACTTTTTCCGGGTATGTCCCGAACTTTCTCGATATCGCGCCGCGCTATGGCGACGTGCTGCTGGGTATTTCCAATACGTTCGGCACCATTCCCGGTATCGTAGGCGTCGCCCTCACCGGTTGGTTGCTGGACCAGACCGGCAGTTACACCAGCATCTTCATCATAACGGCTGCCGTACAGGTCCTGGGCGGGATCCTGTGGCTGGTGTTTGCCACGGGTGAGAAAATAATAAATTAGAGATGCTCTGAACAAGTCCATCCAGGACTTAATCAGAGGTTCCTTAGTTCTGCTTCAGCCCTCAGAATCACGTACTCTGTTGCGTAATTTCCGTAAGGCCCCGTTTGACCAGCGCTTCCACCATCTGCCGCCGGTAGGCGCCGGTGGCGCGGAAATCGTCAATGGGGCGTGATTCTCTTGCCGCGACTACGGCCGCCGCGTTGATGACGGTTTCGTCCAGGGACTCGCCCTGCAGCAGGCTTTCCGCTTCCGGCGCGCGCATGGCTACCGGCGCCACCGCGCCCAGGGCGATACGGGCATGTTCCACCTTGCCCTGCTCAAGCCTGAGCGTGATGGCGATACTGACGATGGAGATGGCATCGGCCTTGCGTTTGCCCAGCTTGTAATAGAACCAGCGCTCGTCTTCGGCAGGTTGCGGGAACTCGATGGCCGTGAGCAGTTCATCCGGACGCCGGGCGGTCCTGCGCACGCCCTGGAAGAACTCCGCCAACGGCAGTGTGCGGCGTCCGTGCGCGGCGCTTTGCAGTTCAACCGCGGCATCCAGCGCCAGCAGGGGAGGTGATATATCGGCGGCCGCCGAGGCATCACAGACATTGCCCCCGACCGTAGCCAGGTTGCGGATGAGCGGGCCGGCAAACGCGACGCACATGGGATGCATGAGGCCCTCGATTGCGGCGCCCGGATGCCAGTCGAGCAGGTGGGCAAAACTGACTCCCGCGCCCAGGCGGACGCGGCCGTTGTTTACGGAGATCGACTTCAGCTCCTCGACACCGGACAGGTCCACCACCAGGTCGGCGTCCAGCGGCGCCCGTTTCAGGTTCACCATGATATTGGTGCCGCCGGCCACGGGCACGACGCAGCCGTCGTGCGCCAGGGCCGCCAGCGCTTCGGATACGTTGCGAGGCCGGGTGAAATCGAAATCGTTAATCACGGATTGCGTCCTGCGATGAGCGCGGAAACCTGCTCCGGCGTCAGGGGCAGGTGAGTGACATCGACGCCCAGGGCGGCGGCCAGGGCATTGGCGACAGCACCTGTTGGAGGCGCTATGGGTGGTTCGCCGACACCCTTGATACCCATGATGCCGTCAACTGCAGGTTGTTCCACCAGGATGGTCTGGGTCGGTGGCATGTCTTCAGCGGATATCAGCAGGTAATCGGCAAAACTCGGGTTCAGCACCTTGCCATCGACCTCCCGCAGTTCCTCCATCATGGCCAGCCCCAGTCCCATGGCCACACCGCCTTCTATCTGGCCCTCGCAGCCCGTGGGGTTGACGGCCTTGCCCACGTCATGGACCGCGGCATAACGCTTGAGGTCGATCTCTCCTGTCGTCTCATCCACGGCCAGTTCCACTGCGTGGGCGCAGAAACTGGGTGCCGGGAAACCGCCGATGGGATGCGCCTTGGTCGTAGGCGGCTGGTCGTCCAGCAGGGAGGACACGCCGACCATCGGGCCGCCGTGCTTCTTATGGCGGTTATAACAGATCTCCGCCAGGCCGATAGCGTTGCTCGGGTCGCCGCGCACAAAGACCCGGCCGTCTTCCAGGACCATGTCATCCGGGGCGGCCTCAAGCCGCGCTGCGGCTTCCTCCAGGAGTTGCCGCTTCAGGTCGAGCGCCGCCTCGTAGGCCGAACGCGCGATGGTGAAGGTCATGCGGCTGCCGCCATGCCCGTGGTCCCAGGGCAGGGTATCGGTGTCGCCGCGCGCAATCTGGATGGAATCCGCCGGCACACCCAGGCCCGCGGCCGCCATCTGCAGCACGCTGCTGGTCAAACCGCCGGTGCCCATATCCACACAACCGGAAATGAGCCGGAAAGTGGCGTCTTCGTTGGTCTCGATCAGCGTCTGGGTGCCCCAGGTGCCGCTGACCCACCAGTTGCAGGCCAGGCCCTTGCCGGCGCCGGGAGGACTGGGCTTGTCCCATTCCACCGCGTCCGCGGCCTTCTGCAGGCACTCCTTCAGGCTGACCGCGGCCAGCGGTTGACCCGTGCAGGTGGCGTCCCCGTCTTCCCAGGCGTTCTTCAGCCGGAAGGACAATCCGTCCATGCCGATTGCGCGCGCCACCTTGTCAATATGTGTCTCCACCGCGAACGCCATCTGCGGACCCGACGGGCAGCGGATAGAACCCTTGGGCACGTTGTTGGTGTAGGTGACGAGCCCGGTAATTTCCAGGTTGGGTATGCGGTAGGGGCCGCCGGCCATCAGGCTGCCCAGGGCCGCGGTGTTGGGTCCGTAGGGACCGTAGGCCCCGGTGTTGAACAGCATGCGCACCTGGTGCGCGACCAGGGAACCGTCGTTCATGACCCCGGTTTTGATGCTCACCTTCGACGGGTGGCGCAGCAGCATCGCGCCGGCCATCTCCTCGTCGCGGCTCAGGGTCATCTGCACCGGCAGTCCGGACCGCTCCGCCAGCAACACGACATACGGCTCAACGACCGGAAATAGTTTGCCGCCGAAACCGCCGCCGATGTGGGTGGGCACGACCTTGAACGTACTGATGGGCCGTTTCAGCGCCTTGGCCAAGTAGCTGCGCACGGCGAAGGGTTTCTGCGTGGTGGTCCAGATCGTGATGCGTCCCGTCGGGTCGGACATGGCCGTGGCGCTGTGGGGCTCAATGGCGCCGGAATGGGCCTCGGGCGTGTGGTAGGTCCCCTCGATAACCTGGTCCGACTCCGCAAAACCCTGTTCCACATCACCTTCGCCGAATTCCAGCCGGTAGCACAGGTTGCCCTTGCGCTCCGACTCCCAGTCCAGGTGGTAGGCGTTCGGGTCCTCGTGCACCAGCGGCGCATCCTCGGACATCGCCTCTTCCGGGTCGAATACCGCGGGCAGTTCCTCGTATTCGACCTTCACCAGTGCAGCCGCTTCCCGCGCCGCATCCGGAGTTACGGCCGCGACAGCGGCCACCGGTTCGCCCAGGTAGCGCACTTTCTCCAGGGCGAAGACGCGCTGGTCCTGCAGTTCATAACCGTAGTATCCCATCTCGATGTCACGTCCCGTGACTACCGCCCTGACGTCCGGGTGGTTTACTGCCGCCGACGTATCGATGGACATGATGTTGGCGTGTGGTAACGGACTCCGCACCAGCGCACCGTAAACCATGCGCGGCAAACGCACGTCTTCGGCGTAGATCGCGCTGCCGGTGACCTTTTCCACCGCGTCGGTACGCACCATGCGGGCGCCGATGGCGTCATCGTTGCCGTTGGCGGCCCGCGTATCGAGTGTCCCGTCACGCAATGCCCGCGCCGCGTCGAAGATCTTGGTGTAACCGGTGCATCGGCACAGGTTGCTGGATATCGCCACCCGGACTTCCTCTTCGTCCGGCTCAAGGTTGCGGTTAAACAGGTCTTTCAGGGACAGCGCCATGCCAGGCGTGCAGAAACCGCACTGGATGCCGCCGCATTGGACCATGGCCTGCTGCACCGGGTCCAGCGCCCCCGGTTTGCCCAGCCCTTCTATAGTGGTGATTTCACGCCCTTCGGCCTGCAGCGCCAGTACCATGCATGAGTTTACCGCGTTGCCGTCCAGCAGCACCGTGCAGCTCCCGCAGTCCCCGGTGCCGCAGCCTTCTTTCGTGCCGGTCAGGCCCAGGTCGATGCGCAAGGCATCGAGCAGGCGGGTGCGCGGGGTAACGTCAATGGCCTCGGCGCGTCCGTTGACGGTGAAGTTCAGCGTCTGTTTTTTCACTGCAGGTATCTACGCACCGCCTGCAGCACCAGCGGCCAGGTCGTGCTGTCCGGGTTAATGACTTCGAAGTGACCGGATTCAGGGGCCATCACGCGGTCTATCGTTTCGTCGCCTATCGCGCGGGCGGCGGTGACATAGGCTTCGCCGAAAGGCGTCCAGTCCGTGTCGTGCACACCCATCAGCGCGGTGTGCCTGACGCCGATAGGGGCCATACGCGCCGGTTCGACGTAGGCGTAGCGGTCGGGGTGCTCAGCCGGCGATCCGTGCATCAGCCTGTCGATCACGTTATCGCAGGTGCCCTGCTGGTGCAGTTGCGTGAGCGCCGCAGCCGGCGCCAGCGCCACGACACCGGCCGGTATCAACGGATCGGCCAGGTATAAATCGTGGTCGGAAGGAATTTTAGCCCGCGCCCCGGCCCACAGCGACAGGTGTCCGCCGGCGGAATGTCCCATCACGACCACCTGGGTAACGTCGAGCGGGTAATCCGCGGCCAGAGTCTTCACGTAATCAATGCCCGCTCCAATGTCAAGCAGGAGGCCCGGATAAGTGCCGCCGGGGTTGCCTACCCGGCGGTATTCCAGGTTCCATACCGCAATGTCCTCGTCCCGGAGCGCCCAGGCCAGGGGGCGGGTGGTGGTGATGTCGTACATGGCCAGCCAGCAACCGCCGTGGATGAATACGACGACCGGGAAAGGCCCGTCACCCTCGGGGACGTGGAGTTCGCCGAATTGCAAAGGATCATCGCCATAGGCAATCTTCATGCCCGGTTCGCCCGAAGACAACTGCGCCAGCAGGTCTTCCACCGTCATGATGTCCGCCTGTACGGTAAACAGCCCCGAACAAAGCCACAGTACCAGCGCGCCAAGTCTGTATTTCAAATTCATCGCTTCCTCTCCTCTGTATTCAGCAACACGTTAACATATCACGGCAAACCGTTCGAACACCAACCAGCGACCCCGGCCATCTTGCTGAAGTCAGCCGGAGTTGCTGCAGTTATATTACTATCATTTTATGTTACTTTCTTTTGTCATAATCCCCGTATATGATTCAACGATACGTTTTCCATCAAGACAGGAGGGTGTACAAGAATTAATACGGCAAACACAGTTCTCCCGGACGGGCCGCGCGCCGTACTCGTTCATATCAACTTTCAAAACCGGCGTTACAATGAAGAACTGCAGGAATTCGTGCAGTTGACCGAATCTTCGGGTCTGGTTCCGTCCGATACGGTTACCGGGAACCGTACCAGGCCGGACGCCAAATTTTTTATCGGTTCCGGTAAAGTGGAGCAAATCAGGCAATCAGCCGCGGCGCATGATGCGGATATCGTGATCTTCAACCACGGATTATCCCCGGCGCAGGAGCGTAACCTGGAAAAGGAGATAAATTGCCGGGTGCTCGACCGTGTCGGTCTGATCCTTGATATTTTTTCCCAGCGGGCCAGGACCTATGAGGGCAAACTGCAGGTTGAACTGGCGCAATTGCAGCATTTGTCCACACGCCTGGTCAGGGGCTGGTCCCACCTGGAAAGGCAAAAAGGCGGCATCGGCCTGAGGGGGCCTGGAGAGACCCAGCTTGAAACGGACAGGCGCCTGATCGGAAAGCGCATCAAAACGATTCGCGGCCGGCTCGATAAGGTAAAAAGCCGGAGAGAGCAGGGCAGGAGGTTGCGCCGGCGCAATAATGCTGCGGTTATCTCCCTGGTGGGCTATACCAACGCCGGCAAGTCCACACTGTTCAACCGCCTGACCGGGGCGGACGTCTATTGCGCTGATAAACTGTTCGCCACACTGGACCCGACTATCAGAAAATCCCGCCTGACGGAGGAACTATCGGTACTTTTCAGCGATACGGTGGGTTTTATCCGCCATATCCCGCATGACCTGGTGGAGTCTTTCCATGCCACCCTGGATGAGATAAAAAGTGCGAACCTGCTGTTGCACGTGATTGACATCAATGATAATCACCGATCGCGTATAGATGAAGTCAACCAGGTGATAGAAGAGCTTGGCGCAACCTCCATTCCACAAGTTCTTGTATTTAATAAAATAGACCAGGCCGGAATTGCGCAGGGCAACGGGGGGGCGCCGGCGCACTTCGAGCGCAGCATCAACGGCAGTTCCGCACGCGCATGGGTATCCGCCCTCACCGGCGCCGGTATCCCGGAGTTGAAGCGTCTCATACAACAGGAGCTTGGCTGAGCGTCATGTCAGCATAAAACCAGGGGTCAGAGTAAGAAATTCGAAGAATTTTTACTCTGACCCCAAGTGTCCCGCAATGTGGTAAACTGTCCCAGTTTTTTTAACTATTTGAGGTAAACCCTATGGCCTGGAATGAGCCACCTGATAATAGAGGCCAGGACCCCTGGGGCAACCGGGGCAGGGGAGAAGGTCCGCCTGACCTGGATGACATCGTTCGCAAGATGCAGGAGGGTTTCGGCGGGTTGTTCGGCGGAAAGCCGTCCAGGCAGAAGAAAGAGGGCAAGGGCTTTCCGTTTTCCTGGCTGATCGTCGTAATCGTACTGGTGCTGCTGCTGTTGGTGGACATCACTTACATGGTGGACCAGCAGGAACGCGGTGTCGTCATGCGCTTCGGCCGTTATGAGAGGATCCTGCAGCCGGGCTTGAATTTTGTTTTCCCGAGCCTTATCGACAGGGTGGTAACGGTGAACGTCGGCCAGGTACGCTCCATCACCCATAAGGCGTCAATGCTGACCCAGGATGAAAATATTGTGGACGTGGAGGTGGCCGTGCAGTGGCGCATCAGTGACCCTGCGGACTTCATCTTCAATGTAAAAGATCCAGCGTTGACGTTGCGCCAGGTCGCGGAGAGCGCGGTACGCGCGATAATCGGCCAGAGCGAGTTGGACTACGTGCTTACCGAGGGTCGCAGCGAGATCGCCCAGCAGCAACAGGAACTCATGCAGAGAATACTGCTGGATGACTATAAGTCAGGTATTCTCGTCGTCACCGTTGAAATGCAGCCGGCCAAGCCGCCGGAAGCGGTCAAGGCAGCATTTGACGATGCCATCAAGGCCAGGGAGGATGAACAGCGCCTGGTCAACGAGGCGGAAGCCTACCGCAACGATATCCTGCCCCGGGCCCGGGGCGCCGCGGCGCGGGTGCGTGAAGAGGCAAACGCGTACAAGGCCTCGGTCATCGCCAAGTCGGAAGGTGACGCGGCGCGATTTGAACAGTTGCTGACCGAGTATGAACAGGCGCCGGAAATCACCAGGAAACGCCTGTACCTGGAATCCATTGAGTCTGTCATGTCCGGCACCAACAAGGTGCTGCTGGACGCCGAAGGGGGGAACAGCCTGATGTACCTGCCCCTGGATAAACTTATGCAACCCCGCAGTTCGGGCACACTGAACCTGCCCGGGGGAACCAGCAGCGACAGCCCCGTTTCCCAGACCGTGAGAGACATCGCCGAGCGCGCCGCCAACCGGACGCGAGGAGCAAGATAACCATGCTGCGAATTATTCTACCTATTGTCCTGCTGGCCGTAGTTGCTTATTTTTCACTGTTCAGGGTGCAGGAGTACGAGCAGGCCATCGTGTTCCAGTTCCGGGAAATTCAGAGGTCCGACTATGAGCCGGGACTGCATTACATGATTCCGATCATCAATACCGTGAAGAAGTTCGAGAAGCGCCTGTTGAACCTGGACCGGGAACCGCAGCGGTTCCTGACCGTGGAGAAGAAAGACGTCATCGTCGATTACTACGCAAAATGGTACATTTCCGACGTCAGGAAATTTTATGTGGCGACACGCGGCGGTGATATCGATTACGCCAACGGGTTGCTGGGCCAGCGTATCAACCGCGCCTTGCGTGATGAGTTCGGCAAACGCACTGTGCAGGAAGTTGTGGCAGGCGAACGCGGTGAAATCCTGGACGTCGTCGAATCCACCACGGACCAGTTACAGGACGAACTGGGTATCGCCATTGTCGATGTCAGGACCAAGCGGATAGACCTGCCGGAAGACGTGAGCGAGTCGGTTTATGACAGGATGCGGGCCGAACGCACCCGGGTGGCAAAAGACTTCCGCGCGCGCGGCGAAGAGGCAGCTGAGAGGATCAGGGCGAACGCGGACCGGGAACGGGAAATCATCCTGGCCAACGCCTACAAGGACGCGGAAACCGTGCGCGGTGAAGGCGACGCCAGCGCGACCGAGATCTATGCCGGCGCATTCGGCAAGGACGAGGAATTCTACACGCTGTACCGCAGCCTGAACGCCTACCGGACCAGCTTCAGCAATAACAGCGATATTCTGCTGCTTGAGCCGGATTCCGATTTTTTCAGGTATTTCAACAACTCCCGGGGTGAATAACCGGGAACTCCCGGCACGGGCCGGCAGTCATGTGGACGGAACTGCTGAGCGCCATTGCGCTGGTTTTCATCCTGGAAGGGATCATGCCTTTCCTGAACCCGAACTGGATAAAGCGGGTATTTCTTGCGGCGTCGCAACTGGATAATACCAGTCTGCGGTTCGTGGGCGTCAGCAGTATGCTGGCCGGTGTAGTCCTGTTATATATCGTACGCTGAGTTAATATCCGGCAAAGCGTGCCTTTCCGTACCGATGAGATGAGAGAAAATGCGGGCGAAAAACAAATGGTTGTTGCCTGAGGGAATTGAAGAGGTGCTGCCGCCCCGGGCAGCGCAGCTTGATGCCCTGTGCCGGCGCATTATTGATCAGTTTTCCGGTTGGGGCTATGAGCTGGTAATGCCGCCGTTGATCGAATACCTGGATACACTGTTCACGGGCACCGAAGAAGACCTGGAGTTGCAGACCTTCAAGGTAATTGACCAGTTGAACGGCAAACTGATGGGGATACGCGCCGATACCACCCCCCAGGTGGCGCGTATCGAGGTGCATAATCTCAAGCGCAACAGGCCCAGCCGGCTGTGCTATATCGGCACCGTGCTGCACACCATGCCCGGCGGGCCGGGAGGCGCGCGTGCGCTGTTGCAGACAGGAGCGGAACTGTACGGCCATAAAGGTATCGAGAGCGATGCGGAGATTCTTGCGCTGATGCTCAAAACCCTGGAACTTGCGGGCCTGCATGATATCCATGTCGATATCGGCCACGTGGGGATCATGCAGGGATTGACAGACCCCATGCAACTGGACGCTGACCGGGAAGCCCTGCTGTTCAGTTGCGTGCAGCGAAAAGCGGCGGATGAACTGAAAACCATGCTCAAGGAGTGGTCCCTGGACGATGCACCCGGCGAGGCCCTGGTGAGGCTGATGGAACTGGAGGGGGATGCAGGCATCCTGGACGAAGTCAGGGACATCCTCAGGCCGTGCGCACCGGAGTTATGCGGCTATGTGGACGAACTGGACAGGATTGCGGCGCTGACCTCGCAGCAGGTCAGCAATGCGCCCCTGTATTTTGACGTAACTGAATTCCAGGGTTATCACTACCATACCGGCATGACGTTCGTTGCCTACGTGCCTGGAGAGAGCGAGGGTATCGCCTTCGGCGGACGTTACGATAATGTCTGTGAGGCTTTCGGTCGGACGCGTCCGGCGACCGGTTTCAGCGCGGACGCGTTGAAGTTGTTCGGTCTGGCTCAGCAATCGCACGTGCCGAAGAAGGGGATTTGTGCGCCTAATTCCGAAGTCCCCGGCCTGTATGAACTGGTGGACCGGTTAAGGGAAAAAGGGGAAACCGTGATTTACAGGCTGCCGGGAGACGGCGCTGAAACGGAATCGGACCCGGAGTATCCGGACTGCGACCGGCAGATCGTCCTGGAACACGGGCGCTGGCGAGTCAGGAAGATATAAATGCCCCTGAACGCCCAACCGGCAGGTCACAGTATCGTCGTGGTCGGCGCCCAGTGGGGCGATGAAGGCAAGGGCAAAATCGTTGATCTGCTGGCCGAACGGGTGCAAGGTGTTGTCAGGTTCCAGGGCGGTCACAACGCCGGCCATACGCTCGTCATTGACGGACAGCAGACGATCCTTCACCTGATTCCATCCGGCATCCTGCACCAGGACGTGCGCTGTTTCATCGGTAACGGGGTAGTGTTGTCACTGCGGGCATTGCTCGATGAGATCACCATGCTTGAAGACAGGGGTGTCGCGGCAAGAGACAAGCTGCACATCAGTGAGGCCTGTGTCCTGCTGCTGCCACACCATATCCTGCTGGATCATGCGCGGGAAGATGCCCGCGGCAAGGCGGCCCTGGGGACAACAGGGCGCGGAATCGGTCCTGCCTACGAGGACAAGGTGGCAAGACGGGCGTTGCGGGTAAGCGACCTCGGCAATCCCGGCATTCTCCAGGAAAAGCTGGGGGAACTCCTCGAGTATCATAATTTCATTCTGAAGAACTATTACCGGGCCGGCACGGTGGATTACAAACAGACGCTGGATGAACTCCTGGAACTTGCCGGCGAGGTTGCTCCGATGACCGCGGACGTGACCGGGATGCTGCACCAGATCAGGCACCAGGGCGGCAACCTGCTGTTCGAAGGCGCACAGGGAGCATTGCTTGACGTGGACCACGGCACATATCCGTTCGTGACCTCATCGAACACCACCGCAGGCAGCGCCGCTACCGGCTCAGGATTTGCTCCCGGGCTGTTCGATTATGTCCTGGGTATAACCAAGGCTTACACCACCCGGGTCGGTTCCGGCCCGTTCCCGACGGAACTGGCAGGACCGGAAGGCGCACTGTTGAGGGATAAAGGGCAGGAATTCGGCGCAACAACGGGGCGTCCGCGGCGCTGCGGCTGGTTTGATGCGGTAGCCATGAAGCGATCCGCGCAACTGAACGGACTGTCGGGGCTGTGCATAACCAAGCTGGATGTGCTGGACGGACTTGATACGATAAGGATTTGCCGCGGTTATCGAGTCGGTGACGTTATGCGCCCGGCTCCGGTCAGCGGCGACCTGGCGAACTGTGAACCGATCTATGAAGAACTGCCCGGCTGGCAAGACGTTACCAGGGGCATGAAAGACTACGGGGACCTGCCGGAAAATGCCAGGTCATACCTGACACGGATAGCGGAGCTGTGCGATGTGCCGGTAGCCATGATATCGACCGGGCCGGATCGGTCCGAGACGATCGTGCTGGAGAATCCATTCTAATCACTCACATACAAGGCTGAACAGCTCCAGGGAGTTTACGGAAAGTGGAAGTGGTGCCGAGGAAAGGACTTGAACCTTCACGGGGTTACCCCCACTAGCACCTGAAGCTAGCGCGTCTACCAATTCCGCCACCTCGGCATGGTCTCGTGTAGAATCCGGTTTTTGGAAACGACGAACTTTACCGTTACCGTTCAGCACTGTCAATCACTATCAATGGCTGTATATGGCAAAGAGAAAAAGAAAGTTGGAATATGAAGTTACGATCCCGGAGCGGAGTGAAATCATTGAATTTCTGAAACGTTCGGGAGCGCCGCGGCAACAGCAGGAAATTGCGGAAGCGTTCAATGTCAGGAGTTCGGCGGAGCGCTCTGCGTTGAGCAAGCGTCTCAAGGCCATGTTGCGGGACGGCGAACTCATGCGCAACCGCAGGGAGGGATATGGACTGCTGGAGAAGATGGACCTGGTGGCAGGCCGGGTAATCGGCCACGCGGACGGCTACGGGTTTTTCCGGCCTGATCATGGCGGTGAGGATCTGTTCCTGTCAATGAAACAGATGCGCAGCGTCCTGCACGGCGATCACGTCGTGGCGCGTTACGGCGGGTATGACCGGCGCAACCGCAGGGAGGCAGTGATCGTTGAAGTGCTGGAGCATGTCAATCACTCGGTCGTGGGCCGTTTCTATAAGGAAGGCAGCGTCGCCTACGTGGTCCCGGACAACAAGCATATCCACCAGGACATTCTTATCCCGCCGCATCACAGAAAAAAGGCGAAGGCCGGCGAGTTCGTGGTTGCGGAGATCACCCGCCAGCCTGACAAGCATACCCAGCCCGTGGGTAAAATCGTCGAAGTGCTGGGACGCCCCGGTTCCGTTGACATGGCGACCGAGATAGCCATACGCGCCTATCAAATCCCCTATCAATGGCCTGACGGCCTTGAAGAAGAGCTGGCAGGACTGAAGCGAAGACAACCGGTCAAGGGCAGGCAAGACCTGCGAGACCTGGCGCTGGTAACCATAGACAGCGAGGACGCCAGGGACTTCGACGATGCGGTATTCTGTGAAAAGCGGGGTAAGGAATGGCGTCTCGTAGTTGCCATTGCCGATGTATCGCACTACGTGAAGCCCGGCACGGCCCTTGACGGGGCCGCCCATGAGCGGGGGAATTCGGTCTATTTCCCCGGCCGGGTCGTTCCCATGTTGCCCGAACTCCTGTCCAACGATCTGTGCTCCCTGAAACCGGATACCGACCGGCTCGCCATGGTGTGCGATATGCGTATCAACCGGACCGGGCGCATCAAGCAATACCGCCTGTATCCGGCCGCTATCAGGTCCAGGGCCAGGCTCACCTATAACCTGGTGGGCGATATTCTCGCAGGCAAAAAGACGAACAGGAAATACAAAGCCATCATTCCCCGTATCAGGGACATGCATGAACTGTTCCGTGTCATGCACAAACACAGGGAGCAAAAGGGGTTGCTGGATTTTTCCTCAAGTGAGATCAGGATGTACTTTGACGAGCAGGGCAGGGTCAACGACATCAACGCGATTGAACGCAATGATGCCCACAGGATCGTTGAGGAATTCATGCTGGCGGCCAATATTTCAGTAGCGGAATTCCTGCTGACCCATGAGATACCATGTGTATTTCGTAACCATGCGGTGCCGAAGGAGGAAAAGATCAATGACCTGGGCCGGTTCCTGGCCGATTTCAACCTGGAACTCGGGGGCGGCCTCGACCCTCGTACAAAAGACTATGCCGAAATACTCGAACTGGTCAGGACCCGGGATGACCGGCACCTGATAGAGACGGTATTGTTGCGCAGCATGCCGCTGGCAATCTACGAAGGCAGCAACAAAGGCCACTTCGGACTCGCGTTTGAGCACTACACGCATTTCACTTCGCCCATCAGGCGTTATCCCGACCTGCTGGTGCACCGAGCGGTCCGGCGCGCCCTGAATAAAGGGGCGTACGATTACGATAAAAACGACATACACCACCTGGGCGCGCATTGTTCGATGACCGAGCGCCGGGCCGAGGAAGCCGTCCGGGATGTCGACGCCCGCATGAAATGCGAGTTTATGCAGGACAAGACAGGCCTGGTCTACAACGGCATTATTTCCGGCGTGACCGGCTTCGGCCTGTTCGTCGAACTTGACGGTATCTACGTGGAGGGCCTGGTGCACATTTCAGCATTGCCCGCGGATTACTACCACTTCGATCCCATAGCCCATTCCCTGTCGGGTGAGCGGTCCGGGCGGAAATATTTCCTGGGAGACAGGATCAGGATAAGCGTGCTGAGCGTCAACGTGGAAGAGAGGAAAATCGATTTTGATTACGTCGAATGATGCCTGGTAAAAAGGTTGAAATCATATGCGGTTACCACGCCGTCCGACATGTCCTCACGAGGCGTTCCCATGATGTGCTGGAGGTCTATGTTTCGGCCGGCAGGGGGCGTTCCGCAAAACTCGATGGCTTGCTGAACGCATGTGAACGTAACTCCATTGCGGTTCACCCGATCTCACGCGCAAAACTCGACAGCCTGACCGGGATCGGGCACCACCAGGGCATCGCGGCGAGATGCCGGGAGGCCGGCCTGCAACCACGCATGACCATGGACGACCTGTGTGCCGGGCTCCGGGACCGGACCTCGATCATACTGGCGCTGGATCGGGTCATGGACCCGCATAACCTGGGCGCGTGCATCAGAACGGCAGATGCCGCCGGTGTGGATGCCGTGGTTATACCGAAGTCTCATAGCGCCCCGTTGAATACTACTGTCAGCAAAGTGGCGTGCGGCGCCCTGGAGAATACGAATATCGTTACGGTCACCAACATCGCGCGCGCCCTCAGGCAATTGCGCGATGCCGGTTGCCAGGTCGTTGGTGCGACCGGGACAGCCGATAGAACGATTTACGAGGTTGACCTGCGATTACCCATCGTACTGGTGATGGGTTCGGAAGAGAGCGGCATGCGCCGTAATACCCGGGATCATTGCGACGAGTTGGTCAGAGTCCCGATGCACGGTTCGGTCGAAAGCCTGAACCTGTCCGTTGCCGCCGGCATCTGTCTTTATGAACTCAGGAGACGTGCTGAAGAAAATAAATTATGAAACTTGCTGGTATCATTATGTTATGAGACTATCCCAAGTACATGACAACTGAACAGGGGGAAAATTATGAGCGAACCGCAATGTCCACAAAAGTATCCTTACGGGTTGGAGCTGGAGGCCGGCGTGTATTTCTGGTGCAAGTGCGGGGCTTCCGCCAATCAGCCTTTTTGTGACGGCTCCCATGCCGGGAGCGAATTTACGCCGGTGCGGTTTGAGGTGAAAGAGACGGAATCGATATGGCTGTGTGGTTGCAAGCGTAGCGGCAATTCGCACTTGTGCGACGGCAGCCATAAAAATCTCTGAGCCGGCAGGATGGACAAAACCTTAGCCGACCAACGGGAACTGGCCGACAACCTGGTTGAGCGGGCCAGGGCCGTGGCGTCTGACTTACGCGCCCGCGCAGCGGCTGCGGAGGAGCAACGGCGCATCCACGCGGAATCTTACCGCGCCATGAAAGAGGCCGACTTGTTCCGCGCCTATGTGCCGGCGCGTTTCGGCGGGTATGAACTGCACCCCCGCTATTTCTGGCGTGTTGCCGCGGAAATTGCCAAGGGCTGCCCTTCATCGAGCTGGGTTTACAGCGTCATGTCCTGTCACACCTTCGTGACCGCATTGTTTCCCGAACAGGCCCAGGAAGAGGTGTTCGGGGCCGACCCCAATGCCGGTATCAGCGGCATCCTGCCTGATCGGACCAGCGCAACCAGGACAGATGGCGGTTACGTGTTAAAAAACAGTGTCTGGCCGTTTGGCTCAGGTTGCCACAACGCAGACTGGTTCCTGCTCGGTGCGCAACTGGACGGCATGCCTCCGGGACATGACAAGGCGTTTTTCCTGGTGCCCCCGGAAGACATACAGATCAAGGATGACTGGTATGTGACCGGCCTCAGGGCCACAGGAAGCAATAGCGTATCTTTGAAACAGGATGAATACTTTGTCCCCGGACACAGGATGCTGAAGGCGGAAACCGCCCTGGCGCACAAGTACGGCACTGCAAGGCCGTTACTCTACCGGGCGCCGTTCGCGCCGTTACTGGTGATTTCATTAAGCGCCGGCACTACCATGGGCGCCGCCACCGGAGCGCTGGAATTCTACGAAGACCTGCTGCAAACCCGGTCCGCCAGGCCGATGGTTTATACCGATGACATTCCTAAAATACAACTGTCCTCAACCCACCACATTCTCGCTGAAGCCACGGCAAAACTTGAAACAGCCAGGCTGATGACGGACCATGTCCTGGACTTGTGTTATGAGGCTGCCGTTGATAATAGCAGGATATTAAGCACGGAGCAGCGTGCACGTCTCAGGTTATACGGGGTACATGCCATGCACCTGTGCCGGGAAGTCGTGAATATCCTGTACCAGGATTCCGGCGGTTCTTCCCTGCATGAACGCAGCCTGATGCAGCGCTACTATCGTGATATCAATGCCATGTCCATGCACGAGGCCATGCACGAGGAGATTATCAAGGAGGTGTACGGCCGGTTAAGAATGAACCAGACGACTACACACTGGCTGCTGTAACCCGGAATATTACTTAACCGTGGCGCGCTGTGCGCCATAAGGCAGTTCCTGGATGCCCCTGTTGGTGTTGGAGCAGAGTATGCGCCAGGCCGTAATCAGCACGTCAGGCCCGAATAACCGCTCCCTGTGCCAGCCGTCCTCGACGGAATAGAACTCATCCATGGCCTCGCGGGCGAACATGTCCTCGTTATTGAATTTTTGCGGGACGAAATCGCGCCAGAGATATTTCATCTCGTCAAAAAACCCCTTTTTTTCCTGTTCGGTCCTGACTTTTGAACCCCAGCTTATCATGTACCTGTGGGTCCTTTCCGTGACCGGCACGTACCATTCGAAATGAACGATATGGGGCGCGGGGAAGGGATCCACGCGCAAAACACCCGGCATCCAGATCCCGACTTCCGGGATCATGCCCTGCATTACTCCCGGCTCATCGGGCAGGTATCGGGCGGAGATGGTTCTGCCTGACGCTACCTCCACCTGCCACAGGGGGGTGCCCGCTCCCCGTATCAGTCTCACGCCGCAGGGACCGTTGTTTTCCCGTTCCCCGTTGACCACGTCCATGCCCCGGTCCTCACCCAGTCCTGTGTCGCCAAGCACCGTCGGCACCTTGAAGCCGCGCACCAGCGGGGAGTTCCGGTGCATATAGGCATGGGCCGGGTCAAAGCCGTTTTCTGCGCCAAGCCGCCAGTTACAGTTGACTTCCCTGGCCCAGCCTTCGGGATACATCACCAGGTCTTCATCCAGGAATCCGGGAGGAACGTCTGCTTCAAGCGCCGGCGGCTCCCCGTCGCCGATGAATACGAATACCAGCCCATGGGTTTCCTTAACCGGATAGGTCTTTATCCTGTGTCTGCCGATAAGGGCGCTCTGCGGATCGGTGATGATATTGATGAGTTTGCCGCTCTTCAGGTCGTAAGTAAAACCGTGATACCAGCAGGTGATCGTCTCCCGCGTATAACATTCCGGCCTTTTCGACAGCGGCACTCCCTTGTGGATGCATTGATCATGTATCGCATATACCTGTCCGTCAATCCGGCGAAACAGGATCCTTTCCCCAAGGATGACCATGCAGCGAAAATGCTCCACGGGTTCACCATTGCCGGAACTGGCGTCCGCTTCCTTGATCTCATGGCTAAAGAAAGCAGGATACCAGTGGTTGCGAAAGCCAAGTCCGGCGTCGAGATAGTCCTGCCAGGCCGATGGCTTGTTACCGGACATGGGATTTATGCAAGCTCCAGCAGTTCCCTGACGAACTGATCCGTGGCAGATGCCATGGGCGCATGGTCCGCAGCAAAGGTAACGACCTTGTCACAAGGCATGGCCTGCACCATCATTCGCTGGTATTCGATGGGTATGGCCTTGTCTTCCAAAGCCTCGAAATAGACCCGGGGCACACGGCCGAAATTCTCCTCGCTCAGGCGCAACGGCGTGCCCAGGGGTTTGCGCGCCATGGGGCGCTGCAATCTTGCGGCCTTGTCCACGGCTGCCTGCGGCGAGGTGTTGTAAATGATGCCGGCGATATGCTCCTTCCTGAAGGTAACCACGCCGTCCCCGGATACGTCACAATGGCTGATGACCGGTGACTGCATAGGCTGGTTGCTCCAGAAATGTTTGGGCGAACTTCCATCGGGCAACAGGAATGCTGCGACATAGACCAGCGCCTTGATGCTGTCGGGCCGGTACTCGGCGGCCTGTGATATGGATATCCCTCCAAGGCTGTGACCGGCCAGCACCACGGGCTCACTGTACCGGTCCAGGACTTCAATAACGCGATCGCAGTAACTGTCCAGGGTGATTTCCGATACAGGAGTTTGATCATTTCCCTGGCTGGGCAGATCGGGCGTAATGACTTCATGCCCGGCCATTGTCAAAGGCTCACGTACCGGGTCCCAGCTCCAACCACCGGAAAATGCGCCGTGAATTAATACGAATGTGGTCACTTACTCCCTCCTGTAATCGATATTCGTCCGACCCGATTATAATATGCGGCAGGAAAAAATGTCCCGGTATCGCCCCGTTAACGCCGTAAAAACGCGATCCAGCGGTAGAAATTCAGCAGGCTGGACAGGGATGCGGAAACATAGGTCAGCGCCGCCGCTGTCAGGATGCGGCGCGCCATGGGTTCTGCGCTGCGCGGCAGGTATTCCCCCTCAATCAACAACGGCAGCGCGCGGTTGAAACTTGCGTCCCACTCTACAGGCAATGTCACCAGGTGAAATATCACCGGCAGCAGCAGTATCAGGATACCGGAACCAAGCATCAGTGCTCCTGCCAGGGGTGACTTGATCAGTATGGTTACAAACGGGAAGCTCACCAGTATGATTGATGCCGTTTTTTCCGTATACGCGATATACTTGGCCAGTTTCCAGCGCAGGTAAAGAGGTTTGAAGCCGAACTGGTGCTGCAGGGCATGACCGACTTCATGTGCGGCAACCACCACCGAGGTCAGGGATTTGCGATCATATACGCCTGAAGACAGGCACACGGTCCTGTTTTCCGGATCGTAGTGATCGCCCCCGTGTTCCAGCGCCTCGACCTTGCAACCGGTCAGATTCAAATGTGTGATCAGGTGACGAGCGAGTTCTCCACCTGTTCCGGGCAATTCGTCCACTATGGCGTCATAGCGCTTGAAAACGTATTTCGTCCACAGGTGAGGACCCAGGATTAACGCCAGCAATAAAATAAAACCTGCTATACCAATTAACATAATCAGAAACCGGGAATTCTTAATTCTTGACTGACAATGACTCCGGCACAACATTACCAGTCTGATATGGACAAAGGCAGGCTCATGCCTGATCCGGAGCAGGCCGTTGTCATCAACCAGGTCCAGTTATTATACGACGATCTGGTAAGTGCAGGATCGGGCAACCGCATCAAGCGTTTATTCACGCGGTTATCGTTATCCCGGAGGAAGCAGGTCCCGGGTTTGTATCTCTGGGGCAGCGTCGGTAGCGGCAAGACATATATCGTGGACATGTTATACGACTGTCTTCCTGTTGAGCACAAGTTGCGCGTGCATTTTCACCGCTACATGCAGTGGGT
>JAJDUB010000014.1 GCA_022826885.1 Gammaproteobacteria bacterium
TGATACGCTGACTGGCGACAGGAAGCATAATATCCTCGACGGCGGGGATGGCGATGACACGCTGTACGGCGGCGACGGTGATGACACGCTGTTCGGCGGCGCTGGCGCGGACACGCTGGACGGCGGGGATGGGAATGATGTCTTGTCCTATGCGAATTCCGATGCTGGCGTCATTGTTGACCTGGCTGCTGCCATGGCGTCCGGCGGCCATGCCGAGGGTGATGTGATTGTGGCCGACAGCAATGGCGTGCCGAGTTTTCAGAGTGTCGAGGGCTCTGCTCACGATGATACGCTGACTGGCGACAGGAAGCATAATATCCTCGACGGCGGCGCCGGTGATGACACGCTGTTCGGCGGCGATGGTGATGACACGCTGGACGGCGGGGATGGCTTTGACTTGCTGGACGGCGGCGCCGGCGCGGACACGCTGGACGGCGGGGATGGGAATGATGTCTTGTCCTATGCGAATTCCGATGCTGGCGTCACTGTTGAGTTGCCCGATGGCGCGACGTCCGGCGGCCATGCCGAGGGTGATGTGATTGTGGCCGACAGCAATGGCGTGCCGAGTTTTCAGAGTGTCGAGGGCTCTGATCACGATGATACATTGATTGGCGACGGCAGGGACAATACGCTCTATGGTCTCGGCGGCAATGACGAACTGGCCGGCGAAGCTGGCAATAACCGCCTGTACGGTGGGCCCGGTGATGACTTATTGACAGGCGGCGACGGCAATGACGAACTGGCCGGTGGCGCCGGTGATGACACATTGGAAGGCGCCGATGGCAATGATCGGCTGGACGGCGGCGACGGCGAGGATACCTTTAAATTTTTTGTTCAGTATTATGGGGATGATATCATCCTGGATTTCAATGTGGCCGCCCCGTCCAACGGTGGCGATGTACTCCATTTAATAGGCTACAACTTCAATTCGGTGAGCGATGTGTTGTCCTCCAGCAGGGCCAGGATTGACCCGGCGGACAGTGATAACTTAATCATCGACCTGAGTGCAGACAGCAGCATTACACTTGTCGACGTGGCTACAGGCAACACGCTTGACGAGACGTTCACGCTACTCATGGATAATATAATTATTGCTTAAAAGCGGCCTGTTTGTGAGGTTAGCAGCATCATGATATATCAGATTTATCAGGGGGTAGCCCGATCGATGAGCAATCATTCAATCGTACCTTGCGGACCGTCATTATTATTGACTGTTTCTGACATGGGCGCCTGCCAATGAACAGTTACGATGTTGTGGTAGTGGGCAGTGGGTTCGGCGGTGCGGTGATGGCTCACCGGCTTGCTGAACGCGGTTATTCCGTCGTCATACTCGAGCGCGGCAGGCAATGGACGGCAGAGAAATTTCCACGCGACCTGAATGATGACTGGATCTTCGACGCTGACGCCCCCGCGCGCCGCCATGGCTGGCTGGATCTCCGTGTGTTCGAGGATATGGCAGTTGCCCAGGGAGCGGGGCTGGGCGGCGGTTCCCTTATCTACGCAAACGTTCTTGTTGACGCCCCACCTGCAATTTTTCGACGCGGCTGGCCGGACGGACTCGATTACCGGGCATTGCAGCCGTACTATCGCAAGGTAGAGGCAATCCTTGAGCCGGCTACCATCCCTGACAACCAGTTGACTGAGCGATTCAGGTTGATGCGCGAGGGCGCCGAACAACTGGGGCACGGGGACCGGTTTGAAAAATTGCCCCTGGCCGTTCGTTTCGATAACGATTGGCACTATGGTCTCGACGACCCGTTCAATCCGAAGTGGTCGAGATCCAGGCCCAATGCCTTTGGGAAGACACAAGGCACCTGCATTCATCTCGGCAATTGCGATATCGGCTGCGATGTCCAGGCAAAGAACACCCTTGATCTCAACTATCTCGCCGGCGCGCAGAAGCATGGCGCTGACATAAAGGTGTTGCACCTGGTGCGCTCCCTGGTACCCGTGGAAGACGGCTACCAGGTGAAGTTTGAGCGTATCGACGAGGAGCGGAAGAAACTGTTTCCGGGTTCGTTACACGCACGGCATGTGGTTCTGTCAGCAGGTTCGATCGGTTCCACGGAGCTCCTGTTGAAGTGCCGCGACCACTATAAAACCCTGCCGGCGCTGAGCCCGGCGCTGGGAAACGGCTGGTCGTCAAACGGTGATTTCGTAACACCGGCATTCTATGACGACCGGAAGGTTAATCCCACCCAGGGCCCGACCATTTCCAGCGCCATCGACTTCCTGGACGGCGTTGAAGAGGGGCAATCATTTTTTATAGAGGACGGTGGATTTCCTGACGTGGTCAATAATTACCTGCGCGCGAAGTCCAGGCGCTTCGTGCGTTTGCGACGGTCCCGCAAGGCGCAACGGGAGCTGCGCCGGCTCAGGAAAAATCTTCCGTTGCTTGACAATCTCATGCCGTGGTTTGCACAGGGAATCGATGCGGCGGACGGCCGTCTTTACCTCGGACGGAAGTGGTATGCGCCCTGGCGAAAAACATTGAAGATGGATTGGGATATCAGCCGTTCCGCGCCCGTCATCGAGGCCATCATTCACATGCACAAGCGGCTTGCCGCGGCAACGGGGGCGGAGTCAGTCCAGGTGCCGCTCACCTGGACATTATTTAAAAACCTGATAACGCCCCATCCGCTTGGCGGCTGTAACATGGGCGTTAATCGCGACCACGGCGTGGTGGACCAGTACGGCCGTGTATTCGGCTACCCGAACCTGTACGTTGTCGACGGCGCAATAGTGCCGGAGGCCATCGGCAAGAATCCGTCCAAGACGATTGCCGCACTGGCGGAGCGATGTGCGGACCATTTCGGGCGCCGGCCGGAGACTCCGAATGATTGACAAGAACCGGGAAGCCTCGCCGAAGCGCTCATTGATCCTTGCGGGCGGGGGTCTCAAGGTCGCCTTCCAGGCCGGGGTCCTGCAGGTATGGCTTGATGAGGTAGGAGTTCGGTTTGACCATGTCGACGGCGCCAGCGGGGGCGTGTTCAACCTCGCCATGCTGTGCCAGGGTATGACGGGTACGGAGATTGCAGATAACTGGCGCAACCTTCCCATTCTGAAAGGGATACAACCGAACTGGTCGCAATATTTCAAACTGGTTTATGCCGAGTCACTGCTTCGTTACGACCGTTGGCGCGAGAACATCATGCGCAGGCATTGGGGGCTTGACTTCGAGCGCATCTCCCAATCGTCCTTGCCGGCAAGTTTTAACCTCTATAACTTTACCCGGCACCGGCTCGAGGTGCGGTCGCCTGACCGGATGAGCGAAGATGCACTGGTTGCCTGTGTATCCCTCCCCATGTGGTTTCCGCCCGTGCATATCGACGGGTCAATCTATATCGATGCGGTGTATGCAACAGATGCCAACCTGATGGAAGCGGTTCGTCGCGGCGCCGACGAGATCTGGGTGATCTGGACTGTCAGCGAGCGGGGTTTATGGCGCAATGGCTTTCTGGCCAACTATTTCCAGATTATTGAGACCAGCGCGAACGGGCGTTTTCGCGCTGACTTGCTGCGTATTGAAAACAACAACCGGCGGATCGCTGCGGGTCAGAATGGCGAGTTTGGCCGTCCCATAGAGGTAAAGATACTGCGCGCTGAGGTGCCGTTGCATTATCTTATCAACTTTCGCCCCGGCGGATTTACACATGCCGTGGAGATGGGTATCGACCTGGCGCGCCGCTGGTGCGACACCAATGAGATTGCACTGCCGGACAGCGAGCCGGCCCGGGAGGCCGGGGCTGTTTCACTGAGCTTCAGTGAAACCATGCGGGGTTTTGTAACCCGGGGAGAGGAAGACCATGTTGTTGGAGCTTCCGACAAAAATCGCCGCTCGGAACTCGCTGTGGATTTGACCATTGATATCGACAACGTCGACCAGTTCATTGAGCAGGCGGACCATGAGGGTACGGCCGCCGGAAAAGTACGGGCCCCGGCATACGGTGGTGAGTGTCCGATTGAACGGGGAACCTTCAATTTGTTTGTCGATGCCGACAGTGGTCGAAAGCTGATGAAATACAGGCTTTTCTTCAGGGACAACAACAATGCGGCAAAGACGCTGTTCGGATACAAGGACGTTCACGATGATCCGGGTTTTGATCTCTGGAGTGATACGACAACCCTGTACACGCGCGTGCTGGACGGGCATGTTGATGAGACAGGTGAAGATACTGCTGTTATCGAAGCCGCAGGCATCATCCGGATATATCTCACGGATTTCTTGCGTCAACTCGCGTCGTTTCGAACGTTCGGTTCAAGCTGGAGCGCGCGCACTGCGGGTTTGACGCGTTTCAGCCGTTTCTTTCTCGGCGCGCTGTGGGACGTATATGGAGAGCGTATCGGTGGTGACATATATCATCTGTAAGCTACCGCACTGACAAATCTCATCCGAACAGGAAATCCGAAGCATCCAGGTTGCTCATATCAAAATCCGACAGGATGATGGTAGTCAGGTAGTCAGTACCGGACACAATAAAGGTTATATTGAAACCCTCACGCCTTCAGTACGCAATCCAGGGGTCAGAGTAAGAAATTCGAAGAATTTTTACTCTGACCCCTGTGACGTGGTGACGGTTCAGGCAGCCAGTTGCCGCAACACGTAGTGCAGGATGCCGCCGTTGTTGTAATAGTCCCATTCTTTCGGGGTATCCACCCGGACTGTAGCGTTGAATTCCGTGGTGGCGCCGTCTTCCGCGACGGCGCTGATCGCGACTTCTTCGGCGCCGGTTTCAAGGCCGAGGATGGAATAGGTTTCGCGGCCCGTCAGACCGAGGCTGTCGGCATTTTCTCCGGGCCTGAACACCAGTGGCAATACCCCCATTCCGACCAGGTTGGAGCGGTGGATGCGTTCAAAACTGACGGCGATGACTGCCCGTACACCGAGCAGCCTGGTGCCTTTGGCCGCCCAGTCACGGGAAGACCCGGTGCCGTATTCGCTGCCGGCCAGCGCTATCAGGGGAACGCCTCCTTCCCGGTAGCGCATCGCTGCTTCATAAATCGTCATCTGTTCCCCGGACGGCTGGTGTACGGTCCAGCCCCCTTCGGTTCCCGGCGCAAGCTGGTTTCTGAGGCGGATATTGGCAAAGGTGCCGCGCATCATCACCTCGTGGTTGCCGCGGCGGGAGCCGTAGGAGTTGAAATCCAGCGGCTGGACGCCGTTATCGATCAGGTACCTGCCTGCAGGTGTGTCGGCCTTGATGGCGCCGGCAGGGGATATGTGGTCGGTAGTGATGCTGTCGCCCAGTTTGACCAGCGCCTTGGCGCCCCGGATCGGCTCAATCCCGCCTGGGGTCGCGCGCATGTCCTCGAAATAGGGTGGGTTCTGCACGTAGGTGGAATCTCCGCTCCATTGATACCGGCTGCTCTGCGGCGCGTCGATGCCGGTCCAGTTGGCGTCACCGGCAAAGGCCTGCCGGTAAGAATTGCGGAACATGTCCGAATCGATTGACGCGGCGATGACGGCGTTGATCTCGTCCTGTTCGGGCCAGATGTCCTTCAGGTATACCAGGTTGCCGTCCGTATCCCGGCCCAGTGGGTCGTTCTGCAGGTCGATATCCACCGTGCCGGCGATGGCGTAGGCCACCACCAGCGGGGGAGAAGCCAGGAAGTTCATTTTGACCTCGGCATGGACCCGGCCTTCGAAGTTGCGGTTGCCGGAAAGCACCGAGGTTGCCACCAGGTCGCCTTCGCGGATGCCCCGGCTGACGTCCTCCGGCAACGGGCCGGAGTTGCCGATACAGGTGGTGCAGCCGTAGCCGACGATATTAAAGCCCAGTTGGTCCAGGTGGGCGCTGAGTCCCGCCCGGTCCAGGTAGTCCCGCACCACCAGGGATCCCGGCGCCAGGCTGGTCTTTACCCAGGGTTTCACGGACAGGCCTCTCTCTCTCGCTTTTCCGGCCACCAGTCCGGCGCCGACCATCACCGCCGGGTTGGAAGTGTTGGTGCAAGAAGTAATGGCCGCGATGACCACCGCCCCGTCTTTCAACTCGTAATCGGAAACCGCCGTTTGCGCGACTTCGTCGCGCCCGGTCATGTCCGCCAGGTGGCGGCGGAAGCTGCTCCCGACTTCGGCCAGGGGGATGCGGTCCTGGGGCCGTTTCGGTCCGGCGAGGCTGGGCGTTACCGTGCCCATGTCCAGTTCCAGGGTGGCGGAATAGTGCGCCTCGGGACTGCCTGCTGTGCGCCACATGCCCTGTGCCTTTGCGTAAGCCTCCACCAGTTCCACCTGCCCATCATCCCGGCCTGACAGGCGCAGGTAGTTGATGGTTTCCCGGTCGATGGGGAAGATGCCGCAGGTGGCGCCGTATTCAGGGGCCATATTGGCGATGGTCGCCCGGTCCGCCAGGGACAGGTTGTCCAGGCCGTCACCGTAGAATTCGACGAACTTGCCGACCACACCGTGTTTGCGCAGCATTTCCACCACGGTCAGGACCAAGTCCGTGGCCGTGGCGCCTTGCGGCAACGCGCCGTTGAGTTTGAAACCGACCACTTCAGGGATCAGCATGGTGATGGGTTGCCCCAGCATCGCCGCTTCTGCCTCGATGCCGCCCACGCCCCAGCCAAGCACGCCCAGGCCGTTGATCATCGTGGTATGGGAATCGGTGCCTACCACGGTATCCGGATAGGCCTCGACTACGCCATTAACCTCCCTGGTGAATACCGTCCTAGCCAGGTATTCCAGGTTGACCTGGTGCACGATGCCGGTATCCGGCGGCACCACCTTGAAATTGGAGAACGCCTGCTGTCCCCAGCGCAGGAATTCATATCTTTCTCGGTTGCGCTTGAATTCTATGGTTGCGTTGCGTTGCGCCGCATCGGGCGTGCCGAACACGTCCACCATCACCGAATGGTCGATGACCAGCTCGGCGGGGGAGAGTGGATTGATCTTTTCCGGGTCCCCGCCCAGCGCCTGCATCGCATCGCGCATCGCGGCGAGGTCCACGACTGCCGGGACGCCGGTAAAGTCCTGCATCAAGACCCGGGCGGGAGTGAAGGCGATTTCCCGGTCGGACTTTGCCAGGGGTTCCCGGTCCGCCAGCGCGGCAATGTCCTCCCGGGTGATGTTGACCCCGTCCTCGTGGCGCAGCAGGTTCTCCAGCAGGATTTTCAGGGAATAGGGCAGGCGGCTGACGTCGTGCCTTCCGGCCAGCGCCTTAAGGGAATAAATACGGTAACTTCTGCCGTTTACCTCAAGTGTTGTTTTTGTATCGTTCAATGATTAACTCCTTATTGAGGTTTTACCCTGTTTTTATGTATTCAAGCTGCGGGCTCGCCCCGGATGGTCGCCTTTACGATTTTCAGTTCCTCCACGGTTCTGCCGCTGTTGCTGCCGCGTTCTTCCAGTGCTTTCAGGGTCTCCATGCCGTCGACGAGTTCGCCGAAAATCGTGTGCTTGCCGTCCAGGTACTGGGTGGGAACGAAGGTAATGAAGAACTGGCTGCCGTCCGTTCCCGGACCGGCATTGGCCATGCTTAACAGTCCGGGACGGTCATGGGACAGGCCTGCGGGGAACTCGCCCTCATAGCGGTAGCCGGGGCCGCCCCGGCCCGTGCCGGTGGGGTCGCCGCCCTGGGCCATGAACCCGGGAATGACCCGGTGAAACAGCACCTGGTCGTAAAAACCCAGTTCAGTGAGATATATGGTGCTGCTCACGTGCATGGGGGTCCTGTCATGGAACAGCAGGAAGCTCATCTTTCCCATGTTGGTTTCCATGTCCCAGTAGTATTTCATACCGGGGGTAAAGGTCTTCATGTCAGGCCTGCTGAGCTGCTGTTTCCAGAGCGGGTTGGATTTGTCTACGGACATCATATAACCTCTTCAATAACGCCGCCGCCCAGGCACTGGTTGCCGTCGTAGAAGACGGCGTACTGGCCGGGGGTGACGGCTCGTTGCGGGCGGGTGAACAGCACCCTGACCCTGTCGCTGTCGAAAGGCTCGATTGTACAGGGTTGGTCGGCCTGGCGGTAGCGCGTTTTGGCGGCGCATTCAAAAGGGAGCGCCGGCGGCTCCGTGATCCAGTTCAGGTTTGCGGCAACCAGGCCGCGGCTGATCAGGGCCGGGTGATCGTGTCCCTGGGCCACCGTCAGCACGTTGTTCTCCACGTCCTTGGCTACCACGTACCAGGGCTGTTCCGGCCGGCCGCTGACCCCGCCGATGCCCAGCCCCTGGCGCTGGCCCAGGGTATAGAAGTGGATTCCTGCGTGCTCACCCACGTCCTTGCCGTCGATGGTGCGGATCGGTCCCGACTGTACCGGCAGGTAATGGCTGAGAAAGTCGCGGAATGGGCGTTCGCCGATAAAACAGATGCCGGTGCTGTCTTTCTTGTCATGGGTGATGAGGCCGTGGCGTTGCGCCAGGGCGCGTACGTCGGGCTTTTTCAACGCCCCCAGCGGGAACAGGCTTTTTGCCAGTTGCGCCTGGTTGAGACGGCACAGGAAGTAACTCTGGTCCTTGTTGCGGTCGGCGCCCTTATGCAGGCGGCAGGCGCCGTTATGCCGTTGGATGGACGCGTAATGCCCGGTGGCGATAGCCGCGGCGTCCAGGGACGTTGCATGGTCCAGGAAGGCGCGGAACTTGATCTCCTGGTTGCACAGTATGTCGGGGTTGGGGGTGCGCCCGCGGCTGTATTCATCCAGGAACTCCCGGAACACCTTGTGCCAGTACGCCTGGGACAGGTCCACGGTATTCAACCTGATCCCAAGTTTTTCGCATACTGCCAGGGCGTCTTCCACGTCGGCTTCCCAGAGGCATCTCCCTGTTTCATCGTTTTCATCCCAGTTCTTCATGAACAGGGCCTCCACCTCATGGCCCTGTTCAAGTAGCAATAACGCAGCCACAGAAGAGTCAACGCCACCCGATACACCGACAATGATTTTTTCTGTAGTCATGTTTTCATCCGCAGATGACGCAGATTACCGCGTCCTCTGTGGCTTTAAGGGTGTGCAGGTTGCGAGCCGGGTCGGGCTTTTACCTGCTTGTCCTCAGCGGGGTCTTTCACTCTTTCTATTTTCGGGTCGTGCCAGTTGCCGGTGATCGTGTACTGGTAGCTCAGCATTTTGTTGATGTTGTTATCGATTAACCCGAACATGTTGTCGGCCAGGTACAGCGCCGCGCCGACGCCAATCCCGACCGGGCCCAACAGGGCGCTGGCCAGAGGCAGGTTGTTGGCAAACTGGGGGGTAACCGTAACGAGCTGGTCGTAGTCCTGCTCGGCCAGACCGGTCCTGCCGCTGATCAATACGTCGGCGCTGGGTCCGGTCAGGTGCAGGTCATTGGTATAGGCGTTGCCGTTGGCGATATTGAAACTCCCGGTTATTTTGTCGAAAGCCAGGCCCTTGCCGAACAGGTCGGTGAAATCCAGCGTCAGCCTCCTGGGCAGGGTCTGGATACTCAGTAATCCAAAAAGTCTCCCCGCCGCAGGAGACACCTCGAGAAGTTGGCCTTTTTTTACCCGGATATCAAACGTGCCGGCCAGCTTGTCCAGTGAAAACTCGTCCGGCGAGCCGTCCCAGCCCGCATCGATGGTTATTTCCGTTTTGTCTGCCTTGATGGCGGTATCATCATAGCCGAAGGCAGCCAGCATCTTATGGAGTTTGCGGGCTTGCAAATCTATGGTGAAGTATGACTTGTTCCTGTTGAACGGTTTTTCCCAAAGTCCGGTCCCGTTGATGGTCATCTCCGGAGTCTCAAACCCGATTTCCTCGAAGGACAATCCGTTGGCGGTTGGCGTACTGGTCAGTTTCATGCTGCCGAGGTGGTAGTCTCCATAAGTGAAGTCGGCGATTTCCGCCCGGACCGGCGGCAGGTTTTTCGGGTCCGCCTGTCCAGTGGTCCTGCCGTCACCGGTTTTTTTGATCACCAGCGTATCAAGGTTGACCTCTATCCTGTTTTCCGGTGACGGGCGCCCGGGCAGGAACATTTCGCCTTCCAGGCTCTTCCCCTGGACGGCAACCCGCCAGTCTCCGTTGCGCCGGCTCGCCTGCATGCTGCTGTCCTTGAATGACTGGTTCAGGACATTCACCAGGCCGGTTTCCAGTTCTACGTTGATGTTTGCCGTACTGAAAAACCCGGTTCCGTCACCCTGTTCTGGAGTGAAGAAGGCAATGGAGTCACGCCACTCATCAAACAGCAGTATGTCCGTACGGCCCGTCAGGTTCAGCCCGGGGCCGGCAGGGCCGGTGCGGAAGCCGTCTCCGAGGGTTATATCCAGTCTTGCGAGACTCCCGTCCGGCCGGGTGTGCAGTCTTGTATGGACATCGGAATCATAAACCAGTTCCATCGGCGTGGGTTCCCCCAGGGTCTTCCTGATAACCAGTTGCTTCCTGGCATAAGTCGGTTTCCACAGCGGTCTGGGCAGGTCCAGCGCCAGCCCGTACAGGTCGGATTCCAGCTCCAGGCGCCGGCTCAGGCCCTGCGCGTCCTGTTCGAAGATAAACCGGGCCTGCCAGTCTGCCGACCCGGAGCTGCGCTCTCCCAGCCGGGAGGCGAAATGCGCCGCGCCCGGAAAGCGTTCGCTGACCTGTTGCATGATGACCTCGTCGGTCGAACGCCCGGATATCACGAAAGCAGGCGGCGTTTCGGGAGTGTTTTTGGAGCCGGTTACGCCCAGCGTTACCGGTTGTCCGGCAAGCACGGCAGTCAGTCCTCGCCCGTCCACGGAATCCCGGGTAAAATCGACCGTGCCGTTGACCTGCTCGAGTTCCAGGTTGCCGGCGTCCGAGACCAGCCTGGCGTCTTCCAGCCTCAGCGTTCCATTGATGACAGACTGCAGGTGCGGCGCTTTTATCGGGATGCTCATGTCCAGTTCCATGTGGAAATTGCCTGCCACAAGGGGCTGGTTGGCGTATCGGATCATCCTGTCCTCCGCCAGCGGACTTTGTTCAATGTATGCTTCCAGGTCTTTTTCCGGACCCTTGACCTTGCCCTTGAGCAGGACCACCTTGGGGCGCCTGGTCAGGTCCTCGATGACGCCCGTTGTCCCGGTGACCTGCGCGTCGAAAACGCTGCCGCGGTTGATACGCGCCGTCATCACTTCGTTGTGAAAGAAAATTTCGGCGTCAACATTGTCCACGGCGGGCCAATTCCGGGAGTACTCGACAATGCTCCGGGACAGGTTCACCACCCCGCGCATACTGCCGTTGTTGTTCCGGAACGGGAACTCGTCCGGGTAACCGCGTATGACAGCGATGGCTGAATCGGCATAGCCCGCGTGCAGGGACCTTTCCATCCATTCCCTGATGCGGAATTTATCCGTATACGGCATGTATTTGTGCATGTTTTCCAGCCGCTCGCTGCGAATTTCGGCAACCAGGTTCAGGTACGGTGACGGGCGTTCTCCGTCTTTTGCCGCTGTTCCCCTGACTGCCAGGGACATGTCACGGTTTTCCAGGAAAAGATCATCCGTTTGCAGTTTCCAGCCGTCTGCCGTGCGCGACCAGGAAAGCGAACCGTCCAGGCTGCTGAAGGGTAATTTATTGCTGTACAGGTCCGGTACGCTGAATTCTGCGCCGGCCCCGTTCATGCTGACACTGGCCCGGTTGTCGGTGCCGCGCAACCTCCCTGACGTGATTTTGGCTCCCGGACGGCCATGTCCCAGGTCGGCATCCAGGTTCCTGAAAGCCAGGTCGTAAACAAGCGCCTGTTCCGCGTCGGGGCGCCGGTCATGGACAACCAGTCCGTCGCGCAATTCACTGCGTATCGACGCCGTTTTGAGCATGCGCCGGGCCGTTTCGGGAATAAACTCCAGGTCGGGGGCAACTGGCATCAGGTCCGCCAGGTTCAGATAATCGAAACTCATCGCGTAACGCCGATCTGGTCCATTCGGCGCGACAAATTCAATGTTCGCGGCCGGCCAGGCGCCGTTTTCCGTTTCCACCCGGTCAAGTTTCAGGGAGATATGCCAGTCCTTGTCCGGCTGTCTCCAGCCTGAGAAACGCGCCGAAAATGCGCTGACATTGAGTGTCTGTGACGAGGTCAGCACAACAAAATCCCGGTACGCCAGGCGTCCCTGCACCCGCACGGGTTTTGCCTGCTCCCAGGCGCTCCACAGTTCCAGGTCGGCGCTGCCGCCGGCAGGTGTAATCCGTTCCGGCCGGTATTCCCGGTACCAGCTGTCCGGGTTGAAGCGCGTGGTTGCCGCGTAAATCTCACCGGACCAGTCCGGCGACCAGAGTTCGCCCGTTACGTCCACGGCGAAATTCATCTTCTCACCGAACTTGCCGGGAAGATTCATATCCCCCGTCACCTGGGACCGGGCGCGGTCCGTCCGGATCAGCAGGTTGACGTCAGTGAACCGGATGGCGTCCTGCCGGTGTTTGTGGTCGGTCCAGGTGATGGTGGTCCCCTGCACCTCTATGCTGTCCTGACCGAACAGCCACCTGACGAACTCGTTATCGCGTTCGCCGTCCGCCGGGTTGATGTTGATGCCCTGCACCAGCAGCGTTCCGTCAGCCAGGCGCGATACCGACACGTCCAGCCCTGAAATCACGATGCGCCTGGGCACCGGCGAGAGTTTCCACAATGACATCAGCGGAGATATTTCCACGGTTGCCGCATCGAAACCGATGATGTCCCCGGCGCCGTCCCGGCTGCGCAGGTGGACTCCCGTCAACAGCAGGCTGGGGATCCACCCCTGCCATTCCGCGCTGATAGCATCGACTGCGACGGGATATTCCATGTAGCTTTCGGCCCAGGCTTCCACCTGGTCCTTGTACTGGCTGATGTTCGGCAGCGTCAGGCGCACAACGGTTACCGCTATCGCAGCCAGCAGGATAACCGCTGCGACGAGATAGAGAGAGGCGTGATAAAGCCTCTCTTTTAAGCTACCCGACATGTAAATGACGCCTACAACAACACGATGTCATATTGTTCCCGGATGTAAAGCGGTTCGACCTGGAAGGTAATCGGCCTGCCGATAAACTCCTCGAGTTCCGCCACGCTGGCGGACTCTTCGTCCATCAGCATGTCGACAATGGACTGTGCGGCAATGACGAGCAGCTTGTTGCCGTCAAACTGGCGCACTTCACGCAGGATTTCACGGAATATTTCATAGCACACGGTTTCCGGAGTCTTCATGGATCCCCTCCCATTACAGGTGGGACATGGCTCGCACAGGATTTGTTCCATGCTTTCCCGGGTTCTCTTGCGCGTGAGCTGTACCAGACCGAGTGAGGTGAACTCACTGATGGTGACCCTGGAATGATCTTTTTCCACGCGTTTTTCCAGCGTCCGGAGCACCTGGCGCGCGTGTTCCGGCTCCTGCATGTCGATGAAGTCTATGATGATGATGCCGCCGAGGTTGCGCAGGCGCAATTGCTTGGCTATGGCCTGGGCCGCTTCCAGGTTGGTCTTGTATATGGTTTCCTCCAGGTTCCTGTGGCCTACGAACGCGCCCGTATTAACGTCTATGGTCGTCATGGCCTCGGTCTGGTCTATGACAAGATGCCCGCCGGACTTCAACTGTACCTTGCGTTCCAGGGATTTCTGCAATTCATCCTCGATGGAATACAGGTCCATGATCGGCCGCTCACCGGAGTAGTATTCGATCCGGCCCAGGAAATCGGGAATGAAATGTTTGCTGAACTCCATGACCCGCTTGTAGGTTTCCTTGGAGTCGATACGTATTTTTTCAACCTCGCCGTGGGTCAGGTCCCGCATGGTCCGAACCACCAGGGGCAGGTCCTCGTGGATCAGCGCCGGCGCGTAGGTGTTTTTTGCGCGAATGGATATGGAACCCCAGAGCTTGAGCAGGAAGTCCATGTCCCGGTGCAATTCGTCTTCCTCGGCGCCCTCCGCGGCGGTCCTGATGATGAAACCGCCCCTGGCCGCTTCCGGTTTGATGGTATGCAGCACCGCAGCGCCGCCGCCTGCGCCCAGGGCGACCTGCTGCTCCTCGGCCTGGTAGTGGGCAATGACCCGGCGCAGGCGTTCCCGCTCCGCTTCATCCTCTATCCTCTGGGAGACCCCGATAACGGTGTGGTTGGGAATGAACACGAGGTAGCGGGACGGTATGGAGATACGGGTGGTGAGTCGTGCGCCCTTGGCGCCGATCGGGTCCTTGACCACCTGCACCAGGAGCTCCTGGCCTTCGGTCAGCAAGGTATCGATCGAATTCTCCGCGAGCGAGCCGGCAACGGACTCCACCTCCAGGTCTTCCTCGGTTTCGACCAGGTCCGAGACGTGCAGGAACCCGGTGCGTTCCAGGCCGATATCGACGAACGCCGACTGCATGCCCGGCAATACCCGGTACACGCGCCCCTTGATGATATTTCCGACCAGGCCGCGTTTGCGGGTCCTTTCGATATGGACGTCCTGCAACACGCCGTTCTCCACCACGGCGACGCGGGACTCGTGGGGAGTGACGTTTATGAGGATCTCTTCGCTCATGAGTTTCGCACAACTGTCAGGTCAGGTGGTTGATAACTATAACATATTGGGGGGTCAGGGGTCAGGGATTAGCCCCTGACCCCTTGTTACGTTATACTGGCCTTTTGAATCATGGGGCCTGAAATGAATTACAGACTGATCAGTTGGTTGCCGGCAACTCTTGCCATTCTGATCAGCGCCGGGGCGTATTCCCAGGAAGACAGGTTTGCCGGGGTCGAAATAACGACCCACGATGTCGCGCCGGGCATCTACATGCTGGTGGGCATGGGCGGCAACATCGGCGTGTCGGTGGGCGAGGACGGGGTGTTCATGATAGACGATCAGTTTGCCCCCCTCACCAATAAGATTACCGCCGCCGTCGCAGCCTTGTCGGACCGGCCCATCAGGTTTGTGATCAATACTCACTGGCATGGAGATCACACCGGCGGCAACGAGAACCTGGGCAACCGGGGAGCGCTGATCGTGGCGCACGACAACGTCTATGCGCGCATGTCCAGGGATACGGAAATCGGCGCGTTCAACCAGGTGGTGCCGGCGGCTCCGAAGGCCGCGTTACCGGTCATTACCTTTAACGATAATGTGACATTTCGCCTGAACGGCGAAGAAATACGCGCCGTGCATTACCAGCACTCCCATACCGACGGTGACAGTGTTATTCATTTCGTTAACGCCAACGTAATTCATACCGGTGATATCTGGTTCAACGGGTTCTACCCGTTTATCGACGTATCGAGCGGAGGCTCCATCGACGGAGTAATCAACAGCATTACGACGCTGATTGATATGGCTGATGATAATACCCGGATTATCCCGGGACATGGGCCGCTCAGCGATAAACAAGGTATGCGGGGTTACCTGGAAATGCTGGAAACGGTCCGGGACAGGATGAGCAGGCTTATCGCCGAAGGGAAATCACTGGAGGAGATAATCGAACTGAAGCCCAATGCGGATTATGACGACGCCATGGGCAAAGGGTTTATCAATCCGGAAAAATTCCTGCAAATTCTCTACGGCGACCTGAAACAATATTAACTGGAAAGAGTACCAGGCACTCCTTACAAATCATTCATGTCAGTAGCAAACATTAACCTCGCATCCACGGGAGTGGAGGCCGGCGCCCGTGACTTGCGCAGGACCGGCGCGCACCCCGATTTCTGGTATCCCCTGGCGCGCAGCCGGGATGTGAAGCCCGGCAAGACCGCGGCCAGGACCTTTGCCGGCGAACCGATCGTCCTCATCAGGACGGAGTCCGGCAGGCTGTTTGCGCTGGAAGACCGCTGCGCACACCGCCAGGTGCCGTTGTCGAAAGGCAGCGTGCGCGGCGAACTGGTGCATTGCTGTTATCACGGGTGGGAGTATGACGCCGCGGGCCGTTGCGTGAACATTCCGTACGTCGGCAAGAACGAACTCATGCCCAGGGGGGTGCGCGCCTACCCGTGCCGGGAGGAATACGGTCTCATATTCGTTTTTCCGGGCGATGCCGCCAAGGCGGCAGACGCCGCGTTTCCGGACGTGCCCAGTTGGCATGACCCGAAATACAAGACCCGCTACCTTGATCGCCAGGTAGGCTGCCATTATTCCTTCCTGCATGAGAACCTGATGGACATGAACCACCAGTTCCTGCACCGCCGCATCATGTCCAGCATACGCACGGGTTTCCTGGACCTGCGCCATGGCGATGACTGGGTGGAGGTCGACTACACCTTCTCCCGTGTTGGCAAACAGCCTATCGGCGAGAAAGTCATGCTGGGCAAGCTGAACGCGCCCACTGCCGAACGCCCCCGCGACCTGATGACCGTCAGCACCCGCTACCCCCACCAGCGCCTGAAATTCTGGACCGCCGGCAGCGAACACCCGGCCCTGGACCTGTGGATCACGTACGTGCCGCTGGACCGGGAACAGCGCAATAACCATACCTTCGGCCTGATGAACATCCGCAAACCTTCCATACCGGGCCTGATGGAATTGCTGTGGCCGTTTGTGGTCTGGTTCACCGAGGGCATTTTTACCCAGGACAGGTGGATTGTGGAACTGGAACAGGCCGCATTCGATCAACAGGGGGGCGACTGGAACCAGGAGATTTTTCCGGTCATTCTGCAACTCAGGAAAATGCTGTTGCGCCAGGGGCTGCCGATAGCGGCAAATGTTTGATTACATCAATAGCAAAATCCTTTCACGCTGTCACTCAATAGCTGACCTGCGCCGGGCGGCAAAGCGGCGCCTGCCCAGGGCCGTATTCGATTACATGGACGGCGCAGCGGAAGATGAGGTGACCCTGTATCGTAACCAGGCGGACTTCGGCCGTTACGAGTTGCTGCCGCATTTCCTGGTGGATGTCGGGAATATCGATTTATCCGTCAAGGTGCTGGGAGCCGACCTCGGCGTGCCTTTTATCCTGGCGCCGACGGGCATGTCCAGGCTGTTTCATCATACCGGGGAGAAGTCGGTAGCCAGGGCAGCGCACAAGGCCGGAACCCTATATTCCCTGTCTTCGGTTGCGACCACCTCCATTGAAGACACCGCCCGGACCGGCGCGGCGCCGAAAATGCTGCAGCTCTATGTCTGGCGCGACCGCAGCATATTGAAGGATTTTATCCAGCGCGCCAAGGCAAGCGGCTACACGGCCCTGTGCCTGACGGTGGACCTTCCCCAGGCTGGCCAGCGGGAACGGGACCTTAAGAACGGGTTTACCGTACCGCCGCAGATCAGGCTGTCCAATATCCTCGATACCATGATGCGGCCCGACTGGCTGCTGGATTTCCTGACCAGCCCGCGCATGAAGCTGGAAAATGTGCTGACTCATACCGATGCCGCGCAGAACCTGTTCTCCGTGATTGACTATACCACCAGGCAGTTCGACCCGACGCTGACCTGGGACGACATGGCCTGGATGATTGATGAGTGGGGCGGACCGTTCGCGATCAAGGGCATCCTCACCGTTGATGATGCCCGGCGCGCGGTCGAAACGGGCGTCTCTGCCGTAATCCTGTCCAACCACGGCGGGCGCCAACTCGACCATGCACCTTCGCCCATCAGCGTGTTGCCCGAAGTGGCCGATGCGCTGGGCGACCGGGTGGAGATCATCCTGGACGGCGGCGTCCGGCGCGGCACCGACGTGATCAAGGCGCTGTGCCTGGGTGCAACCGCGGTGATGGTAGGGCGGGCCTACCTGTTCGGCCTGGGGGCCGGGGGAGAGGCCGGCGTGGACCGCGCCCTGGAATTGCTGAGCGCCGAAATCAGGCGCAACATGGCGCTGCTGGGCTGTCCGTCCGTGCAGCAACTGGGCAGCAAATACGTGCGGGAGATAAAGTCCTGATATCCGGTCCGGTCCGCTGTACCTGGTGCCTGGGGGATGAACTGTACCTGGGCTACCATGACAAGGAGTGGGGCGCGCCGCTGCACGATGACGGGAAACTGTTCGAGTTCCTGGTACTTGAAGGCGCCCAGGCCGGACTGAGCTGGATCACGGTGCTGAAGAAACGTCCGGCTTACCGCGAGGCGTTCGATGGTTTTGACGTTACCCGGGTTGCGCGGTACGACGAGGAGAAGGTAAGCAGCCTGCTGGCGAACCCCGGCATTATCAGGAACGAACTCAAGATCCGCTCGGCAATCAGAAACGCCCGCGCCTTCATCCGTGTCAGGGAGGAATTCGGCAGCTTCGACAACTACATCTGGGACTTCGTCGACGGCAAACCGATACAGAATGCCTGGAAACACGGTTCACAGATACCGGCGGAAACCCCCCTGTCCAACAAAATCTCCAGGGACCTCAAACAGCGCGGCTTCAACTTCGTCGGCCCCACCATCATGTATGCCCACATGCAGGCCACCGGCATGGTCAACGACCATACGACGGATTGTTTCCGGTATGGTGAAATAAAGGCATTAATAAGATAAAATGGCGCATCAGCGCAGTGACGAACCAGTTCACATGAGAATGAATATGATCAGCACACAAGCATTCACGGACAAAATGGCCATAAGCCTGTCTTTGCTTTGCGCGCTCCATTGCCTGGTTTCCCCTTTGATCATCGTGATGCTTCCCAGCCTGGCGGCATTGCAGTTCGATGGCGAAGCGTTTCATGTGTGGATGGTACTGGCTGTGATACCCACAAGCGTCTACGCATTAACTATGGGCTGCAAACAGCACAAGCGCTATCGATTGCTAATCATGGGTTTGGTTGGCTTGTTGGTTTTACTGTCAGCCTTGCTTCCAGGTGAAGGAAATACTGGTGAATTCTGGGAAAAGGCGCTGACCGTTACCGGCGCCGCCATTATAGCCCTTGGCCATTATCGGAATTACCGCTTGTGCCGGCATGAGGATTACTGTGCTTGCCCGGTACATAACGAAGAATTATCAAACTGAGCCGTACCGGCGCCGGATCCAGTAATCCAGGCTGATGTACCTGCCGCCGCCCAGGAAGAACAGGGCGCACAGCATGACGAGGTAGGTGGCGGCCCATTCAATACCGTTGTTCGACACGACGAAGTTGCCGTGCTCCGTCAGCCAGTTGTAGTTGCCGTGTTCCCTGAGGATGCTCCTGGCGCGGGCCAGGCGCTCTACGGCCTCCCCGGCTTCGGCCGCCGGGAACGGGCTGTTCAGATCGTGTATCGCCTGCCAGCCGTGACTGATGTGCACCGTCGTCATGGCAACCACCATGGTAATCATCAGCGGGATGCAGGCCCAGCGGGTCGCCAGGCCCAGGGCCAGCAGGACGGCGCCGATATATTCAGCGCCCCAGGCAAGGTAGGCGTTCAGCGCAGGGAACGGCAACCCCAGGCCCCATTCGGGATTGCCGAACCATTCGATGACTGAATCCAGTGAGCTGTTTTCGTCAAACGGGTTCCACTTGTTGTTGCCGGCCACCCAGAATACGGGAACCAGGTACAGCCTGAGCAGCAGGGGACCGATGATATCGAGACGGTTCCTGACGGCATCGAGTACGGATTGGGCCCAGCCGATAAGTGAAATGATACTGCGCATCATGATTGCTCCGTGTTCGTTACATTAATTTTAAACTAATCAACTGTATGTTAATATACGGTTCCAGCCTATGCACGAGTTACAGAACTTCAGTCTGGTTTATCGCGGCTTGCTGGAGCCGGCAGCCTCCCTCTCACTTTTCCTCCCGGGCCCGGCGCGTTGACCCGTTTTGTATTTGTCACCGGCGGCGTGGTGTCTTCCCTTGGAAAAGGGCTCGCCTCGGCGTCCCTGGGAGCGATCCTCGAATCCCGCGGGCTGAACGTGACCCTGTTGAAACTGGATCCGTACATCAACGTAGACCCCGGCACCATGAGCCCGTTCCAGCACGGCGAGGTGTATGTAACGGAGGACGGTGCAGAGACCGATCTCGACCTGGGACATTATGAGCGGTTCGTTCGCACCCGCATGACCAGGCATAATAATTTCACTACCGGCAGGATCTACCAGAACGTGATCCAGAAGGAACGCCGCGGCGATTACCTGGGGGGCACGGTGCAGGTCATTCCTCATGTTACCGACGAGATCAAGCGCTGCATCCTGGAAGGAGCGGGGGATGCGGACCTTGCCATCGTGGAAATCGGCGGCACCGTGGGCGACATCGAATCACAGCCCTTCCTGGAGGCGATCCGGCAGATGCGCATGGAACTGGGCGCGCGCAGTTCTCTGTTCATGCACCTGACCCTGGTGCCGTATATCGAGACCGTGGGCGAGATAAAGACCAAACCGACCCAGCATTCGGTCAAGGAACTGCGCTCGATAGGCATTCAGCCCGACGTGTTGGTGTGCCGTTCCGACCGTCCCCTGCCGGAGAACGAGCGCCGCAAGATAGCCCTGTTTACCAACGTGGATGAACGCGCCATCATCTCCGCCGTTGACGTGGACAACCTGTTCCGGGTACCGCGCCTGTTTCACGAACAGGGTCTGGATGAAATAGTGCTGGACAAGCTCAGCGTGACGGTCCCGGATGCGGACCTGTCGGAATGGGACGCCGTCATCGACGCCATAGAGCATCCCTCCGGGGAGGTCAATATTGCGATGGTCGGCAAGTACACCGGCCTGACGGATTCCTACAAGTCCCTGGCCGAAGCCCTGATTCACGCCGGCATACATACCCGCACGACCATAGATATCCACTATATTGATTCCGAAGACGTGGAGCAGGGCGGCACAGACCGGTTGCGCAGCATGGACGCGATCATCGTGCCGGGTGGTTTCGGCGACCGTGGTATCGAAGGCAAGATCACAACCGCGCATTACGCCAGGGAAAACCAGGTGCCGTACCTGGGTATCTGCCTGGGGATGCAGGTGGCGGTCATCGAGTTTGCCCGGCACGTAGCCGGCATGAAAGGGGCAGACAGTACAGAATTTGCGGCGCAGACCCCGTTTCCCGTGATCGGGTTGATTACCGAATGGCTGAATGCCGACGGCGGGATGGAATCGCGAGACGAGAATTCCGACCTGGGGGGCACCATGAGGCTGGGCGGGCAGGAATGCCGGCTGCTCGACGATACGCTGGTCAGGGGCCTGTACGGCAGGGACAGCATCATGGAACGGCACCGGCACCGTTACGAGTTCAATAACAACTACCGCGGCCGGCTGGAACATCACGGGTTGAGGGTGGCGGGCATATCGGCGGATGAAAAGCTGGTGGAGATTGTCGAACTGTCCGATCATCCCTGGTTTGTCGGCTGCCAGTTCCACCCCGAGTTCAATTCCACTCCCCGGGACGGGCACCCGTTGTTCACCGGGTTCATCAAGGCTGCGCTGACTCACCGGAACGGTGCCTGAACATGAATTTGTGCGGTTTTGATGCCGGACCCGAACACCCGCTGTTCCTGATCGCCGGCCCTTGCGTCATCGAAAGCGAACAACTGGCCCTGGACAGCGCCGGCGCCCTGAAGGAAACCGCCGCTGAACTGGCCGTCCCGTTCATCTACAAGTCCTCTTTCGATAAGGCCAATCGCAGTTCCGGCGAGAGTTATCGCGGCCCCGGACTGGAGCAGGGGCTGCGTATCCTGGAAAAGGTCAAGCAGGAGATTGGCGTGCCGGTATTGACGGACGTGCATGAGGACACGCCGCTCGGTGAGGTGGCCGCAGTCGTGGACGTGTTGCAGACCCCCGCGTTCCTGTGCCGGCAGACCAATTTCATTCGCAACGTTGCCGCCTGCGGCCTGCCGGTGAATATAAAAAAAGGCCAGTTCCTCGCGCCCTGGGACATGCAGCAGGTGGTGGAAAAGGCCCGCGCCGCGGGTAATGACCAACTACTGGTGTGCGAGCGCGGCGCCAGCTTCGGATACAACTACCTGGTTTCCGACATGCGTGCGCTGGTCATCCTGCGGGATACCGGTTGTCCAGTGGTGTTCGACGCCACCCACTCGGTACAATTGCCGGGTGCACAGGGCAGGCAATCGGGCGGCCAGCGGGAATTCGTTCCGGCCCTGGCCCGGGCTGCGGTGGCCGTGGGCGTTTCGGGGATCTTTATGGAAACCCATCCGCAACCGGACCGGGCCCTGAGTGACGGCGCCAACTCCCTGCCGCTGCATGAAGTGAAACAATTACTGGAAACCCTGGCCGACCTGGACCGGCGCGTGAAAACAGCAACAGCCTGATGTCGAAAATAACTCAAATAACAGCAACCGAAATCCTGGACTCCAGGGGAAATCCGACCATCCTGGCCGAAGTCGCAACGGCTGCCGGCAATGCCGGCAGCGCCATGACACCGTCCGGCGCCTCGACCGGCGCCAGGGAAGCCCTGGAATTAAGAGACAACGACGCCGGCCGCTACTGCGGCAAGGGTGTGTTGCAGGCAATAAGCAATATAGAGAATGCCCTGCGCCCGGCGCTGCTGGGCATGGAAGCCTGCGACCAGGCCGGCATCGACCGGGCCATGCTGGAGCTGGACGGCACGGACAACAAGAACAGGCTGGGGGCCAACGCGATACTGGCTGTTTCCATGGCCGTTGCCCATGCCGCGGCGGCAGACGAGGGCCTGCCGCTGTATCGTTACCTGGGCGGCGATGGTCCGTTTGATATGCCGGTGCCGATGATGAACATCATCAACGGCGGCGCCCATGCGGATAACAGCGTCGATATGCAGGAATTCATGATCCTGCCCGTGGGCGCGGCCAGCCTGGCGGAGGCCGTGCGTTACGGCGCCGAAATATTCCATGTCCTGAAGTCGGTGCTGTCGGCCAGGGGGCTGAATACCGCCGTGGGGGACGAAGGCGGCTTTGCGCCGGACCTGGATTCCAACGAGGCGGCCCTGGAAGTCATTCTCAGCGCCATCGGCAAAGCCGGCTATGTCCCGGGCGAGGATATCCTGCTGGGTCTGGATATCGCCAGTTCGGAATTTTACCGGGACGGCAGGTACGTGCTCGCATCCGAGGGCAAGTCATTGAGTGCGAAGGAATTCCTGGATTACCTGGCGCCCTGGATGGAGAATTATCCGATCATCACCGTGGAGGACGGTATGGCCGAGGACGATTGGGACGGCTGGCAGGCGCTGACGGCGCGGTTCGGCGACCGGGTGCAACTCGTGGGAGACGATTTGTTCGTGACCAATACGGCCATCCTGCAGCAGGGTATTGACACCGGCGCGGCAAACTCGATTCTGATCAAGGTCAACCAGATAGGCACCCTGACGGAAACCCTGGCGGCGATTGATATGGCCCGGAAAGCCGGTTATACCACGGTCATATCCCACCGTTCCGGCGAGACCGAGGACACGACCATTGCAGACCTTGCGGTGGCGACGTCATCCCGGCAGATTAAAACCGGTTCCCTGTCCCGTTCGGACCGGGTGGCCAAGTACAACCGCCTGATCCGGATAGAGAAGGAACTGGGTGGCGATGCCAATTACCCGGGGGCAGATGCGTTTTCCAACCTGACGGGATGAGATGCGCTACCTGGTCATCACCCTGCTGGTAATACTGGCGCTGCTGCAATACCGTTTGTGGTTCAGTCCCGGCGGGCTGGCCGACGTCAACAAACTTGAGCGGACAAAACAGGACTTGATCGGTGAGAATGAACAACTCAGGGAAAGGAATGCTTCCCTCGCCGCAGAAGTGATCGATTTGCAACATGGTCTCGAGGCCGTTGAAGAACGGGCCAGAAGTGAAATGGGCATGGTTAAATCCGACGAGGTGTTCTACCAGATTATCGACAACCCGGACCAGTCAAACCCGGAGTCAATGCCGGGGATCCCGCTGGAAGAACCGGTTGCCGCGCCGTGACGGACCAGCCGGATTTCTGGGCTGTCATTCCTGCGGGGGGTATCGGCCGGCGCATGGGCGCGGACCGGCCCAAGCAATACCTCAAATTGCTGGACCGCACCGTTCTGGAACACAGTGTGCTGCCGTTCTGCGAGCATCCGCTGATCAAGGGTATCGTCGTGGTTGTGGCGGACGGCGACGAGTTCTGGCCGGCCCTGGCGCCGGCCCGCCATTCCCGGGTGGTTACTGCGCCAGGCGGCCGCGAACGTTGCCATTCGGTGCTGAACGGTCTCAATCGTCTGGCCGGGCTCGCCGCTGACAGCGACTGGGTACTGGTCCACGATGCGGCCCGGCCCTGTGTTACCTTGGCCGACATAGATTGTCTTATTGATGAGATTGGCGATCATTCTACAGGCGGTATTCTGGCGCTCCCGGTCAGGGATACGGTCAAACAGGTGGGGCAGGGCCACGAAATTGAACTGACGCTGGTGCGCGAACGGCTCTGGCGCGCCTTGACGCCACAGATGTTCCGGTTGGGCATGTTACAGGAGGCGCTGACCGCGGCCATGGCCGACAATCTCCTGGTTACGGATGAAGCCCAGGCCCTGGAGCACAGGGGCCACCGACCACTGATCGTGCCGGGCGGAGTACACAACATCAAGGTGTCTCTGCCGGAGGACCTGGCGCTGGCGGAGCACTATTTACGTATAACGATATAAATATATATTTCGTCATTCCGGGCTTGACCCGGAATCCAGTGAAATATTGTGTCGCCGGAGGCGACTCTTTGCCCACTGGATTCCGGCCTTCGCCGGAATGACGGATTAATTTAGGTGAGAATAGTATGAGAATCGGTCACGGTTACGATACCCACAGGTTCGTGGAAGGGCGCCCCCTGGTGCTGGGCGGTGTCAACATCCCCCACGACAAGGGTTTGCTGGCGCACTCCGACGGCGACGTCGTGATTCACGCGCTGTGTGATGCGCTGCTGGGCGCCGCCGCGCTGGGTGACATCGGCGCGTATTTCCCGGACACCAGCGCGGATTTCAGGAATATCGACAGCAGGGTCCTGTTGCGGCGCGTGCATGGGTTGCTGGCGCAAAAATCCCATGAGGTGATCAACGCGGACATCACCGTCATCGCGGAAGAACCGAAAATGGCGCCCCATATCGGCGCCATGCGGGACAACCTGGCCTCCGACCTTGCCGTGGGCAGGGACGCCGTCAATGTCAAGGCAACCACCAACGAGAAAATGGGTTTTATCGGCAACAGGGAAGGTATTGCCGTCCATGCCGTTGTGCTGATAACCTGACGGACAGCTCATCTCTGAAACTGTTCGGGGGAGTTTTTTCTTGACACATCGCGGCCTGGATTTATACTGATCTCCCATATGTACCCGGATCACAAACGACTGTCGGCCTGGTTGCTCTCTGCCCTGATCCTGTTCGGGCAGACGTCCGCGCTTGCGCACCAGTTCGGCGAAGATATTCTGGAATGCCATGATGATTGCGTACAGTGCCTGACGCAGTCCGTGTTTGACGGCAAGGCGGTTGCCGCAGGCCATACTTACACACTCATACTTGCTGATGCAGCGCCCCAGGCTGCGGTTGAAAGCGGGTATCCTTCACACGACAGATCCACTACACACGCACGTTCTCCCCCGATAACTCCCGCATAACTCATCAAAGTTGTTTGTCCGAATAACGCCCGGCGTTATTCCTGCTCTGTCTGTAAATTTCAGGGACAGGCTTAAGTCTGTCGCCAACATGTTTTCGGGGTGTACAGAGCCCTGAACATGAGAGTTAATGTGGAGGTATCGAAATGTTACGAATCGCCATCCTGCTGCTCGTGGTCACGGGCATTCATGGGTCGCCCGCGCTGGCCGATGAAACATCAGGTCATGCCCATTAACAGGATTGGGCAAGCGATGGAAAAACAACAAGAGGTGGGGCGCTGATGCATCTGGCAGAGGGCGTGCTTCCGCTCGGTCAGGCCATCGCGTGGAGTGCCCTGGCCGCACCCACGGTGTTCTGGAGCCTCCGCGGCGAACAACAAACGCGACGCGACATACCGTCGTCCCCGGTCATTATGGCGGGCGTTACGAGCCTGCTCTTTGCCGGTACCCTGATGCCGCTACCGGTCCCAGTCGTGGGCGCGACCAGTCACATCTGCCTCACGCCGGTGCTCGCCCTGGTCGTCGGTGTCCGCCGTATCGTGTGGCCAACATTCTTCGTGCTTTTGCTGCAGGCGGTCTTCTTCGCTCACGGCGGGCTCACGACACTCGGGGTCAACACACTGACGCTTGGTCTGCTGGGGCCTCTGACGACCGTCGGGCTTTGGGCTTTGTTCCGGCAGTTCGGCGTAGGCGGGGCTTTCGCCCTCGCTCTCGCATGTGGCGTCGGCGGCCTGAGCGTGTACGTGGCGGACGCCGTAGTGCTCGCCATGGCGTTGTCCGATGCGGCGGCGCCTGCGACAACCTTTGGTGTGGTGCTGCTCGGGTTTGCCCCCGTCCAGGTCCCCTTGGCGGTTCTTGAAGCCGTCGTCTCCGTCGGCATCGTACGGCTTCTGGCGAAACGTCGGCCAGATCTCCTGCCGGACTCGCTGAGGGCGCTTCGCGCCGTGTCCGTACGCGGCGCGTGGGTCATGGTGCTGTTGCTGGCAGTCGGCCTGTCGGGATGTGGCTATGAGGGCATCGACGGAACCGTGTTCGGTGCGACTGCGGAGAAGGCGGGGCGAACGCCTGCAGAGAGCATCGTCGACCTGAGCCAGGGGGAGATCGGGCTCGCGCTTTCGATCCTCATCCTCTTCGGGCTGGGATTCATCGCCGGGCGCTGCTGGGAACGAGTGTTCGGAGGACGGCGCGATGCACTTCCACGCTGAGCACTCTCTATTCTTCGAGCGCCGCCAACCGCCATGGGTTGCGGCATTGGGTATCGCGCTGACCAGCAGCGTGCTGATCATCAATGCAGGCGCGCGCAGTACCACCTTGTCCTTGATCGGCGCGGGGGTTGGCGCGCTGCTGCTCCTGTTCGCGCGTGCCCGTGGGCAGTGCAGGATCGAGCCTGCCCTCGAGTGGACCCTGGCGCTCGTGGTCCTCGCTCTGCTTGGTGGGGTCGCGCTGAAATCCAACGCGGACGTCATCGTTGAAACGAGCGCCCGGATCTTGTGCGGCGTTATTTGGGTTCTCTGGCTCGGGACCCGGGTTGACTGGGCGTCGTTGCGACAACTCCTGCTCTGGCTTCGGATTCCTGAGGGCGTCGTAGCCAGCCTTGACCACGCGCTCATGCACGGTGTTCTCACCCAGCGTGAATGGGTCCAGCGGCGTGACGCGGCCCGTCTCCGCCTGGGGTCACGGCGCTTGCCTTTGACCACCTGGGGACCGCTGCTCGGCGAAGGTGTGCTGCATGCCTTCGCGCGCCTCGAAAGCGCCGAGGAGAACGCAATGCTGCGTAGCGCCCCGTACGGAGTCGTACGGACCCGCGAGGGCGTTCACCTCGATGCCGTTGACGTCGAACGCGGTGGGCAACTGGTGCTCAAGCAGCTCGAACTCCGCCTGGGAAGCGCGGAATGGCTGCTCGTGTGTGGGCCAAGCGGAGCCGGGAAATCGAGCTTGTTGCGCCTGCTCGCAGGACTCGACGCGCCGGCGCAAGGAATCCTGAACCGCCTCGGAAACCGCGTGTCGCCCGACGCGGCGCTCCGCGACCGGCTCGACGGACGCGTGGCGTTTCTCGATCAGAACCCGGATCGCCACTTCATCGCAAGTACCGTCGCCGAGGACATTGCCTGGGGCCTGCTTCGTCGTGGCGTCGAAGCCGTTGAGGCGCGACGCCGATCCAGGGAGGTGTCGGCGGCCTTGCGCATTAACCATCTGCTGGAGCGACCGTGTTATCAGCTCAGCTTTGGGGAGCAGCGCCGGGTCGCACTCGCCAGTCTCCTGGTGCTCGAGCCCGCGTTGCTCCTCCTCGACGAGCCCACCGCCGGACTCGACCCCGTCGCCGCCCATGAGCTGTGCACGCTCGTGGAGGAGTTTGTTGGTCGCACTGGTGCTGCGTGTGTCTGGGCAACCCATGACCTTCATTCGCTGCCGCTTCAGGCAACGCGAGTCGTCTTACTGCGAGACCGACGGCTGATCTTCGATGGACCGGCGGTACAGGGGCTATCGAAGCCGTGGCTTGTCCGGGCCGGTCTCGCCGTGTCGCAAGAAGCAGAGAGAACATAACAACACTACTCCAGGAGAACTAGATGAACATGATTCAAAACGTACCTGTCACCATCCTGACCGGCTTCCTCGGCTCCGGCAAGACTACCCTGCTCAACCGGATCCTGAGTGAGGAGCACGGTAAGCGCATCGCCGTGATCGAGAACGAGTACGGGGAGGTCGGTATCGATCAAGCGCTCGTCATCGACGCTGACGAGGAAATCTTCGAGATGTCGAACGGCTGCATCTGCTGCACGGTGCGCGGAGACCTGATTCGCGTACTCGGCAATCTCATGAAGCGTCGCGACAAGTTCGATTATGTGTTGGTGGAGACTACAGGGCTTGCCGACCCCGGCCCGGTCGCTCAGACCTTCTTCATGGACGACGAGATTCGCGCGGAGTTCTCGCTTGACGGGATCGTCACGCTCGTCGATGCAGCCCATATCGAGCAGCAGCTCGGCCGCAGCGACGAAAGTACCGAGCAAGTCGCGTTCGCTGACGTCCTCGTGCTCAACAAGACGGATCTCGTTAACGGCGAGACGATCGACAGGCTCGAAGCGCGGCTCCGGGACATGAACCGAATGGCGCGAGTCGTGCGTAGCGAACGGGGGAATGTCCCCGTCGACACGGTACTCAACCTCGGCGCTTTCGACCTGGACCAGACGCTCGAGCGTCGTCCCACCTTCCTTGAGCCGGAGTATCCGTTCGAATGGACTGGAGTCTATTCGCTCCCTGTCGGCCGCTACGAACTCAGCCTGGCCGAAGGGCCTGATCCGGCGATGTCGCTCGTCGTCGTGTCCGATCAGGGCACGGATGACGCTGCCCTCCGTGAAGGTGCGGAGTGGTGTGTGCGGCGCTACGCCGAACCTGCGGAGATCATTCGCCCGGGGGATGCGATTCCTGCCGGTAAGCATGTGAACCTGCAGCTCGACTCCCCGGGGCGCAAGTCATTCTTCCTGGAGGTTGACAGGCAGGTACGGGTGGGCCTCTACGCCCAACACACCGCCGAGGAGTTTGATCTCCGACTGACGAACACGGATGGAGCGACAATCAGGCAGGAGGTCGAGCGCACCTGGGTCGCACAGCACGAGCACGACGACGAGGTGGGTTCGATCTCGATCGAGGCGGACGGCGACGTCGATTCCGACAGGCTCGACGCCTGGCTTGGCGAACTGTTGCGTGAGCGCGGCGTGGACATCTTCCGCATGAAGGGCTTCATCAGCCTCGCGGGAGAGTCGCGCCGCTTCGTCTTCCAGGGGGTTCACATGCTCTTTGACGGCCAGCCGGATCGTCCATGGGGAGACTTGCCCCGGCGCAACCAGCTCGTCTTCATCGGCCGCAACCTCGATGAGCAGGGCATGCGGCAGGGATTCGAGGCATGTCTGATTTGAATGCAGCCGGCCCAAGGGGTGCTCTTCGCCGGGGCTGGTCTGCGGCGGTCGGTGACTACGCCATCGCCGGGGGCTGGACCCCGCGCGGTGAGGCGCTGGTGGTCGGTGACGCCGCGGGTGGCGTCTACGCGTTCGACGGCAAGTCCGGCGCAAGCGCCTGGGCGCGGCAGGGAGCCCATGATGGCGGCGTGCTCGCGCTGGCTGTCCACCCAAGCGGAACCGCGGTCGCTACGGCTGGCCAGGACGGACGAGTCCTTATCTGGAGTATCGTCGAAGGTCAAGTAAAACAGGCTATCGACGTCGACAGCGGTTGGGTGGAGAACGTGGCGTGGCCGCCGGACGGCCAATGGCTGGCGGCTTCCTGCTCCCGGCAGGTTCGCGTGTATGGTGCAGACGGCGGAGAAGTCTGGCGATCTGATGATCATTCCAGCACCATCAGCGCGCTCGCCTGGTCCAGCACAGGAGAACTGGCGACGGCCTGCTACGGTCGAGTGACGTTCTTCGACGCGTCCACTGGGAAGCTTCGCCAGAAGCTGGAGTGGAAGGGGTCCCTGGTGTCGATGGTATTGAGCCCGGACGGGGATATCGTGGCCTGCGGCAGCCAGGACAACTCGGTGCACTTCTGGCGCCGCTCCACGGAGCAGGACTCCATGATATCCGGATATCCTGGCAAACCGTCGGCCCTGGCCTTCGATGACACAGGCACCCTCCTGGCCACTGGCGGAGGCGACGCAGTGACGGTCTGGAGCTTCCAGGGAGATGGTCCCGAAGGCACACACCCCGGCGTGCTTGAGCATCATGTTCAACCTGTCACAGCGCTCGCCTTCGCGCGCCGCGGGATGCGCCTGGCCTCGGCAGCACGGGATGGCGACGTAGTGGTGTGGTCGCTTCAGAGGGATGGAAAAGGCCGTGCGATCGGGGCTGCGGTTCTGGCGGGTACAGGGGCGGAGCTGTACTGGCGGCCAGACGGGCGCGGGCTTGCCGCGCTCGACGCCCGGGGTGGCGTGACGGTTTGGCGGATAGGATGAACAAAGGCCCGAATTGCCTGCGACAGCTGGAAGCGGCAATTGGTTTCAGCCATCGCCGTTTTTCTTGACTCGCACGACAGAGTACTATATACCTTTTCTTGATATGCCCCTTGTACGCAAATCCCTGTCAGCCTGGCTGCTCTCTGCCCTGATCCTGTTCGGGCAGGCATCCGCGCTTGCGCATCAGTTCGGCGAAGATATTCTGGAGTGCCGTGATGATTGCGTACAGTGCCTGACGCAGTCCGTATTTGACGGCAAGGCAGTTGCCGCGGTCCATACTAACACCACCCTGCTTGCTGATGCGGCGCCCCAGGTCGCGGTTGCAAGCGGGTATCATTCACACGACAGATCCACTACACACGCACGCTCTCCCCCGATATCTCCCGCATAACTTAGTACACCTGTTTTTCCGAATAACGCCCGGCGTTATTCCTGATCAGTTTATGTGGAGGTATCCGAATGTTAAGAACTGTTTTCCTGCTGCTCGTGGTTACGGGCATTCATGGGCCGCTCGCGTTTGCCGATGAGCCGGCTGGTCACGACCACGCGCCTGCCAGCGGTGAATCCATCGAGGAGGTCAGGGTCACTGCCCATCCGTTTTCCGAGACCGATGAGCATATCGTCCGTCCTGTGCAGGTCCTGTCAAAAGAAGAGCTGCAAACCCGCAGTATCAGCAATCTCGGTGAAACGGTAGCCAATGAACCGGGAATCGCCTCCAGCGATTACGGCACGGGAGCAGGCCGTCCTGTCATCCGCGGGCAGAGCGGTAACCGGGTGCAAATACTGGAAAATGGTCTGAGCACCATGGACCTCGGCGCTTTCAGCGCGGATCACTCGGTGACTACGGAGACGGTGTTGTCTCAGCAGATTGAGATATTCAGCGGTCCCGCGACGCTGCTGTTCGGCAGCGCCGCAAGCGGCGGCATTATCAATGTTGTGACTGACAGAATACTCGATTATGTGCCCGACGAGTTGGAAGGCGAGGTGGCCCTGCAATATGAAACCGTTTCGGACGGCATGACCGGCGCCGGCAGGTTGAATTTCGGGGCAGGTAATTTTGCCTTTCATATTGATGGAATGACGCGTGATATGGATGATTACAATATCCCGGGATTTGCCGAGCTGGAACCGGGTGAATCCATACGCGGCACCCTGGCCAACAGCAACCGCAAGACGGACCAGATATCGGGTGGTTTATCCTGGGTCGGCGCGCGCGGCTATGCCGGATTTTCCGTGAGCCGCTATGAGAACGAGTACGGGTTACCGGGACATCATCACCATCATGGTGACGAGCATGACCACGGCCATGGCCCGGTCGACATGCATTTACACGATGATGACGATGATCACGACCATGATGAAGACGAACATCATGACGATGAAGACGGCGATCACGACCATGATGAAGATGAACATCATGATGACGAAGACGGCGATCACGACCATGATGAAGATGAACATCATGACGATGAAGACGGCGATCACGACCATGATGAAGACGAACATCATGATGACGAAGAAGGTGATCACGACCATGATGAAGACGAACATCATGATGACGAAGACGGCGATCACGACCATGATGAAGACGAACATCATGACGATGACGATATGGACCACCATGATGATGAAGACGAACATCATGACGATGACGATATGGACCACCATGATGATGAGGACGAGCATCATGACGATGACGATATGGACCACCATGATGATGAAGACGAACATCATGACGATGACGATATGGACCACCATGATGATGAAGACGAGCATCATGACGATGACGATATGGACCACCATGATGACGAAGACGAACATCATGACGATGACGAGCATCATGATGAGGGTGATGACCACGGCCATGACGACGAAGACGGCGACCACGGTCATGACGAGGAAGACGGGCATGCCGATGAGGAGGAAGGAGGCGCACGCATTGAAATGGAACAGACTCGCTACGATTTTGTCGCAGCCCTGGATGATCCGTTGCCCGGCCTGAGTCGCGTCAAGTTACGCTTGGGGTATAACGACTATAAGCACGTAGAGGGCGAGGAATCGGCGGGCACAGTGTTCGATAATGAGGAGGTGGAAGGCCGCGTCGAGCTTCTGCATAACCCCATCGGCGGCTGGTTTGGTGTTGTCGGTGTCCATTATCGGCACCAGGACTTCACAGCCGTAGGCGCGGAGAGTTTTGTTCCGCCCTCGGAACTGGAGTCGTTCGGGGTTTTTCTCCTCGAAAAGACGGATATCGGACGGGTGCATATTGAACTGGGCGCGCGCTATGAACACCAGGATTCAGACGCAGAGACCGGCGATAAAAATAGTTACGACCTGTTCAGCGCCTCCGGCGGCTTGAACTGGGATTACGCCCCGGGCTACCAGGTTGGCCTGTCTGTCAGCCATTCCGAGAGGGCGCCCGCGCTTGGGGAGTTGTATGCGCTGGGCCCCCACCTGGCGACCACGACGTTTGAGATCGGTGATACCGGTCTTGATAAGGAAAAGTCCAATAACATCGATATCTACTGGCGCAAGACGGCAGGGAAATTCACCGTTTCGGCTAATTTCTTCTACAACCGGATTGACGATTACATCTACAAGCAGGAACAGGACCTGAACGGTGATGGTTTTGCCGACCGGGTGACGGAGAATTTTGACGGCGACCCGGCCAATATCCTGGCCCCGGGAGTCGATGAAGAGTTGTTTCTGATTTACATGAGCCAGGACGATGCGGAATTCATGGGTTTCGAGGCGGAAACCCGGGCGCGGCTGATGGATACCGACCAGGGCAGGATGGTGTTGCGTTTATGGGCGGACTACGTGGAAGGCGAACGCAGCAACAACATCAACCTGCCGCGCATTACTCCCTGGCGCTTTGGTTCAGGTCTCACGTATTCACGCGGCGATTTTTATTCGACTGTGAACTATACGCGTGTGAATGAACAGGACAGTACTGCGCCGCTGGAGACGGAGACAGGTGGCTATCACCTGCTGGACATCCAAGCCGATTACACGTTCAGGATGGGCGGTAACACGGTGACGTTGTTTGCCCGTGCTTCCAATCTGCTTGATGAGGAGATACGCCGGCATGTTTCCTTTGTGAAAGATCAGGCGCCGTTGCCGGGGCGCTCCGGTATTTTCGGCATGCGTGTTGCGTTTTAGTTGGAAAGAGCTGGTACCCTTTCCTCAATATTGACTGGAAAGGGTACTATGCCCTATAATTAGTCTGGATATGTACCCGGACAACAAACGCCTCTCTGCGTGGCTGCTCAGTGTCCTGATCCTGTTCGGGCAGACCGCGGCGCTCATTCACCAGTCCGAGCACGATGTACTGGAGTCCCATAACTATTGCACGCAATGCCTGACGCAATCGGTATTTGACGGCAAGCTGGTTGTTCCGGTTCATACTTACTCGATTCTGCCGGCTGACACAGCGTCCCTGGACGCGGCTGAAAGCCCGTTTCATTCATACCACACAGCCACTTTACGCACACGCTCCCCCCCGATATCTCCTGCATAACTCGTAAGACCTGTTTGATCAAATAACGCCCGGCGTTATTCCTGATAAGTTTATGTGGAGGTATCCGAATGTTAAGAACTGTTTTCCTGCTGCTCGTGGTGACGGGCATTCATGGGCCGCTCGCGTTTGCCGATGACGCGTCCGGCCACGATCCCGCGGAGGAAGGAGGAGAACATGCTCTTGCAGGTGGTGAGTCTATCGTGGAGATCAAGGTCACTGCCGACCCGTTATCCGAGATCGATACCGATATAGTCAGACCTGTCCAGGTCCTGTCGAAAGAGGAACTGAAATCCCGCAGTATCCGTAACATTGGTGAAACGGTTGCCAATGAACTGGGCGTTGCGTCCAGTGATTACGGCACGGGCGTGGGCCGTCCCATTATCCGCGGACTGGGCGGCAGCCGCGTGCAGGTGCTGGAAAATGGACTCAGCACAATGGATGCCGCTATTATCGGCGCTGATCACCCGGTTGCGACGGAGTCTGTACTGGCCCAGCAGGTTGAGATATTTCGCGGTCCGGCGACACTGCTTTTCGGCAGTGGCGCAACCGGCGGGATCGTCAATTTCGTGAACGGCCGGATACTGGATTATGTGCCTGACGACCTCGAAGCTGAGGTATCCCTGCAATATGAAACCGTCTCGGACGGAATGACCGGCGCAGGCAGCATGAATTTCGGAGCAGGTAATTTTGCCTTCCATATTGACGGCATGGCGCGTAATACCGACGACTACAATATCCCGGGATTTGCCGAGATCGAACCGGGTGAATCCCGGCGGGGTGTCCTGGATAACAGTAGTATAGATACGGAGAATATATCAGGAGGTCTGTCCTGGATCGGCCAGCGCGGGTATTTCGGGTTTTCCGTCAGTAGATATGAAAACAACCATGGCATCCCGGGACACCATCACCATGGTGATGACCACGGCCATGGCCACGGCCTGGATGACATGGACCTGCACGAAGATGAACACGACCATGATGAAGAAGACGAACATCATGATGAAGACGATGAACATGGCCATGATGAAGAAGACGAACATCATGACGAGGACGATGAACACGACCATGATGAAGAAGACGAACATCATGACGAGGATGATGAACACGGCCATGATGAGGAAGACGAGCATCATGACGAGGATGAAGACCATCATGATGAAGAAGACATGGATCACCATGACGATGAGGACGAGCATCATGAAGATGAGGACATGGACCACCATGACGATGACGAGCATCATGAAGATGAAGACATGGATCACCATGACGACGAGGACGAGCATCATGATGAGGACGAAGAACATCATGACGACGAGGACACACACGATCATGATGAAGAAGACGAGCATCATGACGAGGATGATGAACACGGCCATGATGATGAAGAAGACGGCCATGATGATGAGGAAGACGGCCATGATGATGAGGAAGAAGGTGGTGTACGCACCGATATGAGACAGACCCGTTACGATTTTGTCGCAGCCCTGGATGATCCGTTGCCCGGCCTGAGCCGCATCAAGGTGCGCTGGGGTTTCAATGACTATGAACACGATGAAATCGAACCGAATGGGAATGTAGGCACAGCCTTTGACAATGAAGAGGTGGAAGGCCGCGTCGAGTTCATTCACAACCCCATCGGCAACTGGAGCGGCGTTGTCGGCTTCCATTACCGGCACAAGGACTTCGCGGCCGTAGGCGAAGAGAGTTTTGTCCTGCCGTCCAAACTTGAGTCGGTCGGGTTCTTTATCCTTGAAAGAACTGATATAGGACCGTTGCATATCGACCTGGGAGCCAGGTTTGGGCACCAGGATTCGAGCGCAGAGACCGGTGATAAAAATAGTTACGACCTGTTCAGCGCCTCCGGCGGCCTGAACTGGGATTATGCCCCTGGCTACCAGCTCGGACTTTCAGTCAGCCATTCAGAGAGAGCGCCGTCGATTGAGGAGTTATATGCGATGGGCCCGCACCTGGCGACCGCGACATTTGAGATCGGCGATACCAACCTCGATAAGGAGAAATCCAATAATATTGATATCTACTGGCGCAAAACGGCAGGGAAATTCACTGTTACAGCTAATTTCTTCTATAACCGGATTGACGATTTCATCTATAAGCAAGAGCAGGACCTGAATGGGGACGGTTTTGCCGACCGGGTGCCGGAAAACTTTGACGGCAACCCGGCAAATATCCTGGACCCGGAAGACGAAGACGAGCCGTTACTGGTTTACCTGAGTCAGGACGATGTGGAATTCATGGGGTTTGAAGCGGAGACCCGGGCGCGACTGATGGATACCGACCAGGGCAGGATGGTGTTGCGTTTATGGGCGGACTACGTGGAAGGCGAACGCAGCAACGATATCAACCTGCCGCGTATCACACCCTGGCGCTTTGGTTCAGGACTTACATATTCGCGAGGACCCTTGCATGCGACTGTCAACTATACCCGCGTGAATGAACAGGACAGTACTGCGCCGTTGGAGACTGAGACAGGCGGCTATCACCTGCTGGATATCCATGCCGATTACACGTTCAGGATGGGCGGTAACACGGTATCGCTGTTTGCCCGTGCTTCCAACCTGCTTGATGAGGAGATACGCCGGCATATTTCATTTGTGAAAGATCAGGCGCCGTTGCCGGGACGTTCCGGTATTTTCGGTCTGCGCCTTGCGTTCTAGCCAGTTGATTCAGGGAAGCTCTGACAAGTCCATGATAGACTTGTTCAGGGCTTCCTTAGCGTTGCCTTTTGTGAAAAGCAGGTGTTATTCTGGCGTCACCCTTGGAATGGAAGACAGTCATCCTCATGTTATTACTGGAGATCAAGCTTGTAGCCGCACTGGCGATCCTCGCCGTCGGAATCGTCGGCGGAATGATCCCGCTCCTTGCGGCCCGCCATGACGCCAGCCGCCGCTTTCTCTCATTGGGCAACGCCCTGGCGGGCGGGATCTTTCTCGGCGCAGGGTTCATTCACCTGCTTCCCGAAGCAGGCGAAGCGCTGGAGGGAGTGGTCGATTATCCCCTCGCGCCGTTGCTGGCGGCAGTCGGCGTTGTCGCGCTGCTGCTGATTGACCGGGTATTGTTTGAAACCAGCCACGCCAGGGGGGCGGATGAGAACGCTGAGGCGCGTCAGCCGATTTATCCCCTGGTGTTGCTGGTGGTTCTGTCGGTTCACTCCGTCATTGCCGGCATTGCCCTCGGTATCGAGTCCGAGGTGGCCGCATCCCTGCTGGTCATGATCGCCATCCTGTCCCACAAAGGTTCTGCCGCCTTCGCGCTCATCGTGAGCGTGCAGGCTGCCGGCGCGGACCGCCGGCGTCTTCTGCGGGTGCTGACCATATTCGTCGTGATGTCGCCGCTGGGGATCCTGTTCGGGACGGTGGCCTCCGGCATATATGAAGGGGATACAGCACTGTTGATCGAAGGGGTTTTCAACGCATTGGCTGCAGGAACCTTCGTCTACGTGGCCATCCTGGATGTGATCGATTCGGAAATGTACAGGTCGGATGACCGTATCGCGCATTACATGCGCAGTTCCCTGCTCGGTGATGAGGACGCGCCGATGCCCGAGCACGACACGGACCGCATGTACAAATTTATCCTGATATTTGTCGGTCTTGTAAGCATGGCTGTACTGGCGCTATGGGTTTAGAACACAGTCGCGATTATTCCCATGATCTACGTAGCGCCGGCAAGCGCAACCTGATCATTGCCTTTGCACTGATCGCCGGCTTCATGTTCGTCGAGGTTATCGGCGGCATCCTGTCCGGCAGCCTCGCCCTGCTGGCCGACGCGGGGCACATGTTGACCGACGCGGCGTCCATCGGGCTTGCACTGCTGGCCATGCATTTTGCCGGCAGGCCGCACTCGGTGCAACTCACCTTCGGCTATCACCGGCTTGAAATCCTGGCTGCCCTGGTGAATGCGCTGGCACTCTGGCTGATCGCGGCCTGGGTTATCTATGAAGCCTATGGGCGCTTCAAGGTCGCGCCGGAAGTGGACGGTGGAATCATGCTGTCCATAGGCGCCATCGGCCTGTGCGTCAATCTCGGCGCGGCCTGGATCCTGCACAAGTCGTCCGGACACAACATCAATATCCAGGGAGCATTTCTGCACGTACTCGCGGACCTGCTGGGTTCGGTCGGCGTGATCGTTTCCGGTATCCTGGTCTGGACATTCGGCTGGACGCTCGCGGACCCGGCGGTCAGTGTCGTTATTGCTGCCCTGATCCTGGCAAGCAGTTGGCGGCTGATGGCGAAGGCCGTCCATGTGCTGCTCGAAGGCGCTCCCGAACATGTCGATATCTGCAGCCTGTGCAGCGAACTGGAAGCGGTGGACGGTGTCACCCTGGTGCATGACATCCATGTATGGACGCTCTCGTCCGGCAACGAAGCGCTCACCGCCCACGTGCTTATCGAACCTGACTATCCGGGCGACGTTGAAGCCCTGCGCCTGCGCCTGCGGGATATCGTTTACCACGATTTCGGTATCGGACACATCACCCTGCAGGTGGAAAAATCACTGGAGGGATGTACCGAGGACCACCACTTCAATCACCTGGCGGCATCTTAAAGAAGCTCTGAACCAGTCCATCCCGGACTTGCCGGTTTATTTGTCCGGTATGAGCGGGTTGGGGATATCGAAAAATTCAATCTCGGCGCTTTTCTGGCCGATACGGGTGAGCCTGTCCACTTCCCGGATATTGAGATCATGCGGCACCTTGAACTCCCCGAGTTGCTGCATGCCCTTCTCCATTTTTGATTTCGCAGCAATCACGTTTTCATGAAGCTCCGTGGAATAAGGGAATTGGTAAGACCTGGGACGGGACCTGCCGGAGAGGTCGTCCAGGTCTTTGAGCCAGAGATAGATCATTCCCTCGGCGCCTGTGACCTTGTCCGGTTGGACGACATCCGCGGAGACCAGGCGAAAGCGTAGCGGGGGTTGTTCTCCGGTCGGCCAGCCCAGCAGGGGAGGAAAGGACAGGTACGTGACGACGTACAGGACCGTTGTTATGACTATGGAACCTGCCTTGACTTTCCAGGACCAGTTGGAATACAGGTTGATGCTCAACAGCAACAGCGCAACCAGTACGTAGGCGGCGATCAATCCGGTAATTCCAAGTGTGTACATGTTTTATTCTCCCGGTATGGCCTTGAAGACTGTTTTACCCTATGGATACCAGTTGTTTCGGCAGGAAATTGATGTTCGATACTTTTCCGTCGATGTTGATCCGGAACCTGAACGCGGTTTTTTCCGCCCCGGTTTTTTCCAGGGTGACCGTATCGTAATAGATGATCTCCAGGGCAGGGTTGACCTTGACCAGGCGCACCTGTACATCCACGGGGTCTTCGGTTTCAGTGGCGTAATAATGCAGGTTGACGATGTATTCACCTTTTACCACCCCCCTGATGGTAACGACTTCCTGGTTGAGCGGGTTCTGCAGTTCTTCACCATTGACCAGGATAGTGTCATTCACCAGCCCCCGGTCGTCACGGTCCAGGTGCAACAGCCCTGCTTCCGGGTTGCGGAACCAGACTACCCTGCCGTCGGGGTCTTCCACCCAGACGTCGATATCATCGGGACTGTTGTCTTCCCAGGTGATGGTAAGGATATATTCCGCCTTGGGGTCGATGATCCCCGACTTGGCCTCAGGGTTCATGAACATGATTGCCACCAGGAACAGGAAGGTAAACCCCAGCAGTGCATTGAACAGCAGGTCGGTAAACGGATCGGACTGGTAGCGCTTGTGGTTTTTCACGTCAGCCTGGGCAGGATATGCACCTGGGTCAGGTGTTTGGTGGTGTCGATCAGTTCATCGGCAGCCTGGTCCAGCAGGTGGAACTGGGCTGCAGTCAGGATACTGCACGTCAGTCCGGCGAACGTAGTGTACAGGGCGGTGCCCATGCCCGAACTCATCTCTTTCAATATGTTCTGCATGGTGGTTACGTCAAAGTCCGTCACGTTCACCACGGAACCGAGCATGAGCACGAAACCGATAATCGTACCCAGCAGGCCCAGTTTTATCATGATATCGGTAAAGAACCAGCCCAGGTTATGGGGGTTCTTGAGTCTAGCCTCAAAAACCTCGATCAGCTCCTTGTTGTTTGTATTGATCGTATTGTTTTCGGCCTGCTCAGTTTCGGCCGGGGCCGACTGCACCCGGTAGAACAGGTCCAGCAGGTAGCGCGTCAACAGGCAGTCGGGAAGTTTCTCCCTGCTGTCAAGGTAGATCTCATCCTCCTCCACGGAAAGTTCGTGCCGGCGCGCCAGGGCGCATACCTTCTCCGAGTTGTTTATTTCCACAGAAATAAACCAGACGCGCCGCGCGCAGTAAATGGTGATGATTATGAACATCAGGGTGATCACCCAGGACAATTTGCTGCTGTCGCCCAGGTACAGCAACAGGAGTATCTTTTCTTTCAGGGCCAGAAACAGCGCGAATCCGATCAGGCTGATCAGCATCAGCCACACCAGCAATAAATGATGTTCGCCTTTTTTCATTCCCGTATCACCACCTTGGTCCCGAGGGAGATATATTTCCTGAGTTCGTTTATTTCTTCATTGGTAACAGCGATACAGCCTTCAGTCCAGTTGTGCGCCTCGTGTATCCGGTTTTTCTCGTCGTTCATCAGACCGATGCCGTGGATGCCGATATAGCCTCCCAGCCCGGTATTCTGGGGCGGCAGGCTGTTTCTCTTGTACGCCAGGACGATCCGCTTGAATTCGGCGGCGGAAATAACTTCATTCCGGTAGCCGCGCCAGGCATCGAGCGGGTTAGGATAATTTAATTGGATGAAAAAATGAAATTTGCTGTTGGATTTGAAATCAATTGCCCGGTATGTGCCGATAGGGGTTTTATTGTCGCCGGCGCGTATCTTGGTGCCTTTGCCGCCTCTCCCGTGGGCGATGCTGTAATACCTGATGACTTCTTCATCCTGTTTGACCACCAGGGTGCGGTCTGACTTGCTGATCTCGACAATATACGGCGCTGCCGGGGCCGCCTGGCAATATACGATCAGGATGATGGCAAACAGGTATTTCATCAATTATGTCGGGATACAAGGGGTCAGAGTAAAATTTGTTAATAATCTTAAGGTTTCCACGAGGGAAATCAACTGGTTCATTTCAACCAGTTGGGGTATACTGCCGCTTCCATGGCTTATGCTCATAAACGCTCTCTCAGCCACCTGCTGCTGGTGCATGAAGTCGCCTTCCTGTTCCTGGTAGCCGTAACCGGCCTGCTTACCGGGTTGTCCGCTTATCTCTGGCAGAAAACGTCCGCAGCGTCCGTCCGTATCAATAACTCCATTTATTTAAGCGAGCAGTTGCGCGGCGAACTGTATCGGCAATTACAGGAAGTCTCCAGGGCGCGCTGGTCCGGCGATGAGAATGCACTTGAAGTATATTATGAGTATTCAAGGCGAATTGGCCGCCATTTCAACCAGTTGCGGCGCTCTTCCCTGACCCGGGAGGAAGATGAGGTCGTACAGGCGCTACAACTGGCTTACCGGAAGATACAGATAGACATTTACAGGATTTTTGACAATCCCACCACGACGAGCAGGGGTGAGAGGGTGGAGATCCTGGATTTTCGCAATGCCGAGGCGATGTTTGACGAGTTCGAAGAGAAATACCTGAACCTGAAAGCGTTATATACACAACAACTTCAGGAACTGGAACAGACCATCGAACTCTGGACCCGCTATGCGCCGATATTGATCCCCGTGCTGTTCCTGCTGGCCGTCATTATTGTGGCTTTCACCAGCCGGTTTATCCGCAACAGCTTCGTGCGGCCCATGGCTTCGATCATGGCAGGCGCCACGGTAATCAGCCGCGGCGAACTGGACCACAGGGTTCCCGAGCAGGGCGTGAATGAGGTCGCGGAGCTGGCAGGCTCCATAAACCGGATGGCCGGTGAGTTGAAAACCAGCCGCGATGCCCTGGTGGAGCATGAACGGCAGGCTGCCCTGGGGAGTCTTATTCCCGTAGTCGCCCATAATATCCGCAACCCCCTGGCCAGTATCAGGGCCGCCGCACAGGTGCTGGACGACGTTGACGACAAGGCCGAATTGAAGGAAGGCAAGCAGGCCATCGTCGATACCATAGATCGCCTGGGGCGCTGGGTGAATGCGCTGGTATCCTATCTGCATCCGCTGCAGCCGGTGCTGAGAGATGTCAGTGTCGTTACGCTACTGGACGGCGCGCTGGAACTGCTGCAGGCCAGAATTTCCGAAAAAGAACTGGTTGTGCGGGGGGAATACCGGGACGCACCGGTAACGCTGAAGGTCGACCCCGACCTGATGGAGCAGGCGCTGTACGGGTTGCTGGCCAATGCAGTTGATGCCTCTCCGGATCGCGCCGAACTGTTGATAACGGTAACGGAAGAACAACGGTTCGTGACTATCGGTATCCGGGATTACGGTTCGGGCCTGCCGTTCATACCGGAACCGGGCAACCTGGAACCCGGGCCCTCCACCAAGCGCTTCGGTACCGGTCTGGGAATACCCATTGCATTCAAAATCTGCCAGAGTCACGGCTGGAACCTGGGTTTTGAAGCAGAGGATAACGCCGGAACCCTGGCCAGGATTACTGCTCCCAAACACAAACCGGAATAATGCACAGCAACCCACTGATAACGGAAACCGAGGTGCCACTGCTGGAAAAGCGCGTATTGATCATCGAGGATGAGAAGGTGTTTGCCGGCGCAGTACGCAAGAGGCTGGCGCGGGCAGGGTATAACGCAGAAGTTGCCGGGAACCTGGCGGAAGGCGCAGCAAAACTCAGAGAAGCAACGCCTGACCTGCTGTTGCTGGATATGCGTCTGCCCGATGGTTCCGGCCTGGATTTCCTGTCGGGCCTGCAGGATAACGAGGGCAACGCGTTTCCGGTGCTGGTGATGTCCGCCTACGGGGAGATTGAAGATGCTGTCTCGGCAATGAAAACAGGGGCCTCCGATTACCTGAAAAAGCCGATCGACCTTGATGAACTGATGATTACCGTTGAGCAGGTCCTGGAAAAGGATGAACTGTCCAGGAAACTGACCTATTCCAGCAAGCGTGAACAACATGCCCATGAAGGTGTGGAATTTCTCGGTGAGAGTCCTGCGGTCACGGCTGTCAGGCAACAGATCGGCCGTTTGAAACACGTGACCGGCGCCGGTATCCCCCCGACCATTCTGATACTTGGCGAAACCGGCACAGGCAAGGACGTGGTAGCCCGTCTGCTGCACGCCGGCAGCGCCCGCAGGGAACGACCCTTCGTACACGTTGATTGCGCCAGCCTGCCCAAGGACCTGATCGAAGCCGAACTGTTCGGCCATGAAAAAGGCGCATTCACCAGCGCCCATGCAGCCAGGACGGGTCTGATCGAGGCGGCGGAGGACGGGGTGTTGTTCATGGACGAAATCGGGGAGTTGCCCATGGATTTACAGGCAAAATTACTGGCCGTGCTGGAGCGCAGGACACTGAGGAAAGTGGGCACCACAAAGGAACGTCCCGTGGCGGCCTGGATCATCGCGGCCACCAACCGGGATATTGCCGAACTGGTGAACCAAGGGGAATTCCGTTCCGATCTGTATTACCGCCTGAATGTGCTGTCAATATCGATGCCCCCGTTGCGTGAACGGGGCGACGACATCATATTGCTGGCCGGACATTTTATGAGACAGAACGCCAAGCGCTATGGAATCAATTCCATCGGCCTTTCCGCGCAAGCCGTGCAGGCCCTGGGTTCGTATCACTGGCCCGGCAACGTGCGCGAACTGAAACACATGATAGAAAGAGCGGTATTATTATCAGGCGGTGGTGAATTATCGCCTGAGGGCCTGTCCCTGACTGCCCATACGCAGCCGGAACCGGGGGCGGGCACACAACTGTCACCCCTCACCGAAGCTGATATGACACTGGATAACGCAGAACTTATGCTGATAAAAAACGCCCTGGAAAAGTGCAACGGCAATGTTTCAAAAGCGGCCCGGGAACTGGGCATCACCCGGATGGCCCTGCGCTACCGGATAAAAAAACATAACCTGGAATAACCGGAGAGAAATATGAACGACGATACTAAACAGGCAGTCGAAGCGGCCACGTTCCGGCACCTGGTCGAGTACCTGCGGGAACACACGGAGGTGCAGAACATAGACCTGATGAACCTGGCCGGCTTCTGCCGTAACTGCCTGTCGAAATGGTACCGGGCGGCCGCCGAGGAGCGCGGCGTGGACCTGGACTATGAGCAGGCCCGTGAAATCATCTACGGCATGCCCTACGGGGAATGGAAAGACAGGCACCAGCAGGAAGCGACCCGGGAACAGGCAGAGGCCTACGCCGCCCGCCAGGAGCAGGGGCAGGGCTAGGCCTGTCCCCTGAGTTCCTCGACGGATTCCTTTACCTTTGCCAGCAGGCCGGTGAACATGTCACTGTCATCGGGTGTCATGTCGTTGAATAACTTGTCCAGCAGGCTCTCGTATTCCAGCTCCATTTCCTTGTATGTCCTGCGTCCTTTCTCGGTCAGGGTCACCACGAAGGAACGCCGGTCCGTGGGCGTCGGCTCGCGCCGGATGAAGCCGTCTTCCGATAATCTTTCGGCTATCCCGGTAACATTCCCCTTGGACACCATCAGCCAGTGTGACAGTTCGCTCATGGTCAGCCCGTCCGCGACCCGGTCCAGGGCCGACAGGACTTCAAAGCGGGGCAGGGTCATATCGAATTTTTCCCGCAACATGGCGCGAATTTCCTGTTCGACCATCTGCGTACACGACACTATGCGCAACCATAACCTCAGCCCCTCTTTTTCATGAGGGATATGTTCGAGTCTCTGTTCGACTACATGTAAGCGATTTGCCATGTTCAATTTCCGGTTGTTTTCGATAATATTATCTTACATCCTGACTTGAAACCAAAACCATGGACATGACCAGTATCAAATCAACATGTTTGTCCGGGATGGTACTCCTGGTTTTCGCCGCCTGGCAGGCAGCGGGCGCGGGCACGCTGGAACAGGTAAGAGAACGGGGAAAACTGCGTTGCGGCATTGTCGAAAGCAGTCCCGGTTTCAGCAGTATCGATGATTCCGGGCAAAGGGTCGGGTTTGACATCGACCATTGCAAGACCATATCGGCTGCCATATTCGGTGATATCAGGATCGAATACGTCCCGGTAACCCCGCATACTGTTTTCACCCTGTTGCAGTCCGGCGAGATAGATATTTTCCCGGACGGCGCCACCTGGTCATTCATCCGCGACGTATCCCTGGGCCTTGATTACACCGGGGTCTACCTGTACGCCGGGCAGGGGTTCGTGGTGCGCAGGGATACGGAGGTAAGATCGCTCAGGGACCTGGACGGGGCGACCATCTGCATCGCCCAGGGCACCACCCTGGAGCAGAACATAGCCGATTATTTTTCCGCCAACGGAATGGCGTATACACCCGTCACCTTCGCCGACATAGATAAAGGATTGCAGGCGTATTACGCCGACCGTTGCGACGCGTTCACCAACGAGCGCCTCTCCACGGCCGGGCGCATTGCCAACTGGCCGGACCGGGACGAGCACCTGATCCTGGACGAGGTCATCTCGAAGGAACCCTTCGCCGCGCTGGTGCGCCAGGACGACCCGCGCTGGCGCGATATCGCGCTCTGGTCGTTCAATGTCCGTTTTGCCGCCGAGGAATTCGGTATCAACCAGGACAACGTGGATACAGTACGGGAAAATTCCCCGAATGCTGAAATCCAGCGCCTGCTGGGAGTACATGGCGGGTTCGGGGAGAAACTGGGCCTTTCCAATGACTGGGCGTACCACATAATCAGGCTGGTGGGGAACTACAATGATATGTGGGAAAGAAACTTTGCTCCGCTGGGCGTGAAGAGAGGGTTGAACGCAAGCTGGAAGGATGGCGGCCTGCATTCGGCGCTGCCGTTCCGGTGACAGGAGAGCAGGGGACGGATTTGAAATCCGCCCCGGAGAATTGAGAGCAGGATATGACGAAACGGGAGATTGCTTACCAGGTAGCGCTGCTATTCATCATCGGGGTGGTGGTGTACCTGGTTGCAGGGACGACACAGGGAAATCTTGCGCGCCTGGGGGTCGATTCCAGTATTGACTTCCTGTGGAAGCGGGCCGGTTTCGAGATCGGGCAGAAACTGATACCCTTTGACGCCAATTCCACTATTGCCCGCGCATTCGTCGTCGCCTTGCTCAATACCCTGTTGCTGGCAGCGGTCTCCATCATCTGCGCCAGTATCCTGGGATTGGCCATCGGTATCGCCCGCCTCTCAGACAACTGGCTGGTATCCCGTCTTGCAGCCGGCTATATTGAAATATTTCGCAACATCCCCTCACTGTTGCAGATATTTTTCTGGTATTTCGTGGTCCTGCGCACCCTGCCGCGCAGCAGTGAGAGCATTGGGTTCTTCAATTGCATCTTTCTGAACAACCGCGGTTTGTTTATACCGTCGGTCAGCTTCGGACAGGGCTGGCCGTGGATAGTGGCGGCATTACTGGCCGCCTGGGGCATGGTGTATTTCCTGCGCAGGCAGGAGCGGCGACAGTTCGCTGCGCCCGCCCTGATCAGACCTGACACGCGTAGGCTCAATCCGTTGGCGTCCTGGAACCTGTTGATCCTGGCGGGGATTGTCGGCGCCATCGTGTTGCTTGCGGGCGCGCAACTGGAGATCCCCAGGGAAACCCGTTTCGGCTACCGCGGCGGCATTGTCATGATGCCGGAATTCCTGTCCCTGGTAGTTGGCCTGTCCATGTACAACGCGACTTATATCGGTGAAATCGTACGTTCGGGCTTCACGTCCATTCCCCGCGGGCAGACCGAGGCCGCGGATTCCCTGGGACTGCCGCGCCGCCTCACCATCCGGCTGGTGCTGTTCCCCCAGGCCTTGCGCGTCATCATCCCGCCGCTGACGACCGTTTACCTGAACCTGTTCAAGAGCACGTCTCTGGCCGCGGCCATAGCTTATCCCGAGGTGGTGTCGGTGTTTGTCGGCACGGTCAACAACCTGGTGGGGCAACCGGTCTTCATCATGGCGATTACCATGGCGGTATATGTGTTCATCTCCCTGTGTATCGCCCTGTTCCTGAACTGGTACAACAGGAAGATCGCCCTGACGGTGGTGACATGAACTGGCTGCATAACAACCTGTTTTCATCACCGTTGAATACCGTGCTGACCCTGGCCTGCGTCTGCCTTATCGTCATTGCCGGCGTCCCCCTGGTGAACTGGCTGGTTATCGACGCCTACTGGACCGGGTCGACTCCTGCGGACTGTCCCGACAAGACTGCCGCCTGCTGGCCCTTTGTCCGGGCGCGCTTTGACCAGTTCATGTACGGGCTCTACCCGGAGACCGAACGCTGGCGCGTCAACCTGGGCCTGGGCCTGATCATCCTGTCGGCACTGCCGCTGTTTATACCCCGGTTCCCCGGTAAACGCCGGGTGGTCGTGCTTGCGGTTATAGCCTGGCCCCTGATCGGGGCGCTCCTGTTCCTGGGTGGATATGGCGGGCTGACGTACGTCGAGACCGGCAGTTGGGGCGGCTTTTTCCTCACCGTGGTCACCGCCCTGTTCGTGTTGTCCACTTCCCTGCCGATAGCCGTCCTGCTTGCCCTGGGCAGGTGCTCATCCATACCCCTGGTACGGGTCTGCTGCGCTACCTGGATCGAATTGTGGCGCAGCGTACCGGCCCTGGTAGTCCTGTTTGTTGCGATAATCATGTTCCCGCTGTTCATGCCGGAAGAACTGAAAATAGACAAATTGTTGCGCGCACTGGGCGCACTCACCATATTGATGTCCTGCTATATGGCCGAAGCCATTCGCGGCGCATTGCAGTCTATCCCGAAAGGGCAGTTCGAGGCCGCCGAAGCGCTGGGCCTGGGTTACTGGCAGCGTACGTTCCTGGTCATCCTGCCCCAGGCCTTCCCCGTAGCGCTGCCGCAGATCACCAGCAATTTCATCGGCCTGTTCAAGGAAACGACCGTGCTCCTGATCATCGGGTTGTTTGACCTGCTCGGTATGGTGCAGAGCGCCGCTTCCGACCCGGCCTGGTTGAGTCCCGGCGTCAGCGCCACCGGCTACCTGTTCGCGGCCCTGTTTTTCTGGCTGTTCTGCTTCAGCCTGTCACGCTACAGCGCCTGGCTGGAAAGGAAGGCATCCGTCTACAAGACACACGCCGGTAGTTGAGGAAGCTCTGAGATTAGACTGGAGGTTCCTTAAGCCTGCCCCCTGTTCCGGGGCATCAGTATATAAGGCCAGGGACTGGGCATGCCGGCGCTGGGCATTTCAATCAGCACGGGGCCGGTTTCCCTGAATGCCTGTCGCAGGGCTGTACGCAACTGTTCGGTTGTTTCCACGCGCAAGCCCGGTGCGCCGAAGCTTTCCGCGAAGCGTACGAAATCCGGGTTGCTCAAATCCGAACCAATGACGTTTCCTTCGAATTCTTCCTCCTGGGCTCTTTGAACGTTGCCATAGGAATGATTGTTGAACACGATATTGACCAGGTTCAAACGGTATTTCACTGCGGTCGCCATTTCCGTTGCCTGGTACATGAAGCCGCCGTCCCCGCCCAGCACGACCACTTTCCTGTCGGGGTTGGCTACCTGTACTCCCAGGGCCGTCGTATAACCGTATCCCAGGTTTCCCTGGTAACCGCTGCCGATGAAATGCCGGGGCCGATATACCGGGAACCCGTACCATGATGCATATCCTACCTGGGTTACCTCATCCACCAGGAAACCGTCTTCCGGCAACTCTTCCCGGATAACTTTCAGTATGCGCATTTGCGGACCGACGTCCTTCTCGTATTTTCTGAACATGGCCGTTTTCAGGCCGGCAAGCTCTTCCTTGCGCGATTTTCTGGCAATGTTATGACGCGCCAGGGCTGTAACCAGGTCGGTCAGGGCGGATTTCGCATCAGCGACTATGCCAATCTGCGGAGTGGCAATATTGCTGATCTGCGCCGCGTCTATATCAATGCGGACGATTTTCAGGTCATCATCCAGTCCCCATTGCAGTTGCGGATTATCCAGTCTTGTCCCTACCGCCAGGACCACATCTGCAGTTGCCCAGAGTTGGTGTCCGGCGCTGTATGGCTGGCTGAGATAATGGTGGTCGTCGATAATGCCCTTGCCGCTCCACAACGTTGTGCAGGGCGCCTGCAGGGCTTCCGCCACCTGTAACAGTTCCGCGCCGGCATCCACGCAGCCGTGGCCGATTACGATTAACGGCCACTTTGCCTTGCCGAGCAGGCGGGCTGCCGCTTCGACCATGTCGGGGTCGGCCTTTACAGGTTCCGGATCCGGGATCGGAGGCAATAGCTCCACTTTTTCCTGCAGACCCATGATATCGGGCGCCATCTCCAGGGCAACCGGGCGCGGCCGGCCGGTGTTCATCTCCAGGAAGGCCTGGTTGACCAGGCGCGGGGCGTCAGCCGGTGTTTCTATTCGTTCCGCCCATTTCGTCAGGCGTTGCAGGATGCCCAGTTGATCGGGTATTTCATGCAGGAAGCCTACTCCTTTTCCTATCCATTGCGAAGGGATCTGACCGGCCAGGCACAGCACCCGTTCATTGCCCGCATAGGCCGTGCACAGGGCCGAACCGGTGTTCAGGATGCCCGGCCCGGGCACAACCGTGTAAACGCCCACCCTGCCGCTGGAGCGGGCATAGCCGTACGCCATGTACGCCACACCCTGTTCATGGCGGGCATTGAATACCCTGAGCCGGTCGCCTTCGTTGTAAACGGCATCGAACAGGTGGTAGGTCTGTCCGCCCGGCAGACCGAAGATGGTATCAATGCCATATCGGCGTACTGATTTGATGATGGCTTCGGCGCCGGTCATCTTGCTCATTGCGTGTCTCCGCTGGTTTTTTTAGTATCGTTCCCGTCGGGACCGGCCGGTTAATGCCGCAGAATCTGGCTCAGGAATAATTTGAGTCGCTCTGACGAGGGGCGGTTAAAGAAATTCTCCGGAGTATTTTCTTCGATAATCCGGCCTTCATCCATAAAGATGATCCGGGTTGCCACCTGGCGCGCGAACCCCATTTCATGGGTTACGCACAACATGGTCATGCCGGAGGCCGCCAGCCCCGTCATGGTTTCCAGAACCTCACCGATCATTTCCGGGTCCAGGGCGGATGTGGGTTCGTCGAAGAGCATGACTTTGGGTTTCATGCAGAGTGCCCGGGCGATTGCCACCCGCTGTTGCTGGCCGCCCGACAACTGTGCCGGGAATTTATCGGTGTATTCCTGCATCCTGACCCTGTCCAGGTAATGCATGGCCAGTTTGTGCGCCTCTTTTTCGCTGAGATTCCGTACCCTGACAGGGGCCAGCACCAGGTTTTCCAGTACGGTTAAATGGGGAAACAGGTTGAACTGCTGGAATACCATGCCGACGTCCTCACGCACGGCGCGGGTATCTTTATTATCGTTCAGGGATGTTCCCTGGACCGTCAATGAGCCTGACTGGTAGCTTTCCAGCGCATTGATGCAGCGGATAAGAGTGGATTTACCGGAACCCGACGGCCCGCAGATGACGATTTTCTCACCGCTCCTGACCCGGAGGTTGATATCCTTCAGGACGTGGAACTCGCCATACCACTTATTGAGGTTATCGATTTGAATAATGTCGATATTGTCGGTTGGCTGCATCTTGTTGCGGCAAAATTTTTTCGACAGAAAACTAATTCAGGCTTAAACTATTGTAAAGATTTGCTTGTAGCAATCAATAGTTATCATCCCATCCGATTTTACATGATGAGGTTGCAGGAACAAGTGATGCGAACCTTTAAAAGGTGGCCCAAATGAAAATAAAATCATGCTTATTTGCCATGCTGACCGCATCCATGGCGGTCCCCGTCCATGCCCAGGGCATACTGGAAGAAATTGTTGTAACCGCACAACGCAGGGAACAGAACCTGCAGGACGTGCCGGTGAGTGTCACCGCGTTTACCGGCGCCATTGTAGAACAAAGTAATATACGGGCTGCCAGGGATTACCTGGCCATGACGCCGAATGTTGCCTTCACCGATGACGGCCAGGTCGGGAGCAAGGGTATCGGTCTGGCAATTCGCGGTGTCAGTAACCTGATTTCGGGCGCAGCGGAAAATACCGGCATAAACTCCATCGGCATCTACATGGACGGTTTCAGTATTGCCTCCGTGCCCAGCGGGGTGTCAAATCCTGCATTGCCGGATATGGAGAGTATCGAGGTTTTACGCGGCCCCCAGGGGACTTTTTTCGGACGGAATTCGGTGGGAGGCGCTTTGAACCTGAGGACTGCAGACCCGACCGATGAATTCGGTTTCAAGTTGAGAGTCGGCGGTGAAAAATATGAAAACGCCAACGAGATGGGTAATGTCACTGCCGTCATCAATGCGCCTGTATCCGATGACTTTGGCCTGCGTGGTGTTTTCATGTATGAAGACAGTGGTGGTCGAGTCAAGAACGCCTGTGCCACCGGCGCCACGGCTGACAGATGCCCTGCGGCATTTAATGAAAATAATTTTACGCCCAACGGCGCCAAGAACAGTGGACATGAGGAATTCTTCGGCCGGATCAAGGCCGTGTGGAATGTGTCTGAGGACACTACCGTGAGGGTCAACGTGAGCTATAACGACATTGATCAAGGCCATGACGAAAACGTTCCTTCGGGTATTCTGGATGTGGACACCGTTGACACACTGGGAATAGCAGAAGCGATCGATCCCGGAACAGGTTTCTGGCCGGATAACAGGAGTTATCAGAGCCACGACCTGGATGAGTACAATAAAAATGAAGCCTTGATTGCTATCCTTAATATAGAACATGACTTCAATGACAATTTGAAAGTAACATCCATTACCGGTGTGATCGATGCCGAAAACAAACGCTGGTTCGATCAGGACCTGGTTGGGGGCGTGGATTCGATAGATAGAACCAATCACTATGAAGGCACTTCCTGGAGTACCGAATTACGACTGGATTATTCAGGTGAGTCCGTGGACTGGACGCTCGGTTTCATGTATTCGAAGGATGAGCAGGACCAGAACAACCTGGTGGCGGTCTCCACAAATGCAACCGCTACCCTTAACGGGGTCGGCTGGTTGCCGCCGTTCCCGGAGGATCTTGGTCTGGCCTTCAATACCAAAGGATATGATGTCGAAGAACAGGCAGTATTTGCTGATTTGACTTTTCACATGACGGAAAGTCTGGACCTTATCGCAGGTGGTCGGTTTACCCACAGTGAAGTCGGCAGGGAGTTGGCAGCAAATGGAATCGGACCGTCGTGCTGTTTTCCCGGCACTCCTGATTTTTCCCCTTTTGCGTTTTTCCAGAGTTTCATTAATGCGCCGCGGCCCGTAGCTGCGGGCAGTTCGGAATATACGGACTTTGCGCCACGCTTCGGCGCGCGTTTTCAGGTGACGGATGAAGTGAACGTCTATGCCATGGTATCCAAGGGCTATAAACCCGGCGGTAACAGTGTCGGCAATAATACGAATGTGGACGGTGCACCCGCTTTTACTACAAAATATGATAAAGAGTCCCTTTGGAACTACGAACTGGGGTTGAAGTCCGAGTTACTGGAAGGTCGTCTGCGTTTGAATGCGGCCGTGTTCCACCTGGTGTGGGACGACCTGCAATTTGAATCCTTCTTCTTTCTGACCCCGGGTGATTTATCAACCAACGTCGACCAGATCGTCAGTATTGAAAAGGCTGAAGCCGATGGCCTGGAAGTGGAATTTGCCGCCCTGGTGACTGACGGATTGACCATATCCGGTGCTCTTGGATACCTGGATACCGAGGTAAAGAGCGACACAATCGTTCAGTTGTCCGGCGGCTGGCGCCCGTCACTGCTTGGATTGGACTTGCCGAAATCACCTGAATTGACCGCAAACCTGATGGGTGAGTACCGTTGGCCAATCGGGGGTGACAATGAAGCCTGGATACGCCTGGAATACATTCATCGGGATGGGCAGTATTCCGATATGGAAGGCGTGACAAACCGCCAGTTGAATGGCCCAGCCCCGAATAACGGCTTAATCCATAGTTCAGGCCCCAACGAATTTCCGTATCGGAGTCCGGATTATGATCTTCTGAACCTGAGAGCCGGTGTTGAATGGGGACAATGGAGTATTACCGGCTTCGTGCAAAACCTGACGGATGAGAAATACTATACAGGCACCCAGGAAAACTTTGGAGTAAGCGGTATTCGATTGCGGCCCAACCCGCTGACTTTCGGCGGCTCGGTAAGCTATACCTACGGCGGCATCTGACATCACCGCAGAACCCGTTTTTAGTACGAAACCCTTACCGGTATGACTACCGGTAAGGGTTTTTTCTTATCGGTATTTTAAAGATGGTCTAATCGCGTCAGCAGGTCGGTATCGCCTAACCGGCGTCCTATCAGGACCAGCTGCGTCTTGCGTATCTCATCGGGCATCCACGGCCTGTCCCGCGTGACAACGCAGCGCTCGCCGACAAGCTGAAATATACGGCGAAAATCATCGCCTGCGATGTTCAAAATACCTTTACCCCGGTATACATTTTCCGGAATATCAGCAATAAAAGCCCTGAACGGTTCCAGTTCAAACGGTTTAAGCGATTCAAAGGAAATGTTGTCGAATTCCGATAAGCCGTGTCCCTGATGGCGTCCACCCTCTGGTGATTCGTCCTCTGTTGCCGGAATCATATCTCCGTTCTGTTTCAGTCCGGAAAGTCTTACATCAAGAAGTAAACAGGGGTCTACGTTGCCGTTGACGCAGGCGAGCATCCTGGCAGAGCGGTTGATTTTTTTAATTCCCTGCTGAATCAGTTCCGGTACATGTTCCTCTACCAGGTCAATTTTGTTTATCAGTATCAGGTCGGTGTTGACCAGTTGGCTGAATGCGACTTCTGCATGCTCCAGGTTGTCGTCAAAATTCATGGCATCGACCAGGGTAACGATACCGTCAAGCCGAACGGCATTATCCGGACCGTTATTCAAAATAGAGGCGGCAACCGGCAGGGGGTCGGATAATCCCGATGTTTCGAGCAGGATATAATCGATATTGCGTGCACCGTCTGTTACCTGGCGTATGGCCCGCAGCAGGTCACCCTGCATGCTGCAGCAGACACAACCGTTTGCCAGCTCAACAATATTCTGCGCCCGGCGGCTGATCAGTTTTTCATCGATACTTATGTCGCCGAAATCATTGACGATGACCGCGACCTTCAAGCAATGGCCGGACCTCAGGATATGATTGAGCAGTGTAGTTTTACCACTCCCCAGGAATCCGGTCAGGATTGTCACCGGGATGGATGCGCGCTGTTCGCCATCATGTTGAAGCGACAGGTCTGCCTCTGCTGAGCTCATGGTCATTCAATGACTCTTCTCGAATACCAGTTCACCGCCTACGTAAGTCTGCAATACCTGTAAATCCTTAACTTCCTCATCCGTGCAGTTGAGAATGTCCCTGTCCAGGACAACCATATCGGCCAGTTTGCCTGGTTCGATGGAACCGCGGATATCTTCCTGCCAGCATGAGTAGGCTACATTGATGGTATACATGCGCAGCATCTCTTCGCGGGTAACGGTTTGACCGGGCAACAGGACACCGGCCAGGGTGTTGCCGGTCAGCGCCGAATATTGACCCAGAAAGGGCTGTTCCGGATTATAAACGACGGCAGGGTTGTCCGAGCCGCCCGTGACCGTCAGGCCCGCGTCCAGCCAGTCTCTCAACGGCAATCCCCAGTCGCGCACAGTCCGCTTCCAGGGATCAGTCTCCGTCATTTTCGCAATGCGGACCTGTTCCATGATCTCGTGCATGCGCATGGAACGGGCCGAGGCGTAGTAAGACAGTACCGGATTGGCGCCGAAAATAATGTCCAGGTCCCTGGACCTGCGGATATGATCCGGCCTGCCCAGGCCAAAGCCGTGTTCAAAACTTATCCTGCGGCCGGCAATGGGGTTTTCCCTGTCCGCTTCCTCCAGTGCCGCTATCACCAGTTCGCTCGAATCATCCGCGCCGCCGCTATTGATATGGATACTCATATTCCAGCCTCGCCTGTTATACTCCCGGATCAGAAAACGCGCTTTTTCCGGGCTGTAGGCCCACCAGCCGTCATTGACTACGACCAGTTTTATTCCCCCGATCTTCAGCATGTCGTCACCAAGGTGCTGTTTCGGACCGAAATAACAGTTCAACGAAGTGATAATCTCTTCCTCTGTCATATACCTGGCAGGCAACCCAAGGATCAGGTCCGTCCTGATTTTGAGTAAACCGCTTCGGTTTGCCTCGATATAAGTATCCAGTTCGTCTATCGATACTCCCATATCACGTACACCGACAACGCCGCAGGCGTGATATATGGATTGCTGCGCCTCGATGGCCGCCAACTGGGTTTCCCGGTCGAAATACAGAAAGTCCCATTTTTTGATCGGCTGGTCTGCTTTTTCCCACCAGACCTTGCGCGCAAGGTCGCCGGCGCCGGCAATAAGATGTCCCGTCGGCAATCCATCCTCATCTCTGACAATCCAGCCTTCGGGTTCAACCGGGTTCTGCGTTTCCCTGCCGATGCCCGCCATGTTCATGGCATACGTGTTGGTGATAATGTTCTTGCCCGACTGGAAGATATATACCGGGTGATCGGGAGCGACTTTATCCAGGTCTGCCCGGGTCGGGAAGCGTCCCTCTTTCAATGCTCCCCGGTACATGCAGGAGGTGCCGATCCATTCGCCTTTCGGCGTGCTTTGCGCGCGCTTGTGAATGGCATCCAGTATGTCTTCAATCGACTGCAGTGTGGCGATGTTGACTTTGGCGCCTGACTGTAAACCGTCGAGGCCGGCCAGCAGGAAATGAACGTGGTTGTCCATCTGGCCCGGAACGACGCAACGGCCCTGCAGATTCACCTGTTGTGTCTTATTACCCGCCAGTTCCCGGACATCAGCGCTGCTGCCGATGGCAACGAATTTCCCGTCATAAACTGCAACCGCTTCCACTACCGAAAACCGGCTGTCGACAGTGACTATCCTCCCGTCATATAGAATCAGGTCGGGTGCAAATTCGTTTATCATAAAAAGTGAAGTATAAAAGGATGGATATTGACTTGTCCGGTTCTCGCCGTGAGACTAAAGTAATAATGCACATACTGCATTAATAATACAATCCGGAGATGAATCAATGATACTTTACAACTGGAATGAGGTGGCCGTCCAACAACTCGATAATGGCATCACCCGGCAAATGATAACCGCAGGCAACATGATGCTGGCGCAGATATTTGTCCCGAAAGGCGTGTCGTTTCCTGCCCACGGGATATCCAGCGAACAGGTTACGATTTATCTCAAGGGCGGGGCGGTTTACCAATCCGAACAGAGCAGGATAGAGGCCCGTGAAGGCGATATTCTGTATATTCCTGCAGGCGTCGAACACAGTGACCAGGTCGTGGAGGATACGGTCGTCCTCGATGTCTTCTCTCCCCCTCGTGAAGACTGGTTGAAAAAGTAATCAAATGACTTCGTACGGTTGCCGCTACCGCGTCAACGGCAGTATCCAGCCGCAGGAATAAGGCGCTCCCATGGTCCTCCTGATCATTATCGTATTTCTGGGAATTGTCCTGTACCTGGGCATTCCCCGGCGTTCCGGTGAAACCAGGACCGTAAGCGACCATGTGATTGCCGGGCGCAGCCTGGGGCTCTGGCCGATTTTCTTTATCGGGGTGGCCGAATTTTACAGCGCCGGCACCTTTCTCGGTTTTCCCGGCTGGGCATATGGTTATGGCGCAGTAGTGCTGTTTTCCCTGGTGGCCATTGCGCTCAGTTCCATGATGTCATTCTGGCTCGGTCCCAAGGTGTGGCGCGCCGGCAAAAAGCTCGGCCTCATGACCCAGGCGCAGTTTTTGTCCGCACGCTTTCAGAGCCGGCTGCTGGGGGCGGCAGCGGCGATTGTTGCGGTCCTCGCGCTTATCGCCAACCTGACCTTGCAGATGATCGGCGCCGGTTACATCTTCGAGGTATCGACGCAGGGCCAGGTGCCCTACTGGCTGGGAAGCCTGGTTGCATTCGCAGTGGTCGCAATCTACGTAGTTCTTGGCGGTCTGCGGTCGATCAGCAGGGTTGCCATTTTCAAGGGTATATTCATGCTTTCCGTACTGGTCGCAATTGCGGTCGTGGTGGTGACACAGTACTTCAGCGGCCTGGAGGATATGTACCGCACCCTTGCCCGGACCAAACCGGATCACCTGGTACTTTCCGAAACGGATACCGTTTTCGGCTATGCGTTCTGGAGTTCATCCATCCTGGTGAGCTTTCTCGGTATCCACATGGGACCGTACCTGTTCATAAACTTCTACAGCGCGCAGCAACCCTCCCTGATCCGTAAACAGGCGATTATCGCCCCCATCTATGCACTTGCCGTTTACGCCGTGCTGATCATCGGTTTCGCCGGCGTGGTGGTAAAACCCGGGCTGGTGGAAGTAGATACCATAATGATTGTAATGATCCTCGAGATCGCACCACCCTGGCTTGTGGGCCTGCTGTGCGCCGGAGGATTGTCCGCGGCAATGGTCTCCGGTTCGGCTATGAGCCTGGCGGCAGCATCTACAGTCGGCAACGACCTGGTGCGACCGTATATAAAAATGCAGGAGCAGGCGCTGAAACGAACCATACAGTGCCTGATCCTTGTCATAATCGCACTGACCTATGCGCTATCCATCAGCAAGCCCGCCACGATTACCTATATTTCCCTGATTGCACTGGGTATCGGCGTGCAGTTTCTGCCCCTGGTGCTGGGTGCCTTTTATTTCAGGCGGTGTACCGGCTGGGGTGCGCTGGCAGGCTTGACGGTTGGTATCGCAACACTGGCCTGGTTCACCTTCGGCCCGGTTAAAAACCCGCTTGGAATTCACGCTGGTTTGATCGGTTTGGCGGTGAATACGTTCACTCTCTGGCTTGTGAGCGTACTGACACGGCCAAATGATGAGGATATCATTGCTGAATTTGAAGCCGCCACGAAGGAATTTAAACCGGGACCGGGTAAAAGCGGCTGGGAAAAGAAATTCCTGATCGGTGCGATAATTCTGATCAGTGCATCGCTATGGCCGGCAGTGAGCATTTTTAACCGGATTGAGCCGTATATTGCAGGACAGCCGGTGTTTGTGGTTTATAGTGTTTCTTTTGCATTTACGGTTACTTTGTTCCTCGCACTCATGTACCGGGTGTGCCGGCCGGAAACCGCGGCATAGCCGCCCGCAATGCGGATGTGAGCCGGAAACTTAACCAGAATGCCCAAACCGGGAAATAAAGAGTGAGAAAGGCAACCAGTGAAAGGTTGAGGCATGCCGTGTCCCACCCGGCCTGGCATGGCTATGATGAGATCCCTCAAGAGGTCCTTGGTGATCCCGACACCATTTTCCTGAACCTTTCAGGTGGCTGGCAACAGGTCCCGGATTACATACGCCGGGCGGGCCTGAATGCGGTAGAGGAAGGTTACCTCAAGATTCAGCCCGTCCCCGAATTCAACCGGGCAGTGGCGGATAAATTTCGCAATGATTTCAATGTTGAAGTTGATCCGACCGGTGAGGTGATTCCCTGTAACGGCGCCGGCGATGGTCTCCTGGCCGTCCTCAGCGTGTTGCTGAACCCGGGAGACGAAGTGATAACTTTTGATCCGGGCTACACCCTGTCTTACCTGATCCCTGCCTATCTTGGGGCAACTGTCAGGACAATCCCGCTGACCGTGGCCGAAGGCGGACCGGCCGGCACGGATATCATGGAAGCGCGCCTGGACCAGCTTCTGACACCGCGTACGCGGGCTTTTATCATCGTCAATCCCGACAACCCCACCGGTCACGTTTTCCGGCGGGATTTTCTCGAGCGTCTGGGCAGGCGGCTGCGCCGGGATGGTATTCCGGTGGTCGAAGACCAGGTATACGAGAAGGTGGTTTATCCGCCGCATCAGTTCAGCTCCATGATCAGCATGCCGGACATGCGCGACTGCACTGTCTGTGTGTCGAGTTTTGCCAAGAGCTATCTTTGCGCCGGCATGAAGGTCGGGTATATCGCGGGACCTTCCGAAATTATCCGGGCGCTCCGGCATTATTATATGTTGAGCAGTTTTACACCGAATACGGCCGCGTTGCGGACCGCTATCGATATCCTGCGCGGCCCGCAGGATTTCCTCAATCAATGGATTGGGGAGTGGGATGAAATGCGGCAACAAACAACTGCGGCGCTTAACAGTATTCCGGGGATTACCTGTAACCTGCCGGAAGCCGGCACCTATTGCCTGGCCGATGTCTCCCGCCTGGGGAGCGGAGAACACATCGCGAAATTGTTGATGGACAGAGCGCGCGTGCTGGTAACGCCGGGTAATTATTACGGACCGAGCGGGGACAAATACATACGCGTTTGCTACGGCAGGTCGAGGCCGGACAGGGTTGAACAGGGTCTTGAGCGAATAGTCGATACCCTGAAAGTATTGAAACCGGGGAACTGAATAGAATGAAGGTAAGCGGTTGCGCACGCCTCACCCCGGTCGGCACTGTCCTGTATCATAAATGCCGCACGTACAAAATAAGTTGTGTTTGATTTAATTTATGTCTAAACTATCTGGTATTCGGGTCTGGTCGGCATCAGGGCCGGTACAGTAACCCAGTGTGGACTATATATTTGTTATTCCGGAGAAATATCATGAAGCAAAGTAGCTGGTGTTTTATATTGGCGACTATCGCTCTTTCACCGTCCATTGCGGCACAGGAACTTGAAGAGATCGTTGTGTCTGCGCAACGGCGCGAAGAGAACTTGCAGGAGGTACCTGTCTCGATTACGGCTTTTTCCGGGGACAGGCTTCAACAGCAGCACCTCAGGGAAGCGAAGGACTATTTCAAGATAACTCCGAACGTCAATTTCACTGAAGACGGTGAAACAGGCCATCGCTCGGTAGGCATCAGTATGCGCGGCGTCAGTGACTTCGCAAACACCTTCACCGGGGTTGGCGGGTTATCCAACAGCTTTGGAATTTATCTTGATGAGTTCAACATCGCCAACAACGCAACCAAGACTGCTAATCCGCAACTCCAGGACCTTGAGCGTCTGGAGGTGCTGCGCGGTCCGCAAGGCACCTATTTCGGCAGTAATGCAACTGGCGGTGCGTTGAACCTTACGACGAAATTACCCCATGATGAGATGGAGTACGAGATAAACGCTGGTTATTCCCGTTTTAATACCTGGGAGGTCGGCGCTATCATCAATGCGCCGATTACGGATAATTTATTTGTCCGCGGTAATGTTTATTACGAGGAAAGCGATGGTTTTCTCATTAACCTGAGTCCCACCGGTAATAATGACGGCTACGACCACATCACTTTTCGCGTAGCAGCCCGCTGGGAAGCGACCGAGGCATTTACGGCTGACGTGTCATTCATGCGCACGGTGGAAAATGATGGCACTGATACCAATGTCAATTCCGGGATAATGGACTTCGATACCCCTAATTCGACCCCCTTCGTCCTGCCTACTGCGCCGGGAGCTGATACGTTTGACGTCTATGAGAATATTTTTCCTGTAGATGCCGGATCGGGGTTTTACCCGGACGAGCGCCGGGTGATCAACAAGGACTTTTACGAATTCAACAAGAACCGTCAGAACATCTTCAACGCCAGGCTGAACTACCAGGGTGAGGGCTGGTCTTTACGCTCCATTACGGGTGTCATGGAGACCACCAGCCACCGCCAGTTCGACCAGGACCTGGTCCAGTATTCGCTGTACAAGACTTATGGCGGGCGTACCGGTGACACCATCAGCCAGGAGGTCCGTTTTAACATTGAGCGTGATAACTGGGACTGGACCATTGGCGGGTTCTATTCAAATGACGACGCTGATACCTACAGCCTCAGCCCCATCGGCGATGACGGTTTCTATGTTCTGTTTGCCCGCGGCGGAGCTATTTTACCTGATGGTACGTTGGATCCTGCTCATGTCGCGAATGCATGCTTCTGTCTGCCTCCTGGAGCTATTATTGCAGGCGCTTCCCCCACGACGTTCGACTCGGAAAGCTGGGCGGTATTTTCCGAACTCAACTGGCAATTCACCGAGCAACTGAAAGCGACAGTCGGCGTACGCTATACCGAGCACGACGTCAGCCATCAGGAATTTCGCTTCAACCGTGGGGTTCCATTCTCCCAGCAACCCCTGGACGAGTTCAGGGCTTTCAAGATGCCGGATCCCAGTGACCCGCGTTTGACGAGGGGGTACCTGACAGGGAGCGCGAGCTCGGACTCAATTACCCCGCGCTTTGTGTTGAACTGGTCGCCTAATGATGACCTGAATGCCTATGCATCCGTATCAAGAGGTTACAAGCCGGGCGGTCTGACTATTTTTGAAAGAGATGGTTCAACTATTCCTTTCAGCAAGGAATCACTATGGAATTATGAGGTTGGCGCCAAGTGGCGTGGCGCAGGCGGCCGCATGCAGGTCAATGGCGCCTTCTTCTATATGGACTGGGAGGATTTGCAGATACCATCGGTGGAGATCATTATCAGTGAGGATGAAATACTGAATAACTTCCAGATAATTAACTCCCAGGCAGAATCAATTGGATTTGAGCTGGAAGCCCAGGCGCTGGTTATGGATAATTTCCTCATCGGCGGCGGTTTAGGTTATCTTAATGCCGAGTTCAAGGATTTTGGTGCTGATGATCCGTTTGTAGTAAACAATATGGGTTTTGACCTTGACGGAGTAACGGTGCCGAGAGCACCGGAATGGACTGCCAACCTGTTTGGCCAATATGATGTCAATATAGGTAGTCTCAACGGCTTTCTGCGGGCAGAATGGAGTTATCGTAGCAGTATCACCTCCGATATCGAAGCCACGGTAGCGGGGCTGCCGATACTTGATAATGAAGTCACCAGGGAACGCGGCTATGATACCCAGTTTAACGGTTCCGGCTTCGGCAACGGCGTTCCTTTCCCGTGGCCCCGCCCTGACTTTCCGACCAGGGTGCCCAGTTACGACGTAGTGAACCTGCGGGCCGGGATTTCCGGTGATGGCTGGAGTATCACCGGCTATATTGAAAATGTGTTCGATAAAAACTATTACACTGGCACCCAGGAAAACTTCGGGCTTGGCGGTTTCCGGATACGGCCCCACTTCAGGATAGCCGGCGTTAACCTGCGTATATACAGCAAGTAATCCGGGAAAAACGTACTTTTACGCTTATTTTTGATTAGTCACATTGCAACGTTCAGAAAAAAACCCTCCTGCTTTCGGGCAGCAGGGTTTTTTCTGTTCCTGGTCATTCCAATCCTGTGTTCGGCAGAACAGTCGGCTGATATGAACAGACAGATTGATCAACGCTCATATACACTGGGCGGGCTGTCCACCTTCGCGGAAATGGTCAGGGTCGGTGTCAAGACACTGGCGCTGAGCGCAGCCGTTACGCCGGAAGAGATGGACGACCTGGTGGAAGACGCAGAGCGGATAGCGCAGGAAGAAGGAGTATTACTCTACCGCGAGACGGACCTGATCGTCACCGACCTGTTCCCGGCCGATGTGGCTGTGGGCAAGCATGTGCTGCTGATCTACAAAGGCGCGACCCTGGACGACTACCTGGCCCTGAAACAGAGGAAGTCCGAACTGGTGGCTTCCGGTTCCTATACGGGTGATGCGCGCCGGGACATAGCCCGGCAGTTCGGCAGGCTGCTCAGCTATCCGGACGCCGTTATTGAAGAACTGATCAATAACAACTACTGACGCTCAAACACCTGCCGGGAACCCGGCCGGTTATTGCAACTGTCCTGTTTTCCTTGTTATTCCCGCCCAGTCGGCGGCATCGATACGATCCCGCGGCGCCAGCCAGCTCCCGCCGATGCAGAATACGTTATCCTGGTGCAGGTAATCCGCGGCATTAGTTTCATTCAGGCCTCCGGTGGGACAGAACCTGGTGTCGGGGAACAGTTCCCGGAACATGCGCAGGATCCTGATACCGCCGGCGGACTCTGCCGGGAAAAACTTCAGGTAATGTAATCCCATTTCCCGTGCTGCCATTACCTCGGAAACGGTGCTGACACCAGGCAGGTATGGCATCTCCAGTTGTCCGGCAGTATTGACGAGACGTTCCGTCATGCCGGGGCTGACACAGAATTTAGCGCCTGTCTCCTTTGCCCGGTGCAGTTGTTCGACGGAGGTTACCGTGCCTATACCCACATGCATACCAGGACATTCGTTAATCACATTTTCGGCAGCCGTAAAAGCGCCTTCCGTGCGCAGAGTTATCTCGATGACATGAATACTGCAATCCTGCAAGGTACGGGCCAGCGGTACCGCACGGTCCGGGTTGTCGATAGTACAGACCGGGATAATACTGCCTGCCGGAATGATGTCCTTGATGGATTTAATCTCAGGCATTGTTAAATTATACTCGACTGATGGTTAACTGGAAATTCGACAACCCGGCCGGGGTAGCGGCCATCGGCGAGTGCATGATCGAGCGCCGTGACCACGAGATGGATATGCGTGAAGAGGGGACAGATTTAAAATCTGTCCCCGATATGTCCCGGAGATTCTCCGGTGACACGCTGAATACGTTGACCTACATGGCAAGACTGCTGGACGGGGGCAAGGCGGAACTGTTCTATATCACGGCAGTGGGCATGGATGCCGGCAGCGCGGCCATGCTGGCGGCCTGGGAAGCGGAAGGTATCAATACCGCGTTTGTCAGGCGCTTGCGGGACAAGCTGCCGGGCAGCTACACCATAACGACCGGACAGGATGGAGAAAGGTGTTTCAGCTATGACCGGGGCGAGTCCGCCGCCCGCGACCTGTTCAGGGATGATTATGCTGCAATTCTGTCGAATTCCCTGAAGGGTCTTTCGCTATTCTACCTGTCCGGCATAACGGTGGCGATACTGCCGCCCCACGGCAGGGAGAGACTGTTGAACCTGCTGCAGGCATTGCGCGGGGCCGGCGTCATTGTCGTGTATGATTCAAATTACCGGGCGGCGTTGTGGGGGTCTCCCGGTGAAGCAAGGGATTGGGCGGGGCGCGTATACCGTGAAACCAACGTAGCTATGCCCGGTTTTGACGATGAAAAAGCGCTGTTTGGTGATGCCACGCCAGAGCAGGCCTGTGAGCGCTTGGCCGGCCTGGGGATTGCGGAGGTCATAATGAAAAACGGTTCATCGCCCTGTGTTGTCGCGGCCGGAAAGGGTATTGTCCATTTTCCCGTGACGGTTCAGGAACGGGTTGTCGACACCACGGCAGCGGGGGATTCCTTTAATGCCGGTTATATCTCGTCAAGATTGAGCGGCCATGATGTTGCCGCTTCAGTCCGGGCGGGACAAACCCTGGCAGGCAGGGTCATTCAACATCCCGGCGCTATCATTCCCGTTGATGACACACCGCCCCTGTACCGTATAATCGGGTAATTATGGCCTCACCAACCAAGACCTGGTCGTCGAGATTTGCCTTCCTGTGCGCGGTGGTAGGCGCGTCCATCGGGCTGGGAAACCTCTGGCGTTTCCCCTATGTTGCCGGTGAAAACGGCGGCGGCGCTTTCATCATCGTCTACCTGGTAATTATCCTGTTGCTGTGTGTGCCCCTGATCATGGCGGAACTGGCGATGGGCCGGCGCGGCGGCAAAAGCCCGGTTGTGACGATGATCAACCTGTGCCGGGAAGGCGGGCACTCCGGTTTCTGGAAGACCATCGGCTGGCTGAGCGTCATCTCGCCGGTCGCCGGCTTGTGTTTTTATGCAGTTGTCGCCGGCTGGTCACTGGATTACGTGTTTCTTGCCTTGCGCGGGGAATTTGTCTCCATCACGCCTGATAACGCGCAACGCCAGTTTACCGACCTGCTTGGCTCTCCCGGGCGTTTGACCCTGTGGTATACCCTGTACATTGCATCCACCGTGTGGGTCATCGGTCTGGGCGTCAGGCGCGGGATTGAAGCCGTGACCACTTTTATGCTGCCGACGCTGTTTGTCATGATCATCATACTGGTGGTTTACGGGCACATTGAAGGCGCGCCGGCGCGTGCCTGGCAATTCATGTTCAATCCGGATTTCTCCAGTCTGACCTGGAGAAGCTTGCTGATGGCCCTGGGTCAGGCCCTCTTTTCCATCACCGTGGGCACCGGAGCGTTATTGACCTATGGCGCTTATCTATCCAGGGACATATCCCTGCCCGGTCCTACATGGATAATTGCAATCAGCGACACCCTCGCGGCCCTGTTATGCGGCCTGGCCGTTTTCACCATCGTGTTCGCCTCGGGGCTGGACCCGACGGGAGGACCGGGACTGATGTTCGTTACCCTGCCGATCGCCCTGGGCGGTATGCCCGCCGGACATTTCTTCAGCCTGGTATTTTTTATCCTGGTGTTTTTCGCGGCGTTTACCTCCTCCCTGGCCATGCTTGAACCGTTCGTATCGTACATGGAAGATAAGGGCCACAAACGCTTTACCATGTCTGTTATCACCGGTTCCGCAATCTGGCTGATCGGCCTCAGCGCGGCATTCTCGTTCAACCTCATAAAAGAGTTCAAACCGCTGTCATTCATCCCCCTGTATCGGGATAAGAACATGTTCCACATCATAGAGTTCAGCGTTTCAAACGTGATGCTGCCGTTGACCGCATTCCTGATATCGTTGTTCGCCGGCTGGGTCATTTCCTCCGACCTGTTGCGCAACGAAATGGGCATCAGGAACGACCGGGCTTTCCGGATCTGGCGCCTGCTCACCCGTTATTTCGCTCCAATCGGAGTCGGCAGCGTACTGGTATTCGGTTTGATATCCTGATTCCCATGAAAATCACCAGCGCCAAAGTTATCGTAACCTGTCCAGGCCGTAACTTCGTTACGCTGAAGGTGGAGACTGATGCCGGTATTTACGGATTGGGTGACGCCACGCTGAATGGGCGGGAACTGGCAGTGGTTTCCTACCTGGAGGACCACGTAATTCCCTGCCTGATCGGACGTGACCCGCGCCAGACGGAGGACATCTGGCAATTCCTTTACCGCGGCTGTTACTGGCGCCGGGGACCGGTCACCATGACGGCCATCGGGGCCGTGGATACGGCATTATGGGATATCAAGGCCAAACTGGCGGAGATGCCGCTGTACCAGTTGCTCGGCGGCAGGAGCCGTGACGGGGTCATGGTTTACGGCCATGCCAATGGAGAAGATATCGACAGCACCGTTGACGAGATGGGCAGGTATATCGACATGGGTTACAAGGCGGTGCGCGCACAGTCGGGCATACCCGGACTGGCATCCACCTACGGCGTGGGGAAAGATCGGTTGTTCTATGAACCGGCAGATTCGAGCCTGCCTGCAGAGAACACCTGGTCAACGGAAAAGTACCTGGATCACATGCCGGTCCTGTTCGACAGGATCAGGCAGCAGTACGGTTTTGAAACGCACCTGTTGCATGACGTGCATCATCGCCTGACCCCCATCGAAGCGGCGCGGCTGGGTAAATCCCTGGAGGACTATCGCCTGTTCTGGTTGGAAGATGCAGTTCCGGCAGAAAACCAGGAAGGATTCCGGTTGATTCGCCGGCACACTGTGACGCCGTTGGCCGTCGGAGAAGTATTCAACACCATCTGGGATTGCAGGGAACTGATACAGGAACAACTGATCGATTATATACGCATGACCGTAGTGCATGGCGGAGGCATTACCCACCTGCGCCGGGTTGCCGACCTGGCCGCGTTGTACCACGTTCGTACCGGGTGTCACGGGGCAACGGACCTGTCACCGGTGTGTATGGGCGCTGCTCTGCACTTCGATACCTGGGTCCCTAATTTCGGCATCCAGGAATACATGCGCCACAGCAGGGAAACCGACGAGGTGTTTCCCCATGCCTATACCTTCAAGGGCGGGTTTCTTTACCCGGGCGAGACGCCGGGGCATGGAGTCGATATAGATGAAAAACTGGCGGCAAAATTTCCCTATCAACGCGCTTATCTTCCCGTAAACAGGCTGGAAGACGGCACCATGTGGAACTGGTGATATCCTCCAGTGTCTGACTTGCCCGTTGAATTATATACAGCCGCCCAGGTACGGGAGCTTGACCGGCTGGCGATTGAAGAGCAGGGCACCCCTTCGTTAACCCTGATGGAGCGGGCAGGGGCTGACGCTCTTGACGTCCTGACCGGGCGTTATCCCGGCGCCGGGAACCTGGTTGTCCTCTGCGGCGGCGGCAACAACGCCGGTGACGGCTACGTGCTGGCGCGCCTTGCCCGGCAGGCAGGACTTGAGGTGAGGGTGATTGCACTGGTTGAACCGGGCCGGCTCAAGGGCGATGCCGCCGCCAGTGCGCAGAAGTACCTGCAAACAGGGAGTGTCGAGACTGCCCTGGCGCTTGAAGGCGCGGATATCATCGTCGATGCCTTGCTGGGCAGCGGCCTGAATCGTCCCGTGGAAGGCAGCTTTGCCGAAGCCATCGAACTGATAAACGCTGCATCCGTCACGGTATTTGCCCTGGATATTCCTTCCGGCCTGAATGCGGACACAGGCGTGTGCCTGGGGAGCGCGGTCAGGGCCGATGCCACGATCACGTTCATCGGTCTGAAACGGGGATTGTTTACTGCAGAAGGACCTGAATTTTGTGGCGAGATATTGTTCAGCGACCTGGGCACGCCGGCCGACATCCATGTCGCAGTCGGTGCCGAAACCCGTCTTACACGGCATGAAGAAATAATGCGCAACCTGCCGCCACGTCCGCGCCATGCCCATAAGGGCCGCTATGGCCACGTACTGGTCATCGGCGGTGACTACGGTTACCAGGGCGCAGCCATCCTGGCCGGTAGCGCGGCTGCCAGGGCCGGGGCCGGCCTGGTAACGGTGGCGACGCGGCCGGAGCATGCCCGAACCATTCCCCTGTTCCGGCCTGAGTTGATGACCGCGGCCGTCACTACGACGCGGGACCTGGACGCATTGCTGGACAGGGTCAGTGTTGTCGCCATCGGGCCGGGACTGGGACAGTCGGATTGGGCAATACCGTTGCTTGCGCAGGTATTACAGACCCGGCTTCCCCTGGTGGTGGATGCCGATGCCCTCAACCTGCTGGCCCTTGAACCCCTGCGCCGGGAAAACTGGGTGCTTACGCCCCATCCCGGTGAAGCTGCCCGCCTGCTGGGCATCACCTCAACAGAGGTTCAGACAGACAGGTTTGCGGCGGTGACGTCATTACGTGACAGGTTCGGCGGCACGGTGGCGCTCAAGGGAGCAGGAAGCCTGGTCGCAGGCGCCACGGGCCCCATCCGCCTTAATCGTACCGGCAACCCGGGAATGGCCGGAGGTGGAATGGGCGACGTCCTGACCGGCGTCATTGCCGGCCTGGTGGCCCAGGGCATGGAACCGGGCGTCGCTACGGTGGCAGGGGTTTACCTGCACGGTTATGCGGCTGATCAATGTGCCGGGGAAGGAGAAAGAGGTATGCTGGCCGGTGATCTCCTCCCCGTGATACGCGCGCTCGTCAATTCGAACTGATGCGCCTAGCCGTCACCAGCCCCGAAGAAATGGAAGCGCTTGCGGGCGGCTGCGCGCAATCCCTGCCTGCCGGCTTCAACCTGTACCTGCAGGGAGAACTGGGCGCGGGCAAGACCACGTTCGTCAGGGGAGTGTTGCGGGGACTCGGTTACCGGGGGACCGTCAAGAGCCCGACTTACACCCTGGTCGAATATTACCGTATCGCCGGCCGTGACATTTATCATCTCGACCTCTACCGCCTGGCGACGGCGATGGAACTGGATGATATCGGTTGCCGGGACTATTTCGACGCCCTTGCCATCTGCCTGGTGGAGTGGCCTGAGCGGGGCCGCGACCGGCTGCCAACGCCGGATTTACTCATTGATATCGCCGTCAACCGGAAGCGGCGTGACCTGAACTGCCGCCCGCAAACCGCGGCAGGTGAGAAATACCTGCAACGACTCGGTGCCTCTTACACCATAATGGAAACAGCCTCAATCCAGGGGTCAGAGTAAAATTTCTGACGAAATTCTTACTCTGACCCCGAAACTCCTGTCAATACCGCGGCACCAGGGGTCGGAGTAAGAAATTCTGAAAGAATTTTTACTCTGACCCCATCTATATATAATTCTCTCAAAAACAGTTACATAGCTTGACTTGTTAAAATAAAATTGAGATAATTGTCGCCGTAGCGCTTAAACACAACGGCTCGGCAGATGGTGCGATTAATCTCAACTTATTGTTTACTCCTGATTTTTTCCCTGCCGTCCGGCGCAGAGGAAAGCGTCCGGCTGAAAAATATCCGGGTCTGGGCCGCCCCTGACAATACCCGGGTTGTCTTTGATGTGACCAGTCCGGTCATACACGACATCGAGCTGTTATCCGGACCTGACCGGGTCGTTATCGACCTGCAAAACACAGAACCATTCGCCGAATTGCCGCAGCCGGTCCTGCAGGATGGTTACGTACGGAATATCAGGCACGGGCAGCATCGCGGTTTCCTCAGGGTCGTCCTGGATTTGAAAAAGCAAGCCCGGGCAAAGAGTTTCCTGCTGGCGCCGAACAAACATTATGGCCACAGGTTGGTCGTGGATATATACGACACGGAAAAACAGCAGGTGGTGATAAAGGAGGCAGCGCCGGCCCCTGGGCATCGTGACGTTGTAGTCGCTGTCGATGCCGGCCATGGTGGCGAAGACCCGGGCGCAATAGGGCAGCGCGGCACCCATGAAAAAACAGTCGTATTGCAGATCGCAAAAAAGCTGGCTCAAGCGATAAACCGCGAGCGCGGGATGCGGGCGGTATTGACCAGAACAGGTGATTACTACCTGCCGTTGCGCAAACGCGTCGAACTGGCGCGCCGGCATAAGGCAGACCTGTTTATTTCCATACACGCAGACGCGTTCACCAACCGCAGGGTAAGCGGTTCGTCCGTGTACGTCCTGTCGAACCGCGGCGCCAGCAGCGAGCACGCCCGCTGGCTGGCTGAGCGGGAAAACGCTTCCGACCTGATCGGCGGGGTCAGTCTTGACGACAAGGACAGCCTGCTGGCTTCGGTGTTGCTGGACCTGTCCCAGACAGCAAGCCTGGAGGCCAGTATCGACGTGGCGGAGGAGGTTCTGGCAGGCCTGAAGAAGGTGGGCAGGGTGCACAAGCCCGGCGTGGAGTCCGCGGGATTTGCCGTATTGAAATCGCCTGATATCCCTTCACTGCTGGTCGAGGCTGCATTTATTTCCAACCCACAGGAAGAAAAGAAACTGAACAGCTCAGCCTACCAGCGCAAACTTGCCTCGGCAGTGGCTGCCGGCGTCAGGCGTTATTTTGAGGACAATGCGCCTGACGGCACATTACTGGCGAGCCGAAAACAGATTGTAGCGAGCACGAATTAAGCCATGGGCAGGGGACTGGGTGCCGGTCCCTGACCTATGCTCCTCTGTTATTATTAAAGGACGAATAATTTCACCTTGGCCGTGCTGTGGAGAATATTGCAATAATACCCAGGATCAGCGAACTGCCCGCCACCCTGGCAAGCCAGATCGCGGCCGGGGAAGTCATCGAACGACCCGCAGCCGTCGTCAAGGAACTGCTGGACAACAGTATTGACGCCGGCGCCGATAAGGTGACGGTGGCCGTGGTTGACGGGGGGCATAAACTGATTTCCGTCAGCGATAACGGCCACGGCATTCATCCCGATGATATCGGACTGGCATTGAGACGCCACAGCACCAGCAAGATCAATGCCCAATCCGACCTGGATTGCATCACCAGCCTGGGATTTCGCGGCGAAGCCCTTGCCAGCATTGCGGCGGTATCAGGATTTTCACTTGTCTCAAGAACCGAACAGTCCGATAGCGCCTGGTCCTTATCCTTCGACCCGGTGAGCGGCAACTCGAATATCAGGCCGGCGGCGCGCGCCCGCGGCACCACCGTGGAAGCCGCCGATATTTTTCAGGCTACACCGGCGCGCCGTAAATTCATGCGCAGCCGGACAACGGAGTTTCTCCATATCACCGAGATCTTCAAACGCGTGGCCTGCAGCCGTTTCAATGTCACTTTTATACTGGCGCATAACAACAAGATACAGTTGCGCTACCGCGCCTGCGAGGACAATATAATTGAAAGGGTGGAAGACGTCTTCGGTCGCCGATTTGCCGCTGAATCCGTTCCGGTGAATTATGAATCCGGGGGAATGCGGTTATGGGGGTGGCTTGGAGGAAGCAGCCTCAGCCGCAGTCAGTCCGACCGGCAGTTCTGCTTTGTCAACGGGAGGGTGGTCAGGGACAAGAAAATTCTCCATGCTGTTCGCGCCGCGTTTGATGAATCCGTCCCCACGGGCCGTTATCCGACCTGCCTGCTGCACCTTGACATGGATCCCTCGATCACCGATATCAATGTTCACCCGACCAAGAGTGAAATACGTTTCAGGGATAACCGGGGAGTCCATGACTTTATCAATATGAGTTTGCGGGATGCGCTGAAAACCGCACATTCGCTGGATTTGAGCGACGCCGGAGTCATGCCCGAAACCGGCGGGCAAGAGTATCCGCAGCGGCAGGTTTACAGCCACGGGCAACAGGTCAGGGAAGCCGGCCTGTTCTATCAGAACCTCGCCCCGGCAGAACAGCAGGATGACCTGCTCGACAAGGCAGCAGGACTTGGCGTCCCCCGGTTGGCGTTGTCGCCGGAGGTTGTGCTGGCGCAGCGCAATGAGGACTTGATACTGCTGAATTACCGGGCAATCAGAATATACGTCCTGGATTTTCGGCTAAGACAGGAGTACCTGAACGAGCGTGTGCGCCGCCGTCCGTTGCTCGTTCCGGTGCACATGGAAGCCGGTAATCTCCAGCTCGACCTGGTCGGGCAGCACGCTGAACTGCTGGATACGATCGGCCTGTCATTGCGGGTTGTTTCAGCCAATGCAATTTCCATCAGGGAAATTCCCGTTCTGCTTGAAGAAGCGGATATCAGAACCATGGTATCCGCCGTACTGGAAGCGTTGCGGGAACCGGGGGAAGGCATGGATCCGGAACAGGGGCTATTGACGATAATGGCCGGCAGTATGGGGAAGCTCATGGAAATACCGTCCAACTCCATGGTTCGCGACCTGTTGAACGACCTGGACCGGACGGACCTCGATACCGCGCAGAAACATCACAAGGGGCTGTGGAAGACCCTGTCCCCGGGTGACTTGAGCAGGTTGATCGATGAATGACGCGGTTATCTTCCTCATGGGACCGACGACCGGTGGCAAGACGTCCCTGGCGGTCGACCTGGTAAGGCAACTGCCGTTGGAAATAATCAGCGTCGATTCGGCCATGGTATACCGTGGGATGGATATCGGCACGGCCAAACCGGCCCGGGAAGTACTGCAGACCGCCCCGCATCGCCTGATCGATATCTGTGACCCGACTGAGGCTTATTCGGCCGGCAGGTTCCGGGAAGACGCCCTGGCTGCTATTGATGATATCCGCGGAAATAACCGGATCCCCCTGCTGGTGGGCGGCACGGGCCTGTACTTCCGTACCCTGGAACAGGGGTTTTCAAACCTGCCTGCCACGGATCCGGTACTGCGGAAGCGCCTGACCCGGATGTTGCGGGAGCACGGGTCCCGGGCGCTGCACGCAGAACTGAACCTGGTGGACCCCGACACCGCCGGGCGCCTTCATCCCAATGACTCGCAGCGTATTCAGCGGGCCCTGGAGGTGTATGAAATGACGAAAACCCCCTTATCCGTCCTTACCGGGGAAGGGCGGCTGGGAGCATTACACCATACGGTTATCAAACTGGCGCTGGTCCCGTCCGACCGGCAGGTTATTCGTGAACGGGCCAGACAGCGTTTTGCCGGGATGTTGCAACAGGGGCTGGTGGATGAAGTACGCGGCCTCTTTCAGCGCGAGGACATGCATGAAGACCTGGCTTCCATGCGCATGGTCGGATACCGGCAGGTCTGGTCGTACCTTGCGGGCAGGTCAAGTTATTCCGAAATGCGTGAGCGCGCCGTCATCGCAACCCGTCAACTGGCCAAACGCCAGATCACCTGGTTGAGAACGGAGGAAAATACGACCTGGTTCGATAGTGTCAAAACAGGAATCACAGGGGAGGTTATGGGGTTTTTGCACAACAATCCCGCGTTTTCGCGCGCTATGTAATATAATATTTATTTAAGCCCGCGCTGGGGTCTTACCAGAACCGGTCGCAGGAACAGACCGGGCAAAGGGGCAAGGACTATAACAATGCGGATAATAATAATCAGAAAATTAGAAATGAGGTGGCATTATGAGTAAGGGGCACACACTCCAGGATCCATTTCTCAATACTTTGCGCAAGGAACGAATTCCCGTATCGATTTATCTCGCAAACGGCATCAAGCTGCAGGGGCATGTTGAATCATTCGATCAGTTCGTTATTCTGCTGAAAAACTCGGTGAGTCAACTGGTGTATAAACATGCGATTTCAACTATCGTACCTGCCAGGAACATAAGATTGCCGCTGGTGGAAGACGAAAGTCACGACTGACTGTGCTTCGGGGGTTTCATCCCGATGACGAATACGATCATGATCAGCAGCAGCGCCGCATTAAGCTGGAACGGCATGGAGAAACTACCGGCCTTGCCGGCGATATAGCCGGCCAGGACGGGGCCGACCATGGCCGCCGTGGTGAGGAAATTCATGGTGCCCAGCAGTTCAGGGTTATCCTTTTCGCCGAAATAATTCAACAGCAACAGGGCAGTGGCCAGGAAGCACATGCCGAACCCGAAACCCTCGCCGAGGGCAAACAGGACCAGTGCAACCGGGTTGTCAGCCACCGAGAGGGCCAGCATACCCACCATCTCCCCGACCAGCGCCGCCACCAGCAGCCATTTGGGATCGATGCGGGTGGCGAGCATACCGCCAACAGCGCGGGACAGGGCGTTTACTGCGCCGTCTGCGCTCAGCGCCAGCGTCGCCAGCGCGGTTGATATGCCGAGCATTCCCAGATGGGTGAAAGCCCAGCTGTTCATCGTCAGGGTGCAGAACAGTGTCAGTGTCAACGCCGCGACGATCACGTAATACTGGGGTGTACGCAGGGCGTCCCGGTAGCGCCAGTCAGCCCTTGTCTTGAATACCCTGTCAGAGGTTGTCTCTTCATTCGGCGCGTCTGCCGCGTCTGCGCCGTTATCCTCCGTGATTCGCCTCGAGATGAACGCCCCGGCAAGCAGCATCAGGACCAGGATGGCCGCGGTCATGGACCACCAGTGTATGCGCCAGGAATCCGTATTGCCGACGATTGAGGTGACGATGGGCGGACCTGCCACTGCGCCCAGGCCTCCCAGCGTCATGTACAGGCCGATAGCGAAGGAGCGCCGGTCAGGCAGCCAGTCATTGATCAGGTGTATTCCCGGTACCGTTGCGCACAGGGCAAATCCCACTCCCAACAGGCTTGCGCCGGTCCAGAACCAGTACAGCCCGGTCCCTCCGGCAATCACGATAAATCCACAGGCCATGGTGACCGAGCCGGCAATATAGGTTGCCTTGATGCCGAAACGCCGTATGGTCCAGGCGGGCAGGGTGCCGGCCAGGCCCACCATCAGCGCCAGCAGGGAAAACCCCGTGCCTGCTTCGGACCAGCTCCAGGAAAACTCCTCGATCATGTAAGGCAGCACCACCCCCAGGGAACTGAAAGTGGCTGCAGTGATGAAGAAGAAATACAGGCTGGCGATGGTGAACAGCCACCAGCGCCTGTAAGTGTGTGTCGCTGTCATATTGACGAATGACTGCAGGATGCCTGCAGGTTAAGCCGATGAATCGAAAACCACACTGGTCATGCTCAGTGATTTATTGAAGATAAAGTCCGTTTCAACCCTGATCGTGTCTGAATCTTCACGCGCACCCAGAGTATACAGCAACGGGCACAGATGTTCTGCCGAAGGAACCGCGAGCATGGCGTCCTGTCCAAGGCGTTGAAATTCCCAAATGCCCTGTGGGTTGTTGTCCAGGATATGTCCCTTGATCGTGTCATTAAACCGTGCGGCCCAGTCGAAAGGAGTCGCTCCGGGATTTGACCAGTCCATCAAAGCCAGGTTGTGCACGATATTGCCGCTGCCCATAATAAGTATACCTTCGCGCCTTAACGGTCGCAGGCGCTGCCCCAGTGCGTAATGCCAATCGAGCGGTCTGTCCAGATCGAGACTGAGTTGAACTACCGGGATTTCGGCTTCCGGATATGCCTTTACCAGTACCGACCAGGCGCCGTGATCCAGCCCCCATGATTGATCCATCCGTACCGGAATCGGCGCTAACAGTTCAGATACCCGCCGCGCCAGTCCCGGGTCGCCCGGTGCAGGATACTGTACATCGAATAACGGCGCCGGCAGGGGCCAGCCGAAGTCATGTATGGTTTTCGGCATTTCCATGGCGGTAATGGCGCTGCCGTGTGTGTACCAGTGGGCCGAGATGCATAATATGGCTTCGGGACGTTCCATCGAGTTGGCGATACGGTACCAGGCCCGGGTAGCCTCATTGTCCTCAATGGCATTGGCTGGGCTGCCGTGTCCGAAGAAGACAACGGGCATCAAGGATTGCTCAGTCTTTATGTGCGTCATTGAGATTGCCGCCTGCATGCGGAACCGGTTTTTGGCGGCAACTCCCTTTTTGTCTGGGACTAATCTCCGGACAAGGCCAGTTCGGTCGTCTCTTTTTCCTCTATCTCGATGGTGAGTTCATCGTCCTCTGCCGAGACGATGACATGGCCGCCGTGCAGCAGTTTCCCGAACAGCAATTCTTCCGCCAGTTTTTTCTTGATCTGCTCCTGGATGAGACGCGCCATGGGCCGGGCGCCCATCACCTTGTCGTAGCCATGTTTGGCCAGCCACAGGCGGGCGGCATCATCCACGTCAATGACGACCTTCTTGTCATCGAGTTGCGCTTGTAGCTCGACCAGGAATTTATCCACCACGTTAAGGATGGTTTTGTGATCCAGCGCATTGAATTCAATGATGGCGTTGAGGCGGTTGCGGAATTCGGGACTGAAGATCTTGTTGATGACTTCCATGGCGTCGGAACTGTGGTCCTGCTGGGTAAAACCGACTGAAGCGCGGCTTATACGGTCTGCTCCGGCGTTAGTGGTCATAATGACGATGACATTGCGGAAATCGACGTGACGCCCGTTGGTGTCGGTGAGAGTTCCGTGGTCCATCACCTGCAGCATGAGGTTGAAGACATCGGGATGCGCCTTTTCCATCTCATCCAGCAGCAGCACACAGTGGGGGTGCTTGGTGACCTCATCGGTCAGCAGGCCGCCCTGGTCGAAACCGACATAGCCAGGCGGCGCGCCGATCAACCGGGACACCGTATGGCGTTCCATGTATTCCGACATATCGAAACGGATCAACTGGATACCCATGGCATTGGCCAGTTGCTTGCTGATTTCCGTTTTCCCGACGCCGGTAGGTCCCGCCAGCAGGAATGCGCCGATAGGCTGTTCCGGGTTGCCGAGACCGGAGCGCGCCATCTTGATGGCTGTGGCAAGACTTTCAATAGCCTTGTCCTGGCCGAACACGACCATTTTCAGGTTGCGCTCGAGGTTTTTCATAATATCGCGGTGTGACGTGGTAACCGTTTTCGGCGGGATACGGGCGACCTTGGCTACTATGCTTTCGATATCCTGGACCCCGATGGTCTTTTTGCGCCGGGAGGGCGGCACCAGGCGTTGTGACGCGCCTGCCTCATCGATGATGTCGATAGCCTTGTCGGGCAGGTGGCGGTCGGTGATGTAACGCTCTGAGAGTTCCGCTGCGGAGCGCAACGACTGGTGGGTGTAGCGCACCTGGTGATGTTCCTCAAAACGGGACTTCAGCCCCTGTAATATCTTGACGGTTTCCTCAATGGAAGGCTCGGTCACATCGATTTTCTGGAAACGCCGGGCCAGGGCGCGGTCTTTCTCGAAGATGCCCCGAAATTCCTGGAAGGTAGTGGAACCGATACATTTTATGTCGCCGGACGCCAGGACCGGTTTGATGATGTTGGAAGCGTCCATGACTCCGCCCGAGGCGGCGCCGGCGCCGATGATGGTGTGTATCTCGTCGATGAACAGAATCGCGCCCGGACGATTCATCAGTTCCGCAATGACCCCTTTGAGCCGCTTTTCGAAATCACCGCGATATTTCGTTCCCGCCAGCAGCGCGCCCATATCCAGGGAAAAAATTGTGCAGTCCTGCAGTACTTCCGGCACCTGACCGTCGACTATCTGCTTGGCGATACCCTCTGTGATGGCGGTTTTGCCGACACCGGCCTCGCCGACGAAAATAGGATTGTTCTTGCGCCGCCGGCACAGTATCTGTATGGTCCGTTGCACCTCATGCTCGCGTCCGATGAGCGGGTCTATCTTGCCGAGTTCTGCCTGTTGATTAAGGTTGATTGTGTAATTTTCCAGCGGGTTCCTGCTGCTTTCACCTTGGGACGTTTCGTCATCCTCGGCCGAAGCGTCCGGAGCGCCCGGTTCATTTTCCGGGTTTTTTGTGACTCCGTGGGCGATATAGTTCACCACGTCAAGACGCGCGACGTTTTGCCGGTTCAGGAAAAAGGCGGCATGGGATTCGCGTTCGCCGAAGATGGCAACCAGGATATTGGCGCCACTGACTTCTTTTTTCCCGGAGGACTGTACATGCTGAACGGCGCGCTGGAATACCCGTTGAAAGCCCAGCGTGGGCTGGGTTTCGCGCTCATCATCGTCGGCCAGGCGCGGGGAATTATCCTCAATGAAGCGCGTAAGTTCATTGTGCAATCCATCCATGTCCGCGCCGCAGGCGCGCAACACCTTGATTGCGGCAGGGTTGTCAAGCAAGGCCAGTAACAAATGCTCAACCGTCACGAATTCGTAGCGTTTGTCGCGGGCGTTGCGAAACGCGTCATTCAGTGTCTGTTCCAGGTCTTTATCGAGCATAGCGGTTTCCGGGCCGGTATCAGTAGGCTTTCTCCATTGTACATTTTAACGGATGTTCATGTTCCTGCGAGTAATGATTTACCTGGACGACCTTGGTCTGGGCAATATCATGAGTAAAGATACCACACACTCCCATACCCCGTGTGTGTACCTCGAGCATAATCCGCGTGGCGGTCTCCCGGTCCATGGAAAAGAAAATTTCCAGGATGTGCACCACGAACTCCATGGGCGTGTAATCATCATTGATCAGAATAACCTTGTACAGGGGCGGCCGTTTTAACTTGGGCTTGGCCTCCAGTAACGCCAGATCCTCGTTATAACGTTCGTGTGGTTTCTCAGACATCGCGCCGGTGTATCGTGTGTTTTCCTAATAATAACCTAACAGGTTATGCGTGCCAATAACGTATGTATGCGAGTTCCTGACCATGGGCCACGGATTTGCAGGCAGGGCAGTGACGGTGTATATTAACCGTTTTGTTTTTGTTAAAGGAGCACCAGATGAATAATGAAATAAAGCGGATAGAACAGGACTGGGTGGAGAACCCGCGCTGGGCAAACGTCAGGCGGGATTACAGCGCCGCGGACGTAATCAAGTTGCGCGGTTCAGTACTGGTTGAACACACCCTGGCGCGCAGGGGCGCTGAGAGGTTGTGGCGACTCGTTACCGAGGAAGATTACATCAACAGCCTGGGCGCGGTAACCGGCGGCCAGGCAGTGCAACAGGTAAAAGCCGGCGTTAAAGCCATCTACCTGTCGGGCTGGCAGGTGGCGGCCGACGGCAATACCTCAGAGACCATGTATCCTGATCAATCGCTTTATGCAGTCGATTCGGTTCCCACCGTAGTGCGGCGCATCAACAACGCCTTCAAACGCGCCGATGAAATCCAGTGCGCCAGGGGTGAGGGCAATGTGGATTACTTCGCTCCGATCGTCGCTGATGCCGAAGCCGGGTTCGGTGGCGTGCTGAACGCATTTGAGCTTATGAAGGCCATGATTGAGGCCGGCGCCGCGGGCGTGCACTTCGAGGACCAGCTTGCCTCCGTGAAGAAATGCGGGCACATGGGCGGAAAAGTGCTGGTGCCCACCCAGGAAGCAATCCAGAAACTGGTTGCGGCCAGGCTGGCTGCGGATATCATGGGTGTGCCGACCGTCGTGCTGGCCAGGACGGACGCCAATGCCGCGGCGCTGCTCACCTCCGACGTCGACGAAAGGGATCATCCGTTCATCACCGGGAATCGGACTGCGGAAGGATTTTATGTCACCGCTGCAGGACTGGACCAGGCCATCGCCCGGGGTCTGGCCTATGCGCCTTACGCAGACCTGCTCTGGTGCGAGACCGCGGTGCCGGACCTGGACGAGGCCAGGCGTTTTGCCGAGGCGATTCACAGCGAATACCCGGGCCAATTGCTGGCGTACAACTGCTCGCCTTCGTTCAACTGGAAGAAGAACCTGGACGATATCACTATCGCCAAGTTCCAGCGCGAACTGGGAGCCATGGGATACAAGTACCAGTTCATCACGCTGGCGGGCATTCATAACATGTGGTATCACATGTTCGACCTCGCCCATAACTACGTGCACAGGGGTATGACCGCCTATGTCGAGATGATACAGGAACCGGAGTTTGCCGCGGCGAAAAAGGGGTATACGTTTGCCTCGCACCAGCAGGAGGTGGGCGCCGGTTATTTCGACGATGTGACCAACGTGATACAGGGTGGCAGTTCCTCGGTGACTGCGCTGGCGGGTTCCACGGAAGAGGAGCAGTTTGACAAGGCTGCGACTAACTGAGAAGTCGCATCATCTCACCGGCAGCACAGGGGCGCGCAAATGCGCCCCGGTGTTACCCCATAAGGTCTGATGGGTTTCAGCGCGTGGTTCCGGGAGCGCTTGGCGTCGCTCAGGGAACGCAGGCCGCGGACCTTTCCTGAGAACCTGCTCCCCGATGAGTACTCCCGGGCAGCCGTATTAATGCTGTTCTGGCCGGGACCGGATGATGCCGTTGAGATAGTTTTCACCAAACGCACGGAGACCGTTTCCAGCCATCGCGGCCAGGTATCCTTCCCCGGCGGCGTGTTTCATACCGGTGATGAAAATATGGCGGCTACAGCGCTGCGGGAGACCTGGGAGGAACTCGGCATTGACCCTGGCGTCATCACCATAATGGGCCGCCTGGATGACGCCTGGAGCATTGCCGGCCACCATGTGATCCCTTACGTGGCCTGGACAGACCGGGCGCCCGGTATTACCGTGAATGCCGATGAAGTAGCTGAGGTCATTTTAGCCGATGTACGGGTATTGTTACGCCCCGAAGTAAATACCACGCGCACCATGGAATTCAACGGCAGACCGCGCACAACCCATGCTTTCGACTGGGACGGCGGGTATGTCTGGGGCCTGACCGCCGATATGCTGCGGGAATTTCTCAACTGGTTGGATGACGAACCCTGTGACCGCTTTGAGCGGCGCCTGCAGAAGCTGGATGATCTTTCGGACAGGACTGGTTAACCTGTCCGGGGGATAATCATCAACCGCGATAATATGTTCCCGTAGAGATCCGCCAGCGTATTCAGGTCGGCGCTGCGCACGCATTCGTTGACCTTGTGGATGGTGGCGTTCACCGGGCCCAGTTCCACCACCTCGGCGCCGGTGGGCGCTATGAAGCGCCCGTCGGAAGTGCCGCCGTCCGTGGAGACCTCCGGCCTGGTGCCGCACATGTCCGCAAGCGCATCCTGAACCGCCTCAAGCAGTTTCCCTGACTGCGTCAGGAAGGGTTGGCTGCAGGGGCGCCAGAGCAGGTCGTAGTCCAGTCCATGGCTGTCCAGCAGGTCCCTGACGGAGTCTTTTAGTCCCTGTTCGGTCCATTCGGTTGAGAAACGCAGGTTGAAGCTGACCTCCACGGACGCCGGAATGACGTTCTCGGCGCCGGTCCCGGCATGGATATTGGAGATCTGGAAGCTGGTGGGGGGATAGTGGGCGTTGCCCTCATCCCAGACTCGCCGGCTCAGTTCCACCAGCGCCGGGCCGGCCAGGTGCACGGGGTTCCTTGCCAGCGTGGGGTAGGCGGTGTGGCCCTGGATACCGGAGACGGTGAGCACGCCGGACAGGGAGCCGCGCCGTCCGTTCCTGATGGCATCTCCGAGTGTTTCACGGCTGCAGGGTTCGCCCACCAGGCACCAGTCTATCCCGATGTGTTCCTGTTCCAGGTATTCCACCACTTTTTTCGTACCGTTGACTGCAATGCCTTCTTCATCACTGGTCAACAGCAGGCTGACGGTCCCCACATGCTCCCGGTTGGCTTCGATGAAGCGTTCCAGCGCGGTGACCATCGCGGCCACGCTGCCCTTCATGTCGGCCGCGCCGCGGCCGTACAGGTAGCCGTCCCGTTCCCGGGGTTCAAACGGCGGTGATTCCCAGTCAGCCTCCGGTCCCGGCGGCACCACGTCCGTATGGCCCAGGAAAGTGAAGACGGGAGCGCCCGTCCCGTGGGTGGCCCACAGGTTGGCGACGTCCGCGCAGGGCAGGTGGGTAACGTTGAAGCCGCTTTGTTTCAACCGGTCGCCAATCAACTGCTGGCAGCCGGCGTCGTCAGGGGTTACCGACGGCCTGGCTATGAGTTCCCTGGTCAATGCAAGTGTCATGGAGAACCGGCGGCAGGCCTGTCACTGCTCTGTATGATACCTTCGTACAGTTTTTCGAATTGTGTCTGGACTACATCACCGAACAGCGGGTCTTCAACCTGGGAGATCTTATCATTGATCATCTGCCATTCCGTGTCCTCAAGAGTGGATCTTGCCTTCGGGAAAATGTTTCCTTCCTCCATATTCATGTGCTTCCACAGCAGGTCTATATATGCTCTGGCGTTATCGAGAATCCTGTCCATGGGTATTATCGCGCCGTTGATCACCCCGTTTACCGCATCCTTCAGGGCCAGCCCGGTTGTTGCCAGTTGCTTGTGCTCTTTATTCAATTCCCTGACATCCGCTGAGCATTCGGGCTCCAGCGCGCTCAGGACATCAAAGATAAGTTCTTCATGGGGATGATGATAAGCATCAGGGTAATTCACCATGTAGTTCGCTATGTCATACATGCGCACGAAGTCAGCCTCTTCTCCCTGTTCCAGTTTGCTTGCTTCCGCATTCAACAGGTTCAGAAGAACCGCATAGTTCTTGTGATCGTTGTGGAGGGTATCAAGCAGTGCGGGCATGGCGGTTATTTTCCAGGTTCATTTAGTATTATAATAGTTCTTCAGGCAAGCATACACATAATGCCTTGATAACAACAATAACCGGATAAAACCTGATTATGCATGACCTGCAACAACTGGCACTGATCTGGGCCAGTGTTTTCATCGCCTCCTGGCTGGCGGCAAAGACCAAACTTACGCCGGTGCTGTATTTTCTTGCCGCCGGTTGCGTCATGGTCAACCTGGGCTGGTTGCCCACCCACAGTACACCTTTCATTGCCGGGATTTCCGAGGTAGGCATTATCCTGATTATGTTCGCCCTGGGGTTTGAAGCCAACCCGGGATATTTTGTCCGCAGCATGAAACGCAGCTGGGGCATTGCCCTGTTCGGCGCGCTCGCTCCGTTCATCGCGGCGTATTCCTGTGCACAGTATTTCTGGGGTGACGGCAAAATCGCCCTGCTATGCGGCCTGACCATGACCGCGACTGCCGTATCACTGACCATGGTCTCATTACGGAGTGAGGGATTACAACTGTCTGCCGCGGCCAACGGGATCATGACTTCGGCAATAATAGATGATATAGCCTCCCTTGCACTGGTTGCCATACTCATCCCGATAGCTACCGGGTCGGGTGAATTGTCGATAGCCGGAATAGGGATAATTCTGTCGAAGGCGGTGCTGTTCTTTATTCTTATCATCATTATTGCAGTCTGGGTCATGCCGCACAGTGCCGACAGGGGACTGCTGAAGCGCTATCCTGTCCTGGGCCGCTTCGGAATGATCAACCTGCTCGCGATGGATAACGGCAGCAAGGCGACCCTGGGCATTTTACTGGTCGCCATAGCGATCAGCCTGCTCGCCCACCAACTGGGGTTGCATCCGGCAATAGGCGCCTACATGGCGGGCCTGATCATCAGGGAGGAGTATTTTCATTTCGGCAGTACGGAAAACAAGGCCGCCCTGTACCGGGACACCCGCAGAATCATTGATGATGTCGCCTTTTCCTGGATTGGTCCGATCTTTTTCGTCAACCTCGGTACTGAACTTGTCTTTGACCCGGTCATTATTTCTTCCATCCTCGACGAAACGCTGGTACTGCTTTGCAGCGTATTTTTTGCCCAGGTGATCTCGGCCTCTGCCGCAGCGCGCTACACCGGCAATTTCAACTGGCAGGATTCCATGATGATAGGATTCGGCATGCTGGGACGGGCGGAACTGGCGTTTGTCGTCATGAATATCGCCTACACTCAACACGGTATCTTTACGGAAGAAGTTTTCTACACCCTCATGTTTACCATTTTCTGGCTTAACATCGCCGTACCCGTCACCATCAGGTTCTGGCGCCCATACTATTCGGGGGAAAAGCCGCTACCCGCGTTTTTAGCGAGCAGGGACCAGGGGCCGGGGACTGGTCCCTGAGTTGTCCGGGAAAACGGCATCCTGCCGGATTCCCGAACGGGTGAACCGCGTGGCGGTTTCGGTGATTACCGGTTCCTCCGCCACAGCCTGTACCTCCTGTACCGGTCAAGCCCAGCAAAATGAAATGGTCACGTAACAAACCTCATCTTGTGGACAGGCATGGACAGTCTAACGCTATCACAGGCTGAAAAATGTGGGGAAACTCACATTTTTTACAAAAAAACCCTCATGATTCAGGATTCTGTTCACTCCGGCGGCATGTAACCCATGTCGTTGGGGACAGACACATTCTCTCCCCGGATATTACCGGATGGCAATATCAGGTTGAAAGAGTACTAGAATTCGTCGGGATGTTCGTTTTTATCATAGTTTCCTGTCGTATCACGGACCATATCTTCAAGCTTTATCACGTCGTTGATATACAGGCAGTTTTTTCTTTTCCGGATCAGGCCGGATGATGCAAGTTCCGTCATCTCCCGCGATATCGCTTCACGGTGGGTGCTGATGCGGTTGGCAAGTTCAACATGTCTGGGCGCCGGTGATATGGTCGCAGTGTTGGAATTGTCCATGTTTTTCCAGGCCAGACGCAACAATTCGGCATGAAGCCTGTCTCTGACGTCCAGGGAACTGAATTCCACGATCCGCCGTGACAACAGCCTGACCAGTTGGGCAAGCCGCATGAATGTCCGGGACATGACCGAAGGATACAACTGCAAAATCCAGAGAAAGTTCTCTACTGACATGGCGGCGAGCGTGGTATTGTCAAGGCTGATGACGTATGCTGACCGGGATTTCTTGTCAATGGCGGAGATTTCACCGAACATTTCCCCTGCAAACAGCTCACCGAAAGATATTTCCTTTCCGGAAGCCGTATAAATGGCGACCCTGACCTTGCCGCTGATGATGAAATAAACATCACTGCCGGCATCAGTATGGGTCGTGATGATATCTCTTTCAGCAAACTGCAAGCCCCGGCATTTATCGGCAATCATTTTCCTGTCGTTGAAGGACAGGTCATAAAATATCTCAACCGCCGATAACACTCCTGCAGATACTTCTATAATTTTTTTTGTCATTATTATCTCCTGTATCATGAATATTCCGTACGGGAAAATATTGCCCTCGGGCTTTTATGATCCGCCTGTACGGATTTTGCCGGACACGTCTTGACGTGTTCTGGTAGGCCTCTCGGTCATTCCTGGCGCCAATGCCGGAACTGACACGAGATGAAAAAAGAATTGATGCTGAATAAAACAGAAATACAATCAAGAATAAAACAACACGCTCCATCCCCGTCCCAGCCTCTCAAGGTCCAATTCAGTCGTTTCCATCTGCAAACTCGTTTCCATCACTATGCCAGAGTTTACCACAGCTTCAATAATCCGTGCACACGTGTGGAAAGGGTACTATAGCAATGTGTGTTTCACCGCTTCAGTCAATGTGTCATATTGTTCGATAAGGGAGTTTGCGGCGTTGAATTGCCCCCTGGCCCTGGTTTCACTGTGCTCACTGTGGCTCGTGAAACGGTCGGGGTCCCATGAAAAATAATCTTCGTTCAAGGCGTCGGCACAAAAACGGGCGGCCAGTTCAATATATATCGTCAGTGTCGCTGCCGGGATGGCGGACCATTCCTCCGGCGTGAGCAGCGTCCCGGCATGGCAGGCATAAGCTTCAAGCGCCGCCCGGCAATGGGCCATTGAGAAGTATGCATCGGTGGAATCTTCCCCGCGCGGGTTGCACCAGGAACGCAGCGCATCGCCCAGCTCCAGGTAGACCGGCATCCTGTTCAGGGTGTCGAAATCAACCATGCAGAGCACTTCACGGTTGTCGCCGGAAAAGATGAAATTGGATATCTTCGGATCTCCGTGAACCATGCGCGCGCTGACTGCGGGTAATGCGGGAAGTTGCTCCAAGCGCGCCAGGATGGCCTCTCCCAGTGGTTGGACCGCCGCGTATCTTGCGTGGGAGTGCTGCTTTTCCAGGGTATTTTTAAGGTGTAAGGCATGACGGGGCGTGTCGTGCGTAACCGGCAGGCCTGTCTGCAAGTCGTAATCAAGTAGCGCCAGCGCCGCATGCACGCGTCCCAGCATGGCGCCTGCCGCCCCCGCCATATCCGGCTGTTCCAGGCGCTCGTGGGTGTTGCCGCTGATATGGCTGAACAAGCGCCAGACCTGCCCGTCTTCCCGGTAATAAACCATCCCGCGGCGGTCAGGCAGCAACCTGGGAGTCAACAGTCCGGATTGCTCCAGGTGGCGGGTAACAACATCGATATCCAGGTTTATTTCAGGGGGAAACCGCCTGTTTACCTCCTGCAATATGTAATCCAGTCCATTTTCGCCTGTAACCAGGTAAGTCCTGTTGATCAGCCCGGTATTGACCGGTTGAATATGTACGGGGTTGACGGCATACGCCGCAAGCACGTTCCGGATCTGTTGGGGCATAGGCGCGGTCATGACCGGAAAGAATCTCACACCGGGTGAATTCATGCAATTTCGATTTTAGAGGTTGAACGGCGCAGACATTTGCGAATGTCGAATTCTTGTTATAACATAGCGCGCCGGTTATTTCGCGATTTCATAATATTTTAATATCATCGTGTTGTATAATAAGTCTTTGTCTGCTTGACACTGGTTGGAACGGACAGAATAATAAGTTGGCGCTAATTGGATTAACGAACGGCCAGTCACCTTGAGAAGTGGATTAAGCAGTTAATATGCAAGGATTTTAGAGTGCTCTAGACTATCACCGCGGGGAGGTTATTTCCTTATGGATACAATAAAAATATTAGTAACTTCAGGAAAGTTATTAATGTCCAGTCTAATTGTCGTATTCTGTTCGGCCGCATTCGGCCAGGACCAGATCGACCAGGTTGTAGATGAGGGGGTCGCCCGTAACGAGGATGCGGCGGAGTCTCAGAAACGTATCGATGCGACAGCGGATGATACGGAGAAGCTCGCCTCCAGGTATCGGCGGGAATTAAAAGTCATCGATGGTCTCAAGGTCTACAACGCACTGTTGCAGAAACAGGTTGACGACCAGAACCGGGAAAAGCGGACCATTGCTGAATCCATAGATGAAATAGCGGTGGTGGAACGCCAGATTTTCCCGCTCATGCTCCGGATGGCCAATGCCCTGGAACAGTTCGTGGAACTCGACCGGCCGTTTCACCTGGAGGAACGCCGCAAGCGGGTAGAGGACCTGAAAAATTATATCGGTGACGCCGGCATCAGCGCCGCGGAAAAGCTGCGCCTGGTGCTGGAGGCCTATCGCATAGAGACGAGTTACGGCAGTGACCTGGACGAGTACAGCGAAGTGCTGGAAATCAACGGCCAGGAACGGCCTGTGAATGTCCTGCGTTTCGGCCGCCTGGTGCTGGTGTACCAGACCGACGACGGCAAGGAAAACGGCGTCTGGGACCAGGATGCGCGGCAATGGGTGCCCCTGGAATCTGCGGAGTATCGCAACTATATCCGCCAGGGATTGAAAATCGCCAGGAAGCAGCTTCCGCCCGACATTTTCATTCTGCCGGTCAGTGCGGCGCAATGATGGAGGAGACACGGACATGAAAATTTACCGATATCTAATCGCCATAGTCCTGGCTGCCGGTTTACAGTCTCCGGCAGTTACCGCAAATGAAGCGGCGTCGCTCGATGCTCTCCTGGATCAGGTGCAGCAGGGCAGAATCGATGAATCCAGGGAGAACCAGGCCAGGGAAGAGGAATTTGATCGCAACAAGGCGAACCAGGGCGCATTGCTGCAGAAGGCCAATAATGAAAGGGCCACGCTGGAAGCGGTCAGTGAGCGCCTCGAGAAGGAGTTTGAATCCAACCAGGACGACATAGACATATTGAAGCAGGACCTGCAGGAGGCCCTGGGCTCGCTGAAGGAACTGTTCGGCGTACTGCAGACTGCGGCCGGCGATTCCCGGGCAACGTTTGACGCGTCGTTAACCAACATCGAATACCCCCACCGCGGTGATTTCATGACCGAACTGGCGGAGAAAATGGGTTCGGGAAGCGAACTGGCGTCCCTGGAAGAAATCGAGGAACTCTGGTTTGAAATCCAGCGGGAAATGACCGAGACCGGCAAGGTCAAGCGGTTCAATGCCGGCGTCGTTCTTCCAGATGGGTCGGAAGTGGAAAAAGACATCATCAGGATAGGCGTATTCAACCTGGTTGCCGACGGCAAATACCTGAAATACGACCAGGAAACGCAGACGATTTCCGAACTGCTGCGCCAGCCGGAAGACCGCTTTGTCAGCGGAGCCGAGGATCTGTCTGAGACCGAGGACGGTTTCATACCGGTCGGCCTGGACCCCACCAAGGGCCAATTGCTGAGCCAACTGGTTGACGTGCCGAGCTGGTATGAACGGTCCACCACACAGGGCGGCACCGTAGGCTGGATCATCATCGGCCTGGGCATCTTCGGCATTACCGTTGCGCTGCTCAGGATTCTGTACATGATGTACGTCGGCGCGTCGGTAAACAGCCAGATGCGTAACCTTGCCAATCCTTCCGGGAGCAACCCCCTGGGTCGGGTATTGCTTGCATACCATGAGAACAAGAACATCGACGTGGAATCCCTGGAGTTGAAGATGGGAGAAGCGGTATTACGGGAAGTGCCCAAGCTGAGCAGGTTGAATACGCTCATCAAGGTGATCTCCGTGGTTGCGCCGCTGCTCGGCCTGCTGGGTACGGTTATCGGCATGATCGTCACGTTCCAGTCGATCACCCTGTTCGGCACCGGCGACCCCAAACTCATGGCCGGCGGCATTTCCCAGGCCCTGATCACCACGATGCTTGGTCTGTGCGTCGCCATACCGACGGTGTTCCTGCACAGTATGATGGCCGGACAAAGCAGGAGGATCATCGAGGTACTGGAAGGCCAGGCAACCGGTTTTGTCGCAGAGGCATCAGAACAGCAACACAAGGCAGAGTGAAGGCCACAACTGACGGCACATAATGGATATTCTCTATACAATCCTGCGCGGCATCACCTCCATTATCGGGCTCGAACAGGGCTTCATCAACATGTGGGAGGCCATCCGGGACTTCATGGAACTGGGCGGGCCGGTGCTGTATCTTGTCGCTATAGTGCTGGCCATCATGTGGGTGTGTATCGTGGAAAGGTTTATTTTCTTTTCCATTCAACAACCGCGCCTGTCCGAGGATGCCATCAAGCGCTGGGACGCCCGGCCCGAAAGAATATCCTGGAATGCCCACAAGGTGCGCGAAGCCATGATCTCGAATGTCAGGATACAGGCGAATCAATTCCTTGGAACCGTCAAGGTCTGCGTCGCCCTGTGCCCGCTGGTGGGCCTGCTGGGGACGGTGACGGGCATGGTCACTGTGTTCGAGGTAATGGCGCTTCTCGGTACCGGCAATGCCAGGGCCATGGCGGCCGGGGTGTCACAGGCGACTGTGCCGACCATGTCCGGCATGGTCGCAGCACTGTCAGGGTATTTCATCAGTGTCTGGTTACAGAGCAAGGCTGACTCGGAAGTTGAGAAGCTGAGTGAGCACTTGACCATGGATCATTAATCACAGTATTCTGTGGGGAAGATAAAACATGCGTAGAATCACCAGTGTATCCACCGACGATGAATCAGAGGTCAATATCACGCCTCTGATCGATATCGTCTTCATCATGCTGATTTTCTTCATCGTGACGGCGACCTTCGTCAAGGAGGCCGGCATTGACGTAAACAAACCTGACGCGCCGACTGCTGAGGTGAAGAAAAAAGCGAACATCCTGATTGCAATCGATGCCAACAACAACATCTGGCTGGACCGCCGGAAAATCGATATCCGCTCCGTCATTCCCAACATCAAACGCTTGCGCTCCGAGAACCCCCAGGGTTCGGTAGTGATACAGGCGGATGAGGAATCCAAGAACAAGATGCTGGTGGAGGTCATGGATGCGGCGCGCCAGGCAGGCGTTGTGAACATCGCGCTGGCGGCCGAGAAATAACCCGGGGTCCTGTCCGGATGCTGTCTCGAAGCTTACTCGTTGGCCGTTACCTGATTGCCGGGGGTTCCGCCCTGATAGTCGTGTTCGGCCTGTTCTGGCTGATGCAATACCTGATCAGCATCGCCGACCGGAGACTGGACGAGGATGACGCGGGCAGGATGCTTGAATTCGTGCGGATCAACCCTGAAGAGGTGGTAAACCGGCGCAAACCGCCGCCGAGAAAGCCCCCGCCCCCGGATCAGCCGCCTCCTGAACCGCCACCGCCCGCAATGGATAACATAACGCCGGAGGCGCAGGCCGTGCAGGTTTCGGCGGCCCCCGTGAATACCAACATCAACCTTGATGCGAGCGGTTTCGGCCTGGCGCCCAGCGATGGCGAGTACCTGCCCATCGTCAAGGTACAACCCATCTATCCGAGAAGGGCGCAGTCCCGCGGCATCGAGGGATACGTCATTGTGGAGTTCACCGTCACCAGATCGGGCACAACCAAGGATATCCGCATTGTCGAGGCCGTGCCCCCCGGTATTTTTGACAAGGCCTCACTGGCTGCGGCGGCGAAGTTCAAATACAAGCCCCGCGTCGTTGACGGTCAGCCCATCGAGGTGCCGGGCGTGCAGAACAAGATCACATTTGAACTGGAAGACTAGTACTGGAGATTGGCACTCATGAGTATTCGTTTTACATCTGTTAAGTCTCTGTTTCTCTGTTGCGCATTGCTGGCCTGCGCGTTCATGGTTACCCCTGTATTCATTGCAGTTACGACGCCTGACGCGGCCGCGCAGGAATCGGGTTCGGGAGAGAAGCGCAAGACCCGGAAAACGCCTTCCATGAGTGAGAAGGTATACAATAAACTGACCGAAGCCCAGGAACTTATCGAGGCAAGGAATTACGATGCAGGCCTGGCGGCATTGAGCGACCTGGCGACGGAACCGAAACTGTCGGACTACGAAAAGGCCCAGTTGTACAATTATTTTGCCTACACCTATTTCACCCTGGAGCGGTACGATGACGCCATCGACTCCTATGAAATAGTGCTGCAGCAGCCGGACCTGCCCGAGGCGCTGGAGACCAATTCCTTATATACCCTCGCCCAGCTTTATTTCATCATCGAGAATTACCGGAAGGCGGTCGATGTGATCAACAAGTGGTTTACCCTGACGGAGAAACCCACCGAGAATGCCTACATGCTGCTGGGCCAGGGCTACTACCAGTTGGAAGAGTACAAGAACTCGCTGGTGCCGCTGGAGAAGGCTTATGCCATGGTCAAGGGCCGCGGCGATATCCCGAAGGAAAACCTGCTGCTGCTGTTGCGGGTGAACCATTTCAACCTCAATGATTATGAGAACATGCTCAAGCTGCTGAAGGAACTGGTCGTGTACTACCCCAAGCCGGAATACTGGCTGACCATGGCCGGCACCTATTCGGAATTGAAGCGGCTGGACAAGCAGATGTCCATCCTGGAGATGCTGTATGAGGCAGGTATGCTGCAACGGGGCAACCAGCAATTGAACCTGGCCAACCTGTACATGTTGCATGAAGCGCCCTACAAAGCGGCGGTGTTGCTGGAGAAGGGCATGGGAGAGGGGAAGATTGAGGAAAATATCAGGAACCTCAGGCTGCTGTCCCAGGCCTGGTTGCAGGCCCAGGAGAATGAGAAATCACTTCCGCCCCTGATACAGGCTGCCCGGTTGTCCAAGGACGGTGAACTGGATATGCGCATTGCCCAGGCCTACATCAACCTTTACCGGTACGAGGAAGCTGTGGAGGCGCTCAGGACGGCATTCAAGAAAGGCGGCCTGAAGCGCGCCGACCAGGCCAATATCATGCTGGGCCTTGCCCTGTTCGAAACGCAGAAATTTGACGCATCCATCAAAGCCTTCACCGAAGCCGGCAAGGACAAGCGCAGCCGCAAGGCCGCCGAGACCTGGTTGGGCTACGTCAACAGCGAGAAAAGCAGAAAGAAACAACTGGAAGAGAGCCTCAAACAACGTCGCAGTTAATGTTATCCGCAGCGGATAATCAACCATGACTGAGACCGCGCAACGCGAGGCCATGGAATATGATGTCGTCATTGTCGGCGGGGGGCCGGCAGGACTCGCGACAGCCATTCACCTCAAGACACTGGCGCAACAGCGGGGCAGGGACATCAGTGTCTGCCTGCTGGAGAAAGGTTCGGAAATAGGCGCCCATATCCTTTCAGGGGCTGTGCTGGAAACGCGTGCTCTGGATGAACTGATCCCGGACTGGCAACAACGGGGAGCGCCGTTGAATACCCCGGTCGACAGGGACCTCATGTACTTCCTGACAAGCGACAAATCCGCGGTCAGGGTTCCCGCCCCTTTTGTCCCTTCGAGCATGCACAACCAGGGCAACTACATAGTCAGCCTGGGCAACGTTTGCCGCTGGCTGGCGGAGCAGGCTGAGGCGCTGGAGGTCGAGATATATCCCGGTTTTGCGGCGACGGAGGTCCTGGTCGATGCCGAGGGATGTGTCACAGGCGTGGCGACCGGCGACATGGGCATATCCACTACCGGAGAACGGAAGGATTCCTTTGAGCCCGGCATGGAACTCCACGCACGCTACACGGTTTTTGCCGAAGGCAGCCGGGGTCACCTGGGCCGGCAACTCATTGACAGGTATAGACTTGATGAGGGTTGTGACCCCCAGCATTACGGTCTCGGAATCAAGGAACTGTGGGAGGTTGAACCGGAGAAATTCCAGCCCGGGCTGGTCGTGCATGGTTCAGGCTGGCCGTTGAGCAATGAAGCCTCCGGCGGTTTTTTCCTGTATCACCTGGACCGGAACCAGGTAGTGGTGGGCTTGATCATCGACCTGAATTATTCCAATCCATACATCAGTCCGTTTGATGAATTTCAAAGATTCAAGCACCATCCCGTGATTGCCGCTACCCTGGGCGGCGGCCGGCGCCTGGCGTACGGCGCCCGGTCCATCACCAAGGGAGGATTGAATTCATTGCCGAAAATGTCCATGCCGGGCGCCCTGCTGGTCGGGTGTGACGCGGGCACGCTGAATTTTGCAAAGATCAAGGGGACACACACCGCCATGAAGTCCGGCATGGTGGCCGCGGAAACACTGATGCAGGAACTCGAAACGGAAGGCGCCGCAGGAAATGACCTGCTTGCCTACGGCGATAATTTTCGCGCTTCCTGGGCGCATAACGATATATACCGCTCACGGAACTTCGGCGCGGCCCTGCACAAATTCGGAATGTACCTTGGGGCAGCGTTTAATCTTGTCGAGCAGTCCATATTTTCCGGCAGACTGCCGATTACCCTGCGTGACAGACAGGCTGATAATGAATGCCTGAAGCCGGCTGCAGAGTGCAGGGAAATCAGTTATCCGAAACCGGACGGCGACCTGAGCTTTGACAAACTGTCCTCGGTATTCATCTCAAATACCAACCATGAAGAAGATCAGCCCTGCCACCTGACGCTCAAGGATGAAGAAGTTCCGATAGATACTAACTTGAGCCTGTATGCAGCGCCTGAACAGCGCTATTGCCCCGCCGGCGTGTACGAGATAGTATCCGAAAACGACCGGGCGAGACTGCAGATCAATGCCCAGAACTGCGTGCATTGTAAAACCTGTGATATCAAGGATCCCACCCAGAATATCGTCTGGGTGCCGCCGGAAGGCGGGGGAGGGCCGAACTATCCCAATATGTAGCCCCTAACTACTCCCATTCCAGCTCCAGGAAAGCCCTGGAGACGTTGCGTCCATGGTTCTGTTCGTGCAGCAACCATTCGGTTTTTTCTGTTTTACCGACGATTTCTATCACTTCCTCCATGAATGTTCCCTTGCCTATCTCCTTCCTGGTCTCGCGTAACAGCATATTCAGGTAACTATCCTGCGCGTTTGCTGCATCCGGCCAGGGCAGGGTAATGGTTCCATGACCGGGGATTACGTGATTTGCCTGTTGTGTCTTCAGTGTTTCCATGGTCTTCAACCATCCCTTCAGGCTGGCATCGAAGACCGGTATCCTTTCTATGAAAAGCAGGTCGGACAGCCAGAGTGTCCCGGTTTTATGATCATAAATCGACAGGTCGGTATAGGTGTGGCCCGGGGGGTGTGCCCTGAGCGTAATTACCCGGTTGCCGAGGTCAAGATCCAGCGTATCGGCAACCGTGATGTCAGGACCGATAATCGAGGCTTCCGACGGGTTTTCTCCCAGTTCTGCGGCAAATTCAGACAGGAAGAAGGAACGGTTCTGCTCCATTTCCTCAACCAGGTTTTCATGGCCGACGAATTCAGGAGCAAACTCCTTGAACGCGATATTGCCCAGCACGTGGTCAAAGTGAATATGGGTATTGATCACGTAGCATACAGGCAGGGAGGATTTGCTTTTGATGGCCTTTTTCAGGGCGAGACCAGTGGCGACGGAGCCGCCAGTGTCAATGACAGCAATGCATTCGTCTCCGATTATGAAGCCTATATTGGCTATATCGTCGTGGTCCGGGTGATCCAGGTCCACGTGTTTACCCTGGTGGACGTAAATTCCCTCACTGATGCCGGTCAGGTTGAACACTTTTTCCTGTTCTTCGGAAGCATGGGCGTAACCGGTCAATGCGGAAAACAGGCATAGCGCGGAAAAAATCATGCTGGACTTCAGTGCGGAATGATAGACGGGCATCGGGAATGGCATCCTGTTTAATAATGATAGTTGTATTTTACGCTAATGATAAGAAATTTTGCTTGTAGTCCAAGAAAATTTGGACTAACTTTAGATTATGAAATCCCCATAATGAAAACCTGATTTGAAGGAGGACTCTATGTTTGAATATGAGCAGGAGATAGTCGATGCATTACTGAACGAGAACGAAAATTTTAAACGGCTGTATTCAAGACATGGCGAATTGAAGGAGAAAGTCAAGGATGCCAATTCCGGAGTAACTCCCCTCGACGGCTACGCGCTGGATACCCTGAAAAAAGAGAAACTGCACGTCAAGGACCAGATGGCGGCAATGATCAACCGATACCGCCAGGCCCAGGCGAACTGAAACACCAGTGGCATAAATAACCTGTAAAAAAACCCCGTTATTGACGGGGTTTTTTTCAGGGACTTCTACAACACTGCCAGGCGCCCGCCGATCAGCATCAACATCAGGGCAAGCAGCATGCGCATGAATTTTTCCGGTAACTGGACACCGGCGTGACTCCCCAGGTAGATACCCGGGAGCGAGCCGATTATCAGGCTGAGCAGCAATTGAAAGTCTACCGAGCCCAGGTGCCAGTGGCCAAGGCCTGCTATCGCGGTAATGGGTACTGCGTGGGCGAGGTCCGTACCGACAATTCTTACGGTATTAAACCGGGGATAGAGAAAAAACAGGAACGCCGCGCCAAGGGCGCCGGCGCCCACCGACGAGAAAGTCACCAGGATGCCGATAATGAAGCCGGCAAGCACGGTCATCGGCGCGCGTAATCTTCTATGGATGATACGTATAAACTGGAACGGCTCAGTTCTGCCAAGAGACTGTAACTGGCTTTTGAACAAAATAACCAGCGACGTCAAAATCAGGGCTATACTGAGCATGGAGGTAATGATGGGCTCATAGTTGATGCCCATGCCAGCCAGTTGTTTCAGTATCAGAACGGAAAGCAGGGTAGCCGGTATGCTGCCGGCGGACAGCAGCCTGACAACTCTCCAGTCAATTGTCCGCTGCCTGTGATGGGATAAAATTCCCCCTCCCTTGGTTATGGCGGCATATAACAGGTCGGTTCCCACCGCCACCGCCGGCTTGATGCTGAAAACAAGCACCAGGATCGGCGTCATCAGGGAACCGCCCCCCACGCCGGTAAGTCCGATAATAAAGCCGACAACGAAGCCGGCAAAGGTAAATCCAAAGTCCATAAGAGCGTTACGTCAGATTAAAAAAAGAGAGACACTTTAAGCCTTATTATTTATACTTAAAAGTGATAATTTTCGATATTTTTAGAACTGAACGTCATAAGGATCCGAAACAAAGAGGCTAACAGGATGAAATTACAGCAATTGCATTATATCCGGGAGGTTGCCAGACATGGACTCAACGTATCGGCTACTGCCGAGAGCCTGTATACCTCCCAGTCAGGCATCAGCAAGCAGATCCGCATGCTTGAGGATGAACTGGGTTTGAAAATCTTCCAGCGTGGCGGCAAACACCTTACAGACATTACGCAGGCAGGCAAAGTGATTATAGCGCTTGCCGGCGAAATCCTGGATAAGGCAGATAAATTAAAACAGGTGGCGCTGGAATATACCGATGAAAACAAGGGGACGCTTTCTATAGCGACGACACATACCCAAGCTCGCTATGTTCTGCCTTCCGTAATCCGGAGCTTCCGCAGGAAATATCCGGATGTCGTCCTGCACATGCACCAGGGCACACCCATGCAGATATCGGAACTGGCAGCGAAGGGGACTGTTGAGTTTGCCATTGCCACCGAAGCGCTCGAGTTATTCGATAACCTGGTCATGATGCCCTGTTATCACTGGAATCGCAGTGTTATCGTTCCCCATGACCACCCGCTGGCGCGGCTCGACGAACTGACCCTGGAGGCCGTAGCCGCTTATCCCATAGTGACCTATGTATTCGGATTTACCGGCCGTTCCCAACTGGACCGCGCCTTTAACGATGCCGGCCTGCGGCCGCAGGTCGTGTTTACCGCTACCGATGCCGACGTGATCAAGACTTACGTAAGAACAGGCATGGGTACAGGCATCATCGCGAGCATGGCTTATGATGAGGAACTGGACGCCGACCTGAAGTGTATTGACGCCGGCCACCTGTTTGAGCAGGCCACCACACGTATCGGATTCCGGCGCGGCATTTTCATGCGTAACTACATGTATGATTTCATTGAATTATTTGCGCCGCACCTGAAGCGCGAAGTGGTGCAACAAGCGGCCCGCACTGACGACAGGAAGGAGCTGGAAAGTTTGTTCGGCTGCCTGGAACTGCCCGTACTCTGATTAGGAGCCAGGGGCCAGATTCCCCGCGTGCAGGCCGCATTCCTTCAAGGTCTCCTCTTCCCACCACCAGCGTCCCTCGCGTTCATGCTGGTTGGGCAATACCGGACGGGTGCAAGGCTCACAGCCGATACTGGTGTAACCTCTGCCGTGCAATTCATTGAAGGGCACGTCGTTGGCGCGGATATAACCCCAGACCTGCTTTGACGTCCAGTTCGACAAGGGGTTGAATTTGTACAAGGCACGCCCCGGGGTGGAAAATGCCGAATCGGTTTCCATCACGCTTACATTGGCCCTGGTGGGGCTCTGGTCCTTCCTCTGGCCGGTGACCCAGGCATCCAGCGTTTGCAGTTTACGCCGCAGGGGAGCGATTTTTCGGACTCCGCAGCATTCCTTATGGCCGTCCTTGTAGAAACTGTATAACCCTTTATCCCGTACGAATGCCTCCAGTTGCGCGGCATCCGGAGACAACACTTCAAGTTCGATATTGTAATGCTCCCTGACCTGCTCCAGGAAACGGTAGGTTTCACTATGCAAACGGCCCGTATCCAGCGAGAAGACTTTCAGGCTGGAAGTTATACGGCTGGCGATATCGATGAGCACTACATCTTCAGCGCCGCTGAAGGATATGGCTATATTGTCGAAATTACCATAGGCGAGGCGCAGGATATCGGCCGGTCCCTTATCCTGGTAGGTTTTTGCATGGGTTTCAATGTCAAAAGTTTCTGTTGTCATGATCTGCTTTCAAATAGTACGGAACAAAACAGGGTTTTGCCCTGTTCGGTGAAAAGGCGGCATTCTAACAGCATTACTTATTCCAATCTATAATAAGTAATGCTATTTATAGCTTGTTTTGATATATAAACTGCACCCACTGCATATCCATCTGCTCTATCAGCTTTTCCCATAACGATGCGGGGTCATCCGTGAATATCAGGTCGATATCCGCCCTGGACAAGAGCCAGTCGCCGCGCAGCAGTTCCCGTTCCAGTTGGCCGGGAAACCAGCCCGCATACCCCGCATACAGGCGGATGCGAAGCCGCCCGGGTTCCCGCTCCAGCAGGTTTTGTACGCCCTTCAGGTCGGTAATCTGAAAGACATTTCCGATAACGGAGTGATAATCACCGAGATCAGTCTCCGTTTGTACCAGCAGACGCAGGCTGTTCAACCTGACGGGACCTCCCAGGAAAAGATTGAATGAATCCGGGTCCAGTTCCCCCAGCTCAGGGAGAATCTCATGTGCGGGTTTGTCAAGCGGACGGTTGAGTACCAGACCGACAGTTCCGGTGTCCTCGTATTCCGTAATCAGCAGCACGGTGCCGGCAAAATTAGGATCGGGCATGGACTTTTTGGCGATCAGGAACACGCCGCGCTCGAGCCTCACCTGTTCATCCATTTCCTGCGTCCGGAGGGCCGTAGGATGTTCGCTGGCCGGCGCGGCAAGCTGTCTGGAATTCCCAGCGGCGATATTCATGTCCGGCAATATGGCGAGGGCCAGTAAAATCACTGCCAGGTACAGGTCTGGCAGCTTCCTGGACGCGAATTTATGATACATTTTGTCCTACCGGTAACAATTCAACCCATTATATGTAACAAAAAGCCATGTACAACACATTAATTCAAGCACATACGCTGAACGGGCGCCGGTCGCATCCGGACTGGGTAATCGTGGACTGCCAGTATGACCTGGCGGACAAGAATGCGGGCTATCAATCCTACCTGGCGGGGCATATTCCCGGCGCCGTTTATGCCGGGCTGCACAAGGACCTCAGCGGCAGTCAACCCGTCACCGACTGCGGCAGGCATCCCGTGCCGTCCGCGAAGGAACTTGAAGAAAAACTCTCTGCAATGGGGATAAAAAACCGCAGCCAGGTGGTGGTTTATGACCGGTCGGGCGGCGCATACGCGGCGCGCCTGTGGTGGTTGTTGCACTATGTCGGCCATGACCGGGCAGCGGTCCTGGACGGGGGTCTGGACGCCTGGACGCAGGCCGGTTACGAACTGGAGGCAAAACAGCCTCGAGCAGTTGCCGGAAATTTCAAGGCTGTGATCAACACCGGGCGCCTGGTCCGCCTTCACGAAGTGCCGACCATAGCCCGGCTGATTGATTCGCGCGCACCGAAAAGATACAGCGGAGAAACGGAACCGCTGGACCGGGTGGGCGGCCACATTCCCGGAGCACTTAACCGTTACTGGAAAGACAACCTGGACGAACAGGGAAAGTTTTTACCTCCCGATAATCTTCGCCCGGCCCTGGGCGGCATTTATGGGGACGCACAGCCGGAAGACGTCACGTTTTACTGCGGTTCCGGTGTTACCGCATGTCATAACCTGCTGGCGGCCGTCCATGCCGGTTACCCCTTGCCCAGGTTGTACGCCGGTTCATGGAGTGAGTGGTGTTCCGACCCCGCGCGGCCTGTAGCGGTCGGATACGAATCCGGTGGATAGGATAAAGCTGTTAAGTTGCCTGCTGGATAACGAATACCATTCGGGCAACAGGTTGTCGGCCCGCCTGGGTGTGAGCCGGACGGTTATCTGGAAGGGGATCAAGCAACTTCGCAGGTATGGGCTGGAGATAGAATCCAGGCATGGAAAAGGCTATCGCCTGCACGATGAAATCGACCTGCTGGACCGGAATGAAATCCTCGGTGAACTGGGGCAACCTGCAGGCGGATGCCGTATGGACCTCCTGTCCGGCGCTGAATCAACGAACAAATGTCTCACCGACCTGTTCGGACAACCTGAACTGCACAAGCGTATCGTGCTGGCCGAATATCAGCATGGGGGCAAGGGGCGGCGCGGCAGGAGCTGGATGTCCCCTTTCGCACGGGGGCTGTACCTGTCACTGGGATGGCATTTCGACATGGCCCCGGCCTCGTTGAACGCCTTATCCCTGGCCTCGGGCGTAGCCGTGGCGCGGACATTGGGTGAGCTGGACCTGTCCGGACTTTCCCTGAAGTGGCCCAATGACCTGATCCTGGCCGATAAAAAAGTGGGCGGCATCCTGCTGGAGGCGCGCAGTGAGACCGCGGCTTCCTGTGACGTGGTGATCGGCATAGGGATCAACATCCGTCTGGATAAGGAAACAAGAACCGGCCTGGATCAACCCGCCACCGACCTTGCCGGCCATTATCACAGCCTGCCGTCCAGGAGCAGGCTGGCAGGCAGGCTCATTGCAGGGCAGTTTTCCATGCTGGAGCGCGTCGCCTCCGGCAGGATGGAGGAATACGTGGCAGAATGGAAAAGTCTTGACTATCTTTCGGGCAGGCAGGCGGAGTTGCACATGCCGGGGCAGGTTGTGCGCGGTCATGTCAGGGGGGTGGATGATAACGGCCTGTTACTGCTGGAAACCTGCGGCAATATCGAGAAATTCAGCAGTGGCGAACTTAGGGTAAGGGCGATAAGTTGAAGTTACTTGTAGACATCGGCAATACCCGGGTCAAATGGGCCTGCGCCGACGATAAAACCCTGTTCGGACACGGCGCTTTTACCTATACACAGGATACGCTTTCCGAACTGCTCCGGCGTAACTGGCAGGAACTGGTTAGACCGGAACAGGTATATTTTGCCAGCGTGGCTGACGCCGGCATCACTGCGCAAGTTCACGAATTCGTCCGATCTGCCTGGAAACTGGAAGCGCGGCAGGCAGTGACCGAAAAGGAACGCGGGGGGGTGCGGAATGCCTATGACGATGTGGCGGCAATGGGCGTGGATCGATGGCTTGCGATGCTGTCAGCCTGGAGCAGGCATAAAAAACCGCTTTGTGTCATTGACAGCGGCACTGCGCTCACGGTCGATATCATCCTGGGAAACGGACAACATGCCGGAGGCTTCATACTGCCCGGCCTGTCTCTCATGGCGGCGGCGCTGGCACGGGAAACCCATGGGATTCGCAGGCATCAGGAACAGGACCTGGAACTGGAATATGGCCGTTCCACCGCAGCATGCATCAGCAACGGTTTTGCCTTCGCACTGGCGGGCCTGCTGGACCGCTGCTTCAGTAAAACCAGGGAAGAGCAGGGCGTCGAACTGCTTTCCATAATTACGGGCGGAGCAGCGGAACAGACACTGCCCCTGGTGCCCGGCCGGCATATACATGAACCCCATCTTGTCCTGCAGGGCCTGCATATCTGGAGTCAGGGTAAAGGGCACCTCTAAAAATATTCAACAATGAACCGGAACCACCTGATAAACTGGAAAGAGTACTGGCCCCAAATATGAATCAGCAATAATGAGATGGGTAGCTTTAATACTGCTGGCAGGCAACCTGGGATACCTGGGTTGGGAACTGGATCGCGGGACCAGGTCGCTCGTAGCGAATAGTCCGCCGCCCCTGAAGATTCCTGCGGGGGCGGACACTCTGAAAATCATGGATGAAGCTGCCGGACTGCAGGAGTTGAAGCCTGTCTACGGATGGCAGAAACCTGCCAGGGTCATGGTGCCGGAGTAAATGTGTGCATTGTGCGACCTGACCCCATTTACCCCGCATAACTCAACGCGATCCCGCAAAAAATAACCAGGCCCACCCAGTTGTTGTTGAGAAACGCCTTGAAACACCTGCCCGGCTTCCGGTCATAAATCAGGTATTGCTGGTATATGAACAGGAGTACGACACACAGCAGCGCCGCAAGATAGGCCGCGCCGAGCCCCGTCTGGCTGCCGATACTGTACAGGGCCGCGATAAACATGACCTGTATGATGCCGATAATGACGCGGTCCGCGTCGTCCAGCAGTATGGCAGTGGACTTCAGGCCGATGCGTAAATCATCTTCCCGGTCCGCCATTGCATACATGGTGTCGTAGATTAATACCCAGAGCATGTTCGCAGCGAAGATCAGCCAGGCGATTGCCGGCACGCCGCCGGTGGAGGCAGCGAACGCCATGGGAATACCCCAGCTGAATGCAAATCCGAGAAACACCTGCGGCAGGTAGGTATAGCGTTTCATAAAGGGATACAACACTGTAATACAGACCGCGAAGATCGATAACAATACGGTAAGAAGGTTGGTGGTAAGCACCAGCAGGAAAGCGCACAGCGTCAGAACCGCGATGATGCCGCGGGCTTCTTTTGCCGAAACCCTGCCGGTCGCGACAGGGCGGTTCCTGGTGCGGTCAACGTGCAGGTCGAAATCCCTGTCAGCCAGGTCGTTGACGACCACCCCGGCGGACCGGGTAAGGAACACACCCGGAACGAACACCGCCAGCAGGTGCAATGTCGGCATGCCCGCGTTAGCAATCCACAAGGCCCAGAGTGTGGGCCATAACAGCAGTAACCAGCCGATGGGCCTGTCCAGGCGGATCAGCTCCGCATAGTCGGCGGATCTTGCCTTTACTGTCTGACAGAGCCTTGTCAGACTTTGCCGAAGTCGATCTTGGTGCTCAGCCATCTCGATACCAGTTTATTCACCCGTTCCGGGCTTTCAGACAGGACAATGTCGGCGGCTTGCCGGACTCTCGGGATCAGGTGTGCATCCCGTACGAAATCGGCGATGTGCAACTCCGGCAGACCCGTTTGCCTTGTCCCCAGAATCTCCCCGGGACCACGCAGTTCCAGGTCGCTCTGTGCAATCGCAAACCCGTCATTGGTTTCTCGCATCCTGTTCAATCTTACCCGTGCATTATCCGACAGCGGTGTCTGGTAGAGTAAGACACAATCGCTTGCCTGGGAACCCCGACCGACCCTGCCGCGTAACTGGTGCAACTGGGATAGTCCCAGGCGCTCGGCATTCTCGATGATCATCAGGCTGGCGTTGGCAACATCAACACCCACCTCTATCACCGTGGTCGCTACCAGCAGATCTGTCTTGCCGGCCTTGAAGTCATTCATCACCATCTCCTTGTGGGAGCTTTTCATCCTGCCGTGGATCAGGCCGACGGTTAAGCCGGTCAATTGCCGGGCCAGGTGTTTCTGAATCTCTTCAGCCGCCTGTAACTGCAGCGTGTCCGAGTTTTCTATCAATGTACATACCCAGTAAGCCTGCCGACCCTGTTTGCAGACTTCATGGATACGTTCGATGACTTCTTCCCGTTTTTCATTAGAGATCACCGTTGTGTTGATGGGACGGCGTCCGGGGGGCAACTGGTCGATAACGGAAATATCCAGGTCTGCGAACAAGGTCATGGCGAGTGTCCTGGGAATAGGTGTCGCGGTCATAATCAACTGGTGGGGTTGCCGGGTTTTTCCCGTGCCTTTTTCCAGCAGCGCGAGCCGCTGGTCGACACCGAAACGGTGCTGCTCGTCGATAATGATCAGGCCGACATTGCCGAATGCAACCTGGTCCTGGAACAACGCGTGGGTTCCGACCACAACCATTGGCCGTGCAGAATTCAGGTGCGCCAGTACGTCTTCCTTTTCATTGCGCGACTGTTTCCCTGTCAGAAGGGACACCGGAATACCGATAGGCGAGAACCATTGCCTGATATTGAAATAATGCTGGTCCGCAAGTATTTCCGTAGGGGCCATCAGGGCAACCTGGTAGCCGGAACGGATAACCAGCAGGGCGGCGATAGCAGCCACCACGGTCTTGCCGGAACCGACATCGCCCTGGACCAGGCGCAGCATCGGCGCAGGTTTCAGCATGTCCTTGCGGATTTCTGCCAGGACCCGCTTCTGCGCGCCCGTCAGTTCGAACGGCAGGTTGTCCAGGAAGGTCCTGATCCTGCCGTCAGCCTTGTTGCCGATAACGAACGAGGCCCGCGCCTGGACTGTTTTCCTGATCAGCCGCAGGCTCAGGTGGTGCGCCAGCAGTTCCTCGAAAACCAGGCGTTGCTGGGCCGGGTGGTTGCCGTTCGTCAGGCTGTCCAGGTCTGCATCCCGCGGCGGCCTGTGCACGAACCGTAATGCCTGGTCCAGGCTGAAAGCGGAAAACTTTTGCAGGATCCGGTCCGGCAGCAATTCGGCCAGGCCGGTGTTGTCCCGGGACATGGTTTCCAGCGCCTGCCCGGTCAGGTTGCGCAGCTTGAACTGGGAAACCCCCTGGGTCAATGGGTATACGGGTGTCAGCGTCTGTTCCAGGTGGTCGTCCCCGTCTGCGTCCACCCGCCGGTATTCGGGATGGACCATTTCCAGCGCCTGGTTGACGCGCCTTATCTGGCCCCAGCAGCGCAGGCACATGCCCTGCTTCAGGCCGGCCTGCTGCGCCCGGGTGAAATGAAAGAACCTGAGGGTTATGGCCCCGGTACCGTCGCTGATGCGGCACAGCAGGCTCCGGCGCCGTCCCGCCGGCGCCTGGATCAGTTCAATCGTCCCCTGGCACAAGGCGCTGTCGCCGGACCTCAGGCTGCCGATGGGAACAAGCCGGGTCCGGTCGATATACCGGTAGGGGAGGTGAAACAACAGGTCCTGGACCTTGCGGATTCCCAGGTGCTGCAGGCGTTCACCGGTGCGCGGACCGACGCCTTTCAATTTAACGACCGGATCGCTGAGAGTTGGGCGTAGTTCGGGACCCACGAGCCGGAGCGCTTATCTTCTGCTGATCCTGGATACGTGACGGATGTTCCTGATCCGCCTGATGATGTTGGCCAGGTGAACCCGGTCGGTAACTTCCACGACGAATTTCAGCGTCGTATAGCGGTCATCCTTGTCGTGCATTTCCACACTGACGATATTGGCGTTACGCGCGGCGATTTCCGTGGCGATCTTGGCCAGAACACCGCGCTGGTTAGTGACTTCCACCTTGATGTTGGTGGGAAAGCTGCCGTCAATCTGCTCTTCCCAGGCAACATCCAGCCATTTGTCCGGATGATTCCTGAATTCCGTAACGTTCGGACAGGTCTGGTGATGCACGACAATGCCGCGGCCCGTCGTGACAAATCCCAGAATGGGATCGCCGGGGATGGGCAGGCAGCACTTGGGAAAGTTGACTACCATACCCTCGGTCCCGCTTATGCTCAGCGGCGCATTATTTTTTCTTGCTCTCTTTCGCGCCGGTACCGGTTTCTCCGTCAGTTGCCTTGCAACCAGGGCGGCAATCCGGTTGCCCAACCCTATTTCCTGCAGTAATTCACTCTGGTCGTCCAGGTTAAATTCCTTCAGCAGTTTGGTCCATTGGGCAGGCTTGATTTCATCATATCCGGAGGAGAATGTTTTGAGTTCCCTGCCAAGCAGGCGCTTGCCCAGGGAGCGCGCCTCACTCTTGCGAAGATTTTTCAGGTAGTGCCTGATATTCGCCCTGGCTTTCGCGGTAACGGCAAAATTCAACCAGGCGGGATCCGGTTTTGCCCCTGGTGCGGTAATGACTTCGACGGTCTGTCCCGTGACAAGGTGAGTGCTTAACGGCGCCAGGCGCCGGTTGATCCTGACTCCCACGCAACTATTGCCTACGTCAGTGTGAATTGCGTAGGCAAAGTCCACTGCCGTTGCGCCCTTTTGCAGCTCGAAGATATCTCCCTTGGGCGTGAACGCATAAACGGATTCAGGGAACAGATCGATTTTGACATGGTCCAGGAAGTCCTGGGGGTTGCCTGCCGTAGTCTGCATTTCCATGACGTGCTGCAACCATTCACGGGCGCGTTTGTGTGCGCCGGTGCGGTCAGATGGCGGACCCGACTTGTACAACCAGTGCGCGGCAATGCCCACCTCGGCAACGTCGTTCATGTCCTGTGTCCTGATCTGCACTTCCAGGGGCACGCCGTACGGGCCGAACAGGACGGTGTGCAGGGACTGGTATCCGTTTGACTTGGGAATCGCCACATAGTCCTTGAATTTCCCCGGGACCGGGCGGTACAGGTTATGTACGGTGCCGACCACCCGGTAGCAGGTGTCCACCTCATCGACTATGATCCGAAACGCGTAAACATCGTGGACTTCGCTGAAGGACAGGTCCTTTTCCAGCATCTTCCGGTAAATGCCGTACAGGTGTTTTTCCCTGCCGATTACCTTGGCCGGAATTTTCTCCTGTCTCAGCCGGCGTTTGATGGAGTTTCTTATCTTGTCGATTATCTCCTTGCGATGTCCCCTGGCCTTGATGATCTGCTCGTTCAGGATGCGGTAACGCAAGGGGTAGAGCGTTGCAAAGCCCAGGTCCTCCAGTTCCAGGCGAATACTGTTTATCCCCAGGCGCTGGGCAATCGGGGCATAAATTTCCAGAGTCTCCCTGGCGATGCGCCGCCGCTTGGACGGTTCCAGGGAACCCAGGGTACGCATGTTGTGCAGGCGGTCGGCCAGTTTCACCATGATCACGCGGATATCGTTGCTCATGGCCATCAGCATCTTGCGAAAGTTGTGGGCCTGGGCTTCCGCGTGTGAATCAAATTCAACCTGGGTCAGTTTACTGACGCCGTCAACCAGTTCCGCAACACCTTTGCCGAAGCGGCGCACGATTTCTTTTTTGTCGATAGCGGTATCTTCGATGACGTCGTGCAGGATAGCCGCCGCAAGAGTCTGGTGATCCATATGCATATCACCAAGAATACCGGCCACTTCCAGGGGGTGGCTGATGTATGGTTCACCACTTTTCCGGTGCTGCCCTTCGTGTGCCGAGGCGCTGAACTCATAGGCGCGGCGTACCTTTTCAACCTCATCGGAGGTGAGGTAGCCACCTATCCTTTTCTCGAGTTCGGAAATAGTCGTCATAACGGAAAGTATAACCCGAGTTGCCGGAAAAAGGGGAAAACCCGCCCGAGCCCATGCAGGGGGCGGCAGCGGTTCAGGGCATGGCGGGGAAGGGTCTGCGGTTACCGGTCAGAACGAATCCTCATTCGGCAGCTCTGCCGAGTCTACCGTCTGGAATTCGATATCTTCTATATCAGGCTCAAACCGGGGTTTGCCGAGGGTTTCGATGTTTTCATACGTTACAACTCCCGCCGCGATTTCCCTCAAAGCTATCACCGTGGGCTTGTTCGACTGATCCTCAATCAGGGGATCATTGCCCATCAGCAACTGGCGGGTGCGTTTGCTTGCCAGCAAAACCAGGTCGTAGCGGTTTTCGAGATTTTCCAGACAGTCTTCTACAGTCAGTCTTGCCATGTGGATTCCTGCATTATCTATTTGAATAACATACAAGTTTACCGGCAGTTCCGCCTCATTGCAACAGTTGCCTGAGTGATGATTCATAATAATCCCGGTGCCTGTGGTACTCATGCCGGGCGCTGAGAATGATGGCGGACAGTTGTTTCAGCGTTCTGTCAAAGAAATGATTGACTACCAGGTAGTCGAATTCTCCATAATGTTCGATCTCGCTCACGGCATCCCGCATACGGCGGCTGATATTCGGTTCTTCATCCCCCCGTCCCTTCAGGCGCTCTTCCAGGGACGCAAGGGAAGGGGGCAGGATAAAGATATTGACGGTATCCTTGATAATGGAACGCACCTGCTGCGCTCCCTGCCAATCGATCTCCAGGATGATGTCCTTCCCGTCCGCCAGTTGCTCCTGCACCCAGGCGTGCGATGTGCCGTAAAGATGGTCAAAAACGGTGGCATGTTCCAGGAACAGGTTTTGCTCAAGCAAGGTTTGAAACTCGTCTTCACCGACAAAGAAATAATCCACCCCATGCTTCTCACCGGTTCGCGGGGGCCGGGTCGTATGGGAAATGGAAACCGCCAGGTCGGGAACGGCATCCACCAGCGCCCGCACAAGGGAACTCTTTCCGGCGCCGGAAGGTGCGCAGATGATAAACAGGGTGCCCTTGCATTTAACCGGGGTCTTCGACATGGGTAAAGTATACAATATGCAAGACAGCTTAGGAAACCTTGATAAAGTCAGAACTTCCTTAAGTAACCGGACACATGACGCAAATCGCGGTAACGGTCAAACCGTTTGACTGAAACCACGGGTTTGCCCGATACTGGACCGCACGGTATCACCCGGAGTTGAATGAGATGAGTGATGTTTTACCTGTTCCGGTAAGTTCCCGTGAAAGCGGTGATTCGGCTGCCTTCATAGCCGCCCTGCCGAAAGCGGAGTTACACTTGCATATTGAGGGCACATTGGAACCCGAGTTGATGTTTGCCCTTGCGGAGCGCAACGGAATCCGGTTGCCTTATTCCTCGGTTGAGGAGTTGCGCTCGGCTTACCGGTTTTCCAACCTGCAGGATTTTCTCGATATATATTATGCCGGCGCCGGCGCGCTGGTTGAGATGCAGGACTTCTATGACCTGACCTGGGCGTACCTGCAACGGGCTTTTACGCAGAATGTGCGTCACGTCGAGATCTTCTTTGATCCGCAGACCCACACCGGGCGCGGGGTTGAATTTGCCACCGTTGTCGATGGCATCAACCGGGCCCTGGTTGATGCCGAGGCCAGGCTGGGCATCAATTCGCGCCTGATCCTCTGTTTCCTGCGCCACCTGGACGAGGCAGACGCCCTGGAAACCCTGGACGCGGCCATGGCGTACCGGGACCGTATCGCAGGGGTCGGGCTTGATTCATCCGAACGCGGTAATCCGCCAGGCAAGTTTCGCGAGGTATTCCGGCGCGCCCGGGCTGCGGGTTTTGTGGCAGTGGCGCATGCCGGAGAGGAAGGTCCTGCAGAGTATGTCCGGGAAGCCCTGGACGTACTCGAGGTGGTGCGCATCGACCATGGCAACAACGCGCTGGATGATGCCGGCCTGGTTGCGGAACTGGTGCGCAGGCGCATTCCGCTGACCGTATGCCCGCTCAGCAACGTGAAACTCCGGGTCGTGGACGACATCAGGGATCATCCCTTGAAACGTATGTTGAACCTGGGTCTGTTCGTCACCGTCAACTCCGACGACCCTGCCTATTTCGGCGGCTACGTCAATGAGAACTACATCGCGGTCGCAGAAGCACTCGGGCTCAGCCGCGAAGACCTGAGGCAACTGGCCCGTAATTCCTTCGAAGCATCCTGGCTTGATGCAGAGGCCAAATCAGCGCTGATCGCGGAAGTGGATGCTGTCATGCAAACGGAGCGATAAGGTTTGCCAGGATTCTGCTAGAATTATCTGAATAATATGGGTTTTCTCACTACACATGTTTTGGATACTGCGCACGGCATGCCGGCAGCGGGCATGGCCATCGAGTTGTTTTCGATTGACGGCGACAAGCGTACCCTGGTGAAATCCACTGTCACAAACCGGGACGGCCGCTGCGATGCCCCCCTGCTTGAAGGCGGCGATTTCAGGGCCGGCGTCTGGGAACTGGTATTTCACACGGCAGGTTATTTTACGGAACAGGGAGTTGGGTTGCCGGATCCCCCTTTTCTTGACCGGGTGACATTGCGGTTCGGCATTGCCGCCTCCGCCGAGCACTATCACGTGCCCTTGCTGGTGTCGCCCTGGAGCTACAGCACTTACCGCGGTAGTTGATGCCATGCCTGATACAAACGCTAACGGCACGGAAAACGGGACAATTCGTTTCCTGCTGGACGATACTGTACATGAAGTCGCAAATGTCGCGCCTACGACCACCGTATTGAACTACCTGAGGGACGTCCTGCAACGCACAGGTTCCAAGGAAGGCTGCGCCGAGGGGGATTGCGGGGCCTGTACCGTGGTCGTTGCCGACCTGGACGGGCAACAGGTGCGTTTCCGTTCCATGAATTCCTGTATCCAGTTCCTGCCGACCCTGAACGGCAAGGCCCTGTACACCGTGGAGAGCCTGAAGAAACTCGGCAGGAACGGACTGCATCCCGTGCAACAGGCCATGGTGGACTGTCACGGTTCCCAGTGCGGCTTTTGTACTCCCGGGTTTGTCATGTCGCTGTTTGCCCTGTACAGGAACAACGCCGAACCGAACCGTGCGGAGATCGATGATGCGCTGTCGGGGAACCTTTGTCGCTGCACCGGTTACCGGCCCATCATCAGCGCCGCAGCCACGATGTACGACTATGGCAGGGACCTGCTCGATGAACAGGAGTTGACGCGGCGTCTCGAAGATATCCGTCCCGGTGTTTCACTTGAGTTGTCTGATGGGGACAACTCCGGTTTGCAGGCTGCAGGATGCCCTGATAGTACGGCAGGCGGCAGGTTTCATGCCCCCGGGAGTCTCTCCGAACTGGCCGGACTGATGATACGGCATCCGGAAGCCACCATCCTGGCAGGCGGCACCGACGTGGGACTATGGGTTACCAAGGCATACCGGGAGCTTCCCGTCATCATCTACCTGGGCCGGGTCGCTGAACTGGATTACATCAATGAAACCGGAGATCACCTGGAGATCGGCGCCGCAACAAGTCTTACCGATGCGTTTGCGGCCATGGAAAAGCACTATCCGGAACTGTATGAAATCATGCGCAGGTTTGGTTCACCACCCATCCGCAATGCCGCAACCCTGTGCGGCAATATCGCCAATGGTTCGCCTATCGGCGATACCATGCCGGCGCTCATCAGCCTGGGAGCCGACCTGGTATTGCGATGCGGAAGCACCACGCGCCGGTTACCCCTGGACGAATTTTACCTGGACTACCGTAAAACAGCCCTGCAGCCGTCAGAGTTCGTACAGGCCGTGCGGATTCCATTGCCGCAGGGAAGCGGCAGACATTTCCGTTCCTACAAGATCGCCAAACGCTACGACCAGGATATCTCATCGGTTTGCGGCGCATACTGGGTGCAGGTCGAGGCGGACGCGGTTGCCGAAGCGCGCATCTGCTACGGCGGCATGGCCGCGGTCCCGCAAAGGGCAGGCCGTTGCGAGGCCGCATTGCGCGGCCGCCCCTGGAACGAAACAACGGTCGAAACGGCGGTCGAGGCCCTGTCTGAAGATTATCAACCGTTGACCGACATGCGCGCCTCGGCCGCATACCGCCGGCGCGTGGCAGGCAACCTGCTGAAACGGTTCTACCTGGAAACGACGGGAGTCGAGGCCGGGATATGGGCACGATGACGGAAACAAGGGAACTCCCCGGCGCCGGCGCGGCGCTGCCCCATGAAAGCGCCCACCTGCACGTGAGCGGCGAAGCCGAATACGTGGATGATCAGCGGGAACCCAGGGGGATGTTGTTCGCCGCCATAGGCTGCAGCGAAAAAGCCCATGCCCGCATCAGGCATATCGATTTCTCGGACGTCCGGTCCTCGCCGGGGGTGGTGGAGATCATCACTGCGGAGGATATCCCCGGCGACAACAATCACGGCCCCATACTGGCGGATGATCCTGTATTTGCCGACGGCCTGGTTGAATACGTGGGGCAGTCCGTATTTGTTGTCCTGGCCGATACGGTGAACAACGCCCGCAAGGCTGCGCGCCGGGCCAGGATTGACTATGAGGAACTGCCGGCCGTCCTGGATATAGACAGCGCCATGGCGCAGCAATCCTTCGTGATCCCGTCGCAGACCATTGAGTGCGGCCGGCCGGAGCAGGCGATTGCCGGCTCGGCTCACCGGTTGCAGGGCCGTTTGCGGACTGGCGGCCAGGACCACTTCTACCTGGAAGGGCAGATCGCCGTTGCGTTTCCGCGGGAGGACGGCGCCATGCTGGTCCACGCCTCCACCCAGCACCCGACCGAGGTACAGCACCTCGTGGCCCACGCCCTGGGTAAATCTTCCAAGGATGTGGTGGTCGAATGCCGGCGCATGGGTGGCGGTTTCGGCGGCAAGGAAACCACTCCGGCCCTGTTCGCGGTGATTGCCGCAGTGGCCGCGTACAGGACCGGCAGGCCGGTAAAATTACGTGTCGATCGGGACGACGATATGACCATTACGGGCAAGCGCCATGGTTTTCGGATCGACTACAGTGTCGGCTTTGATGCGGGCGGAGTGATTGAAGGCATCGACCTGGAGCTGGCTTCCGATTGCGGGCGTTCGGCTGACCTGTCCGGTCCCATTAACGTGCGCGCCATGTTCCACAGCGACAACTGCTATTTCCTGGAACACGTGCGCATAACGTCCCACCGCTGCAAGACCCACAAGGCATCCAACGTGGCCTTCCGGGGTTTCGGAGGACCCCAGGGGATGATGGGGATCGAGAATGTCATCGATGAAATTGCCCGTTTTCTGGATAAAGACCCGCTGGACGTGCGCAGAATCAACTTCTACGGGAAGACCGACAGGAACGTGACGCCGTACCGCATGACCGTGGAGGACAACATTATCCATGAACTGGTGGATGAGCTTGAAATAAAGTCCGATTACCGGGAAAGGCGCAAGGCAGTGCAGGCGTTCAATGATGGCGGCGGCATCCTCAGGCGAGGGATTGCCCTGACTCCGGTCAAGTTCGGGATTTCATTTACCGCGACGCACTACAACCAGGCCGGCGCCCTGCTGCACGTGTACCGCGACGGCAGCATCATGCTGAACCACGGCGGCACCGAGATGGGGCAGGGGTTGTACACCAAGGTCGCCCAGGTTATTGCCGAGGAGTTCCAGGTCGGCCGGGACCGGATAAAATGCACCGCGGCCAACACCGGGAAGGTGCCGAACACCTCCGCAACCGCCGCCTCGTCCGGCAGTGATCTCAACGGTATGGCGGCCAGGGCGGCTGCCATGGTAATCAGGCAGCGTCTGACCGGGTTTGCAGCGCAACACTATGGCGTGGATGAGGAGCAGGTGCGTTTTACCCCGGCAGGCGTACAGGTGGGTGAAGACCTGGTCGATTTTGCCGAGTTGACCGACCGGGCTTACCTGGCGCGTATTTCCCTGTCCGCGACCGGCTTTTACCGCACCCCGAAAATAAATTATGACGCGCAGACATTGACCGGCCGCCCGTTTTTCTATTTCGCCTACGGCGCGGCGGTGACCGAGGTGCTGCTGGATACCCTGACCGGTGAGCACAGGATAGTGCGGGTGGACATCCTGCACGATGCAGGAGAGTCGTTGAACCCGGCCATCGATATGGGACAGGTGGAAGGCGGTTTCCTGCAAGGGGCAGGCTGGCTGACCGGTGAGGAGTTGTGCTGGGACCCTGCGGGCAGGCTCATGACCCATGCCCCGTCCACCTATAAAATTCCTACCGGCGCTGACTGGCCGCAGGAATATAACGTGGAACTGATCGATTGGGGCAGGAACCGGGAAGAGACGATCTACCGCTCCAAGGCGGTGGGCGAACCACCCCTGATGCTGGCGATATCGGTATTTCACGCGCTGAAAGACGCCATCGCCTCCGTGCGCGGCGCAGGCTTCAGCCCGGTGTTGCACGCGCCAGCCACTCCGGAGCAGGTATTGAACAGTATTGAAGAGCTGTTGCAGCGAACGTCAAAAGCCGCCAATGGCAAGCGCCGGGCGGCTGCATGAACCGCTGTTTTTCGGTGTTGCAGGATGTTGTATCCCGGGGTGATCCGTGCGTGCTGGTGACGGTCGCGCATATTGCCGGGTCCGCCCCGCGGGAACCGGGCGCCCGGATGATTGTGACCGCGACGGAAGTGATGGGCACTATCGGCGGCGGTAATCTCGAATTTGAAGCCGTGCGCATCTCCCGGGAACGCCTGGCTGACGTATCGGATACGGGCGCGCAACGCCATCTCGAACTGTTTCCCCTGGGCCCCATGCTGCAACAGTGCTGCGGCGGCGCGGTGTTCCTGCATTTTGAGGTGTTGACAAACGGCCAGTCCGACTGGCTGGACTCTGCCGCCAGGATTGAACTAAACAACACCTGCGCATTGCTGGTATGCCGCACCTCATCCTCGTCATTCCCCGGGATTGAACAAAACAACCCCCGCCCGCGGCCGGTAAGCCACACTTCATCGTCGTCATTCCCGCGCAGGCGGGAATCCAGTGAAACACTTCCCGCTGAAAGCGGACATTATCCCGGTAAAATGCTCTTCACCGAAACCGGCGCCACCGGCAGCCTGGGCGATAAACACCTTGATGAACTCGCCGCGCGCAAGGCGCATGAACTCCTGTCCGCTGCCGGTACGCCGGAATCGGCCATGTTGCATTCACTGATCGAGACGCAATCAACCTTGCCCGACACTTCGGACGCGCTGTTTTTCGAAATGATCTCGCCCAGCAGGTTCCAGGTCGCGTTGTTCGGCGCCGGACACGTCGGCAGCGCCCTGGTGAATATCCTGGCCGGCACATCAGACTGCCGCATTACCTGGGTTGACAGCCGCGCCGGGCAGTTTCCGCCGGAATTGCCGTCCAACGTGGAGGCCCGGCTCAGCGACAACCCGGTCGCAGAGGTGGAGGACCTTTCGGAACAGGCATATTGCCTTGTCATGACCCACGACCACCAGCTTGACCAGGATTTGTGTGAAGCCCTGTTGCGCCGTAATGACTTTGCTTTCCTCGGGCTGATCGGTTCGGCAACCAAACAGCGCCGCTTTTCGCAAAGACTGCGGGAGAAGGGCATAAGCGAACAGCAACTGGAGCGGCTGACCTGCCCCATCGGCATCCCCGGCATTGAATCAAAGGAACCCGGCGTCATCGCCGTTTCCGTTGCCACCCAGTTGCTGCAACTCCAGTCCGCGGACGGATAAATGATGGAAGCGTACATCCTCGAATGGCTGAACCTGTTGTTGCGCTGGGCGCACCTGATCGTGGGTATCGCCTGGATCGGTTCCTCGTTTTATTTCGTCTGGCTGGATCTGAATCTTAACGTCCCGCCCCGGGACCCGGAAGACGAGGGGGTGGCCGGCGACTTGTGGGCAGTGCACGGCGGCGGTTTTTACCATGCGCAAAAGTACAAGGTCGCTCCCGGCGAGTTGCCCAAGCCGCTGCACTGGTTCAAGTGGGAGGCATACACCACCTGGTTGACGGGCTTTGCCCTGCTGGTACTGATGTATTACGTCAATGCCGACATCTACCTGGTCGATAAAGCTGTCGCCGACATAACGGGAGCCATGGCTGTCTGGATCAGTCTGGGTTTCATCCTGGCGTCCTGGATCATCTATGATCTTTTATGCAGGACCGGTTGGAATGACGTCTGGATTGGGCTGGCCGGGTTCCTGTTCCTGGTTGCCGCGATTTATTTCATTTCGCACCTGTTCAGCGGACGCGGCGCTTATATCCAGATCGGTTCCATGCTGGGCACCATCATGGTCGCCAATGTATTGATGGTCATCATCCCGGGGCAGCGTGAACTGGTGCAGGCAAAGCAGCGCGGCGAAGAACCGGACCCGTTGCCGGGGATCAGGGCCAACCAACGTTCGGTGCATAACAATTATCTTACGCTGCCGGTGCTGTTCGTCATGCTCAGTCACCACTATCCCATGACCTACGGCCATGAATACGGCTGGTTGCTGCTTATCGCCATCTTCAGCGCGGGCGTGCTGATCCGGCATTTCTTCAACCTGCGTAACCAGGGGAGAGCAGCGCCCGTCCTGATTGTTATCGCCCTGCTTATACTCATCCTTGCAGCGTTCATCGCCGCCCTGAAATCCAGGGCCATCCCTGACCGGGAAGCGGCAACATCCTCTGCGCAACCCGTCGAACCTGTTTCGTTCTCACAACTGCAGCACGTGATCGTGCAGCGCTGCAATATCTGCCATTCCGCTGAACCGGACCACCCCACCGCGCCAGTAGCGCCCAACGGTGTAATGTTCGACACTCCCGAACAAATCCGGCAATGGGCCCAGCGCATTCATGACAGGACCGTCAGCAACAGGACCATGCCCCTGGCGAACCTGACGCAGATGACCGATGAAGAGCGCCGACTGGTTGATCGGTGGTATATGGCGGGCGCCGGTGTGGAATAGCCACCCGAAGGTATAGCGTACCGAAAAGCACAGGACACCCAAGAAAAACACAGGACACCCAGGTAAATTGTATGGGTGTCCTGTAAAAATGCTGTAAAAATGACGGTTATTGAATCAGCGTTCGTAGGACTCCCGACGGGAGGATTCGGACAGGGGGATCAGGTATTTTTCCGGGTTATTGAGTATCTTTGCGCGCGCTGCCTGAAGCGTGGCTTCGCCGGCGTAGCTGACGGATGAACGCAGGTGGCCGCGGACACGGTGCAGGATGTCATTGACGCTGCCTTTGTAGGGTACCTGTATTTCCTGGCCTTCGGGCGGGGTATCGAGCGCGGCGTCGGTGGCTTCCGCGTTATCCGGGTCATAGAGTGATTCCAGCACCGCTTCCGGTGAGGTCATGCCACGGTAAATCTTCTTTTTGGTATGGGTGACGGGGTCTTCGATGACCCTACCGGGCGCTTCGTCGGTGCCGGACAGTGCGCTGCCCAGCATGACCGTGGTTGCGCCGCACACCAGGGCGAGAAAGATATCCTTGTCCGTCTTGATGCCGCCATCGGCCATGATGGGAATTGAGTCGCCCAGCGCCTCCCAGGTTTCGCGGATCGCCTGCAACTGCGGTACGCCGGCTGCGGTTTCCAGCCGGGTACGGCAACCGCGTCCCGGTCCCACGCCCACCTTGACCGCGTCCGCGCCGATATCCCGCATGAAGCGCGCGCCCTCGGCGGTGGCTACATTGCCGCACACCAGCGGCACGTCGCCGAAACGGCCGCGGAATTTACTGACGGCCTCTTCCATCACCATGGAATGACCGTGGGCAATGTCGATGAACAGGCAATCAACCCCGGCTTCCAGCAATGCCGCGGAACGGTCCAGGTAGTCGCCCCGTGCGCCTATGGCAGCGGCCACCAGCAGGTGGCCGTTGTCATCCTTGCTGGAGTAGGGACGTTCCCGCAGGGAAAAGATGTCGCGCCGGGTGATCAACCCGCGTATGTGCCGCTCGTTATCGACCAGCGGCAGGCGCTCGATGCGATGTTCGAACAGGATCTTCGAGGCCTGTTCGATGGAAATACCCGGTTTGTCGACAACCAGCCGGTCGAAAGGAGTCATGAAGTGCTCCACAGGCTGGTCATCGTGATCACTGTTCCAGGGCATATCCCGTTGCGACAGCAGCCCGGCCAGGATGTTGCTGCCGGGTTCCGTCTCGATCAGGATGCCGGTAATCGAATGGTTATGGGCGAAGTTCCTGGCCTGCTTAATGGTAGTGCCCAGGGGCAGGCACAAGGGTTGGTTGATGACAGCGCTCTGGCTGCGTTTTATCTGCGCTACCTTGCGCGCCTGCCTCTCGATAGTCATGGCGCGGTGGATCACGCCTATGCCGCCTTCCATCGCCATGGCCCTGGCCATGTCCGCGCCGGTTACGCTGTCCATATTGGACGAGACGATGGGCAACTCCAGGGAGATGCGGTCGGTCAGGACAGTAGCCAGGCTGATGTCCCGGCGCGAGCCCGTCATCCCTTTTTGCGGGCGGAACAGGAAGTCGTCGAAGGTTTTTCCGACCCAGAAAGCAGTATTTTCAGTTGTCATGAAGAAATCAGGAGATTGAATGGCGCTGTTATGCTGATTTGATGCATTTTTCAGAAAAACGGCAGACAATTTATCAAGTTACGCAGGGATGTTCAAGAGCAGTGGAATGCAGGGCCGCGAAATGCAACACAGGCTTTTCCGGCGTATGCCGGATATAATAGTTCATGAAGTGATATTATCTGTATCCGACGATGTGTGGCGATCAGAATATGAGTGAAGTGTTGCATAACAATAACGCACCCAGATTTGTATTGCTGTTGTTCATATTGATGGGGTTGCCCGTTGCCGGATTGGCCCAGGATGATGTCGTAGAGGAGCTCGTAGTCACCGGGTCCCACATCAAGGGCGCCCACGCAGATGCATCCTTGCCGGTTACCACCCTGACGCGGGATGACCTTGCTTACGAAGGCTCCCCCACGATAATCGAGCTCATCAAGAACCTTTCTTTCAGCCAGGGGGCGGACGGCGAGACCGACTTCTTCCAGGCCGGCGCCGGTCCCGACCGGGCAACCGCCAACCTGCGCGGGCTCGGGCCCAGCCGCACCCTGGTGCTGATCAACGGGCGCCGCAGCACCTGGTCGCCCCACGCCATCAGCGCCCAGGCACAATTGCTGGTGGACGTGAATATGCTGCCCTCGGTCGCCCTCGAGCGCGTCGAGATCCTGCGGGAAGGCGCTGCGTCCACCTACGGTTCCGACGCGATCGCCGGGGTGATGAACTATATCACCCGCAGCGACTTCTCCGGACTGGAGGTCTCGGCCGACTACAAGGGCATCGACGGTTCTGCCGGTGACACCGAGGCCGGCATCATCCTCGGTACCGACCTGCTGCAAAACCGCGCTCACGCCGTCAGTTCCTTCAGTTATATGAGGCGCAGCCAACTCGAACTCATCAAGCGCGACTGGGCCGTGTTGCCCTACGAGGAGAGTCCTTTAGGCGGCTGGTCCAGTATCGGCAGGCCGGCGGTCGTGGTGCCGCTGGACCGCTGGAAGGCCGCGCCCGTGGGTGGTTTCACGGGGATGCTGGCCAGCGGCATCGTCGATCCCAACTGTGAAAAACTTGGCGGGAACCGCACCAACAAGGGCGTGCTGGGCAATACGGACGGCGGTTTCTGCCATTTCCAGTATACCCCGTTCTTCAACCTGACCGAGAAAACGGAGCGCTGGCAGTGGTTCACGGAACTCTCCCTGGACCTGAATGATTCAACTACGCTGTCCGGTGAGTTTCTCATGACGGACAGCCGCGCACCCTCGACGCATGTCTCACCGTCTTTTCCACCCAACCGGCTGGTGGATGAAACCCGGACCATACGCGCCAACAATCCCGGCCTGGTGGATATGGCCGGCAAGTATCCGCACCTGTACGGCGATTACGCCTGGTGTGACCGGGATTTCTGCCGCTGGACCGGGGACCCGGAACAGACCGCGGCCGGTATTCCGCCGGCCTGGCAGGAAACGGCCTGGTTCTTCGGCCGTTCCTACGGCCAGGACGGCCCGCTACGCGGCATCGGTTCGCAGACCGAATTGTGGCGGGCAAACCTGGCCCTGGAGGGTTCATTGGCTGATTACGACTGGAGTCTGGCGGCTACGTATTCCAGGTCGAAGCGGCGATTTGATGCGGGCGATACGATGGGATACCGGGATGCCCGGGCGCGCCAGGGTCTGGGCGGTTCGGAGTGCGAACAACTGGTGCCCAACCAGTATGACGGAAACGGCAGGCTGTTTTTTCCCTTGGAAACGCTCATGACTCATGCTGGTCAGGGACCTTGCCGCTACTGGATACCGTTTTCCAATTCAATGCCGGGTTCGCACCCCAATGTTCCCAACGGTCTTGCAGAGAACCCCGACTATAATCCGGCGTTGAACAACCAGGATATCTTCGACTACATGGTGAACGACGATTATGGTAACAGCGGCAAAACCTCACTGCTGGTGCTGGATGCCGTATTCTCCGGCATCCTGCCCTGGTGGACTCTACCGGGCGGCGATCTGAACTTTGCCGCCGGGTTCCAGTGGCGCAGCGAAACCTATAAGACCACTCCCCTTGCA
>JAJDUB010000063.1 GCA_022826885.1 Gammaproteobacteria bacterium
ATCGTATAGCCGTCCCGGGCGAAAGGTTCCCGCAGTACTTCTATTTGCAAGGGCGCTCCGCTAGCCCGGATTTCTCACCAGGTGATGCGATGATTGCGCCGGATTTTTTGCGCCTGCGGGCGCCTGCGACCGAAAGCATAGTGGTTCCTATGGTTGAGGGAGCACGTGCCCGCAGGCGCAAAAAAGACAAGCAAGGGCGCATCAAGCGCAGTATGTAATGTTGAGAAAACAGAAAAACTGACATAACTGATTGATAGCAAAAATGTTTCAGATAGCAACAAGCGACCTGGTGAGAAATCCGGGCTACTTGGTTTTCGCGCCGGCCTTGCGGGCGTTCCACTTGTCCATTTCCACTACCGCGTCCTGCGCCATCTGCGACCACATCGCCTTGCTGTCTGTGCGGACGGACACTTCGAGGCGATGGCCGTTCGGATCGTAGAAGTACCAACTGTCGCACATGCCGTGTTCCACCGGTCCCAGCACGTCGGTGCCCATATCACGCAATCGCTCTGCCAGGGCCGCCCCTTCTTCGCGGGAGCCGATTTCCAGAGCCAGGTGCTGCGCCCAATCCGGTTTGTCCCGCGCGGCCGGGCCGGCGTCTTCGAGGATGTCAAAGAAGGCGATGAAACTGCCGTCTTCCATCTCGAAGAAAATGTGGTTGTGGGGCTCGTTGCGTTGCAGTGACGGCACGTACTCCTGGACCAGCGCGGCGGCGAGCTTCAGGCCCAGGCCATCGACATAAAATCGCCGCGTCGCTTCAGCGTCGAGACAGCGATAGGCAACGTGGTGAAGTTTCTTGAGCATCCGCTTGCCTCGTTTCCAGGGTGGCTTGATAATACTACACAGAGAGATTAATTATACAAAAATAATTTTGGAGAATTGACGTCACATGACCACGACACAAGCTGAAAGCCCGCCGGCGGCGCGCTTTGCGCGCGACCTCGGTGAGGTGCGCAAGGAAGTCCTGGCCAGGGTGGAAGCGATACTGCCGGCGCTGGCCGACGGGGCCGCAGACGCGGAGGCAGAACGTGATCTGACGCCGGAATCTTTCGCTGCCCTGGTCGAATCCGGCGCCCTGCGACTGTTCGCGCCGCGACGGGCGGGCGGGTACGAGGCCGGCTACCGGACTTACGTGGAATCGACCGTCCTGCTGGCGCGCGCCTGCGGTTCATCCGCGTGGTTTTCCTTCATCCTCAATCATGGCGACTGGCAGACCGGGCAGATGAGCGCTGCGGTCCAGGAGCGTGTATGGGCCGGCAACTCGGCTTCGGCGAAGGTTGCGGTGCCGCTCGCGCCGATGCCCGGCTGGCGCGCCGAGCGGCATGACGGCGGCACGACGGTCTCCGGCGACTGGCCGTACTCGTCAGGCAGCTCGCACGCCGATTGGGCGTTGATCGGTTTTCCGCTGCTGGACGATGACGGGTCGCAGACAGACAACATGATCGGGCTGGTCGAGACCAGCGGGATCCCGGTCCGCGACACCTGGCATGTCGCCGGTATGGCCGGGACCGGCAGCAACACCTATGAAATCCGGGATGTTTTTATTCCGGACGAGGAAACGACCACCTTGTCCGCGATGATGAACCACCAGTTCGAAACACCCTACCCCGCTGAAGCGCAATACCAGATGGATTCCGTCGTGGTCTTTCACGTCGCGACACTGGTGCCCGTGGTCGGCCTCGCGAAAGCCGCGCTGGAGCTGACCATGGAACGCATCACGACACGTCCCAAACCGATGACTTATACGTTTTATGCGGATACCACCAAGTCGCCGGCAACCCAGTTTGCAATGTCGCGCGCCACCTGGTTGATCGAGACGGCATTGGAGCAGACGCGCGCCACCGCCGACGCCCTCGATGCGCAGGCACTGACGGCGCGCCCGTTCCCGGCGATCGACCGCGCGACGTTTGCCATGCGTTCGGCACAGGCACATCGCATGTGCCGCGAAGGCGTGGACTTATTGCTTGATGTGCAGGGCGCAGGCGCTTTCGCGCTGAATAACCCGCTGCAACGGATCTGGCGCGACATGCATGTAGCCAGCCGGCACGGTTTGTCGGTGCCGGGCATGAAGGAGGAGATGTACGGCCGCACGTTGCTGGGCGCCGATGAACAGCAGATGACGCCGATCCGGTAGTCGGTGAAATGGAAGATGGGGCCGAATCTGGCCTTAAAACCCTGTTTTTCCCGATGAAAACCGTGCTCTAAGTGTCAAAAAGCACATCTTTCTGTATTTTTTCCTTTATTATTCAGTTGCTTATGTAAGTCTTGACTGGTCCGACCCCATACTGGTACGTTATTCTTCAATGAACGCTGCTGATCCCGCTGCTGACTGGGGCTACCTCATCCAGGAAGACCGTATCCACCGGTCGGTTTATACCAGTGAAGCGCTGTTCCGGCGCGAGATGTACAGTATTTTTGCGCATACCTGGGTGTTCGTCGGTCACGAGAGTGAAATTCCCAAAGCGGGGGATTTTGTCACCCGCCACCTGGGCGGGCGCCCGGTCATTATCACCCGGGATGCTCATGCTGATGTACATGTGCTTTTCAACCGTTGCGCGCACCGCGGCGCGAAGGTGTGCCGCGAGGATAAGGGGAGTTGCAAGGTGTTTGTCTGCCCCTACCACTCATGGACTTACGATCATGCGGGCCGCTCCGTGTCCGTGCCCCTGGACTATGCATACGATGCGGACCGGGAAAGCGGGAAATTCGACCTGTTGAGGGCGCCGCGGGTCAGCTCATATCGCGGTTTCATCTTCGCCTGCCTCGATCCGGAACAGCCGGCCCTGGAGGATTACCTTGCCGGCGCCAGGCAGGTCATTGACGAGTGGCTGGACCGCTACGGCGGTGGAGAGGTGGAGGTGAGCGGGACCCAGCGCTACCGCATTGCGGCCAACTGGAAATTCGTCACCGACAACCAGGGGGATGGCTACCACCCGGCCTATTCCCACCGCTCCCTGCTGATGATGGCGGCGTCCCGCTACGGCGACAAGGACATGCAGTATTTCGCGGCCGATCCGGACGCAAGCGACATGTTTGTGAAGGGTTTCCGGAACGGGCACTACTACCTGGACCAGCGCCCCGAGATGCACAAGGTATCCGCCTGGGAGCTGCAGCGCCCGCAGCCGGGACGGGAACATCTGGAGCAGTCCCTGCCGGACAAATACGGCGTTGATGAAGCAAGACGGTTGCTTGAACTGGCGGTAGGCGCCGGCATGAACCTGACCGTCTTCCCGAACCTGCTGCTGATAGGCAACCAGGTACAGTTGATCGACCCGCTGGGCGTGGCCGAGACCGATCTCTACTGGTTCGCCACTACCGTCTCCAACCTGCCGGACGAGGTGAACGCGATGCGCATGCGCACCCAGGAGGATTTCCCCATGTTCGGCGAGGTGGATGACGTGGAGAACTTCGAATCCTGCCAGGCCGGCCTTGGTATCCCCGAAGCCGAATGGGTGGATTGCAGCCGGCACCTGCACAGCGACCGGGAGGTAGTGGAAGACGACGGCACCAGGGCGCCGGTGACCAGCGATATCACTATGCGTACCTTCTACAAGGAATGGAAGCGCCTGATGAGCATGGAGGACTGATGTGACACAAAAAACGTTACTGCAACAGACGCCGGGGCCCTCCACCTATGTCGATGAGGACTACTACCGGCGTCTGTACGAAATAGCAAAAGAGTGGAGCAACCCCGGACCGCCCGTTGCGCCCGACCTCCACCACGAAATCACCGCCCTGCTCCACCGCGAGTGCCGCCTGCTGGACGACGGCCGCTTCGAAGAGTGGCTGGACCTGTTCCAGGATGAATGTGTTTACTGGGTCCCCAGTGATCCGACGCCCCACGATCCGGGACGCACCATCACCTGGGAGATACAGGACCGGCGCCGCCTGGAGGACAAGATCGCCCGGTTCCGCACCGGCTTTGCCTTTTCGCAGTTGCCGCCCACGCGTACCCGGCATTGCCTGAGTAATATCGAGATCTGGGCGGTCGGTGAGGACGAACTGCGGGTGCGTGCGAATTTGACCGTTCATACCTACCGGAAAGGCGAACGCGGCGCGCTTGCCTGCATGGGTGGTTATGTGCTGCAACGACAGGACGGGGGGAACTGGCTCGTCGAGGTGAAGCAGGTCAACCTGATCGACGCGGATCAGGCGCAGGGGAATATTTCCTTTATGTTGTGAGTTTTGATATATGGGGTCAGAGTAAAAATTCTGACGAATTTCTTACTCTGACCCCTGGTTTCCGCCCACTCGTCATTCCGGCGAAAGCCGGAATCCAGTCAAATAATGGGTCGCCCAACGGGCGACACTGTATTCCACTGGATGCCGGGTCAAGCCCGGCATGACGAAATTAGGGGGTCAGGCCCGGTATGACGACAGCCCGGCATGACGAAATGAGAACCCCGGTCTGGGGGGAACGGTGGGGTCGGAGTAAGAAATTCGAAGAATTTTTACTCTGACCCCTGGATTTACACCTTCTCGATATTACACATCAGTCCCTTGAGGTTGGTAGCCCCCATGCCCGGGTCCAGGGGCGGGCCGTCCATGGTCAGGACGTTGACGTTGGACTCGCGCCAGCCGTAGTCCGGCGCGCCCTTCTCCGGGAACCACCAGCCGAATTCGGCGCTGGCTACCCTGGGATCTATCCCGTCGGACAGTTTTGCCCGGAGTTTCACCCTGCCCCGGGGCGTTTCCACCCAGACCCAGTCGCCGTTTTCGATGTCCTTTGCCTGGGCCAGTTCCGGGTGTAACTCGATGAGCGGGTCCGGGTGGCCCTTGCGCAGGTAGTGTGACTGGCGCAGTTCCGAACCGAAGAAGTTGAAGATGCGGTGACCCGTGATCAGCACCGTGGGATATCGGGACACGAACGCTTCCTCCCTGGCCGGGCTTTCCGGCGGTTCGACAAAATCCGGCAGCGGGTCGTAGCCCCAGTCCTCGTACTGCCTGAGGTAGAAATCCAGTTTGCCCGACTCGGAGTTGAAGCCATACTTCTCGTGCTTCCGGAACTCCGGCTCGGTTTGCAGGTACGGCATGTCCTTGAATTCGTCCCAGGTCACCCCGGCAGGCTCCAGGATGAAGTCCAGCGACTCCTCGTAGGTGTCCCAGAAGCGGTCCTCAAAGCCCAGTTTCTTCCCCAGTTCATTCAGTATGATGTGGTCCGGCCAGGCCTCGCCGGGAGCGTCAACCACCTTGCGGCGCGGGAACACGTACCCGTGCACCTTCCAGTAATCGGCGATGTTGTCGTTCTCCAGCCAGGTGGCCGCGGGCAGGACGATGTCGGCCAGTTCGGTCGTGGCAGTCTTGAAGATGTCGGTGGCGACCAGGAACTCTACATTCTTCAAGGCCTCGTACACCCGGTCGGCGTTTTCCCGGGCCGCCAACTGGTTGCTGGCGAAGAGCACCATGGCGCGCACCCGGTACGGGTCGCCGCTCTCGATGGCGTCCCAGACGACGTGGGGGGTAATGCGGTTGATGGAGGCGCCCAGCTTGTATTGATCGCCGCCCAGCAGTTTCTGCTTTTGTTCCTCCGGCAACTCGTGAAACAGGGCAAACCGGGCCCGCGGCAATCCGGGCGGCAGCCCGAAGATCACGTTGCCGCCGGGGACGTCCAGGTTGCCGGTCAGGGCCACCAGGTAGATCAGGGCGCGGTCCGCGTCCACACAGTTGATGTTCTGCTCGATGCCCACGCCCCATTGCAGGGCCGCGGGCCTGGTGGTGGCATACAGCCTGGCCGCGGCGATGATCTTCTCCTTCGGCACCCAGGTGATGCGCTCCACCACCTCCGGCGGGAAGCGCTCCAGCCGTTCCTTCAGCTTGTCGAAGCCGGTCGTATATTTCTCAACAAAATCATGATCATACAGGTCCTCCTTGACGATGACGTGCATCATGCCCATGGCCAGCGCCGAGTCCGTGGCCGGGCGCAGTTGCAGCCACAGGTCCGCCTTGTTGGCCAGCTTGCTGCCGCGGGGGTCGATCACGATCAATCTGGCGCCGTCTCTCAGGGTATGGGCCAGGTTGATGCCCTTGTTCTCGTCCGGGTTGGAGATCAGGTGGTTGCTGCCCCAGGCGATCACGCATTTCGGCTTGTTGTCGTAGTCGCAGAGTGGGATATCCATGCCCATCACCTTGCAGATGGCGATACGCGGCAAGTAGCACATGTGCCCCGGCGTCAGCACGTTGGGCGAGCCGTACAGGTTGGCGACCCGGTACACGAAACGGTGGAAATCACGCCCGGTGCCGTGGCCGAATACCACCGATTCAGCGCCGGATTCCCGTTTTATCTCGTTCAGTTTGTCGGCAACGGTCGTCAGGGCCTCGTCCCAGGACAGCCGCCGCCACTTGCCCTCGCCCCGCTCCCCGACTCGCTGCATGGGATAGAGCAGGCGGTCCGGGTGTTCCTGGAGTTCCAGGTAGCCGTGGGCCTTCTTGCAGGTATAGCCCTTGCTGACCGGATGGTCCCAATCCGGCTTGATCTTGACCGGCTTGCCGTCTTCCACGGCCACGTATACGCCGCAACCGCCGTGGCCGCAGGCGCGGCAGACCGTCCTCACTTCAGTTTGCATGTTTCTCCATATTCTTCAGGGGACGGATTTGAAATCCGTCCCCGCTCTTCAGTTACTTTTATCACCGTCACTATCTTACCATCGCTGGTACTCTTTCCCTTCGTTCCAAGCCCCGTTCGTCATTCCCGCGCAGGCGGGAATCCAGTGAGGATATATGGGGTCAGAGTAAAAATTCTTCGAATTTCTTACTCCGACCCCTGGTGCCGTGGAATTGGCGAGACACTCGGGGTCAGAGTAAGAATTTCGTCAGAAATTTTACTCTGACCCCTGCAATTCCATAATTCAGAATCAAGTGTTATGTTCCCGACTTTCCCGGCCTCCGTCACTGCTTCGTAACGGGTCGTGCGTTGCTGCGGCACCCTGCCTGCGTCTGTGATCAGGCGGCGCATGCCTTCGGCGGTGAATTCCTGGCCGTGGGAGGCGCCGGCCGCACGGCTGATGCTCTCGTTCATCAGGGTGCCGCCTACGTCGTTAACTCCTGCATCCAGGCAGGCCCTGAGGCCGTCCATTCCCAGCTTCACCCAGGAGGCCTGTATATTGGTGATATGCGGGTGCAATACCAGTCTGGCGACCGCGTGCATCAGGATCGCCTCGCGGAAGGTCGGACCCTTGCGCGCCCGGCCCTTGCGGTACATGGGCGCTTCCATGTGCACGAAGGGCAGCGGCACGAACTCGGTGAAACCGCCCGTCTCTTCCTGTAAATCGCGGATGCGCAGCAGGTGGCGCGCCCAGTTCAGCGGCCCGTCCACGTGGCCGAACATGATGGTGGCCGTGGAATTAAGGCCCAGTGAGTGGGCGGTCCTCATGACCTCCAGCCATTGTGCCGTGTTCAGCTTGTCCGGGCAGATGATCTGCCTGATCTCATCATCCAGGATCTCCGCCGCGGTGCCGGGCAGCGTGCCCAGGCCGGCCTGCTTCAATTGCCCGAGATAGTCCCTGAGCGGCAGGCCCAGGGTCTCCGCCCCCTGCCTGATCTCCAGCGGCGAGAATGCATGCACGTGCATGTCCGGCTGCGCTTCCTTCACCGCACGGACAATGGCCAGGTAGGTGTCGCCGGTATAGTCCGGGTGGATGCCCCCTTGGAGGCAGACCTCGGTGGCGCCTCTCTCCCAGGCTTCGGAGACCCGCGCCTGTATATCGTCCAGGTGCAGGTTGTAACCGCGCTCGCGCAGGTTCTCGGCCACGCGCCCCTTGGAAAACGCGCAGAAGCCGCAGCCGAAATAGCAGATATTGGTGTAGTTGATGTTCCTGTTGACCACGTAGCTGACCGTGTCGCCGTTCATTGTCCGGCGCAGGTCATCGGCTGCCTGTATCACGGCGTCTTCATCGGCGCCGCGGGCGTTGAACAGGCTGATAATCTCCTGTTCATCAAGACGTGTGCCGGCCCTGGCTTTGTCAATTAAAGGAGTTTTGTTGTCTACTGGATTCCCGTTTTCACGGGAATGACATATAACTTTCCCCTGGCCTTGCCCCCCCGGCGCCCAGTCGTCCGGGCGGGCGAAGCCGGCGGCATCGATTTTTCGTAATACCCGCGTATGCAGGGCCGGGTCGATCCAGGTATCGCGTTTTTCGATGTAATCCGGGTAAACCGGTAGTCTCGGCGCCAGCGTCTTGCCGGTCGCTTCCGTCGCGGCCCGCAGCTGATCCAGGTGCGGCCAGGCCGCTTCCGGGTTGACGTGGTCGGGGGTCACGGGCGAAACGCCGCCCCAGTCGTTAATCCCCGCGTTGATGAGGGCCGGCAGCGACTCGTCCAGGGTCAGGTTGGGGGGCGCCTGTATGTTCATGTGCGGGCCGAAGATGATGCGCGCGATGGCGATGGTCCACAGCAGTTCTTCCAATGCGGGTTCCGGGGCATCGTGCATCTTCGTGCCGGGCTTGCGCCTGAAGTTCTGGACGATAATCTCCTGGATGTGCCCGTGGCTGTCGTGCAGTTCCTTCAGGGCCAGCAGGGCTTCCAGGCGCTCATCCCGCGTCTCGCCAATGCCGATCAGGATGCCGGAAGTAAACGGCACCCGCGCCGCGCCGGCCGCGGCAATGCTGTCCAGGCGCACCTGCGGCTTCTTGTCCGGCGAACCGTAATGGGGTCCGCCTTTCCCGCACAGGCGCTCGGAGCTGCTCTCCAGCATCAGGCCCTGGGATACCGACACCGGGCGCAGGTCCTGTAACTCGGCCTGGGTCATCACGCCGGGGTTCATGTGCGGCAACAGGCCGGTCTCATCCAGCACCGCCTGCGCTGCTTCCCGCAGGTAGGACAAGGTCGAGGCATGGCCCAGGTCCTCCAGTTCATCCCGGGCAACCTTGTAGCGCAGTTCCGGCTTGTCCCCCAGGGTGAACAGGGCTTCGTGGCAACCCGCCTCCGCGCCGGCCCGGGCTATGTCCAGTACCTCCTCGATATTGAGATAGGCCCGTTGCCCCCGCCGCGGCGGTTGCGCGAAGGTGCAGTAATGGCATACGTCGCGGCACAGCTTCGTCAGTGGGATAAAAACCTTTGGAGAGTAGGAAACGACACGGCCGTGTCCCTCATCGCGCAGCGCCGCCGCGCGCGCCATCAACTCCCTTACATCAAGACCGGACCATGACAGGACTTCATCAATATTTAACATGGATGCACAGGATATACAGGATTATTTGATTGTAACATTATTAATCTGATCGCATCCGGGGACGGATTCAGTCACTGTTTCCTTAAAACCCTGTTTTTGCCTGTAAAAACTGTGTTCTAAGCGTTGAATAGCACGCCTTTATTAAATTTTTTCTTTTACTATTCAGTTAGTTATGTCACCCTGGACTGGTCCGACCCCCGCAGATCATCAGGATGGACTGGATGTAGACTTTGATGATATCCAGCATGTCACCGATATGGACCGCTTCGCCCTGGGCGGTGGAGAAGCCGCCGCCGCCGGTGGTGCGGATGCGGCCGGCTGAGCCGTAATTCACCGTTGGGATGCCGTAGCGATTCATGTGCGCGGCATCGCTGTACCAGGTTTCCATGCCCATCTGCGGCGGCTCGCCGAGCTGGTCGGTATGCGCCTTGATGACGGTCTGCACCAGTTCGTGGTCGTCCGGTATGGAGGTGCCGGGCGCGGACAGGAAGATCTCCACCTTGGTGCCGGCCAGTTCTTCGTTGGCGTTGACAGCGTCCGCAATGACCCTGCGCACTTCGTCATAGACCTGGACCGGCATCACGCCGGGGATGGTCCTGACGTCCACGTAGATGCAGCAGTTGTCCGGGGTCCTGGCGCCGCGCCAGGGCCAGCCTCCTTCGATGGCCGAGACGTTCACACGGGGCTGGAAATCATCTACCCGGTTGCGCTCGCAGTAACCGGGGATCCAGTCGTGGATGGCGTCCAGGACCTTGCGGGACTTGTTGATCGCGTTGGTCTCCACCTTGGACCAGGCGGTATGGATCAGGCGCCCCGGCACGGTGATCTTGAGCCAGGTGGTGCCGCAGTGGCGCGGGATCAGCATCATGTTGGTGGGTTCGCCCAGGATGCAGAAATCGGCCACTGCGCCGTGGGTAATCGCGAACTTGGTGCCGACGCCGTAGCCCTGGTATTGCCTGCCCTCGAAGTCATTCACCGGCGCCTTCTCTATCTCGCCGGCCACGCCCGCGATCACCACGTCGCCGGCCAGCTTGATGCCGGCCTTGCGGATCGCCTCGGTAGCGACGATGTACGTCCCCATGGCGCTCTTCATGTTGAACGACCCCATGCCGTAGATCCACTCGTTGTCGACCAGCGTGGCCTTGCACTGGTAACCGATGCCGCGGTGGGCCTGTTCCGGGCCGAACGAGGTGTCCAGGTGGCCGTTGAACATCAGGGACTTGCCGCCGCCCTCCCCTTGCAGGCGGCCGATGGCGTTGTAACGGTCGTCGCCGATGGGTTGCAGGGTGGCGTCAAATCCGGCTGAGCCGAAAATCTCGTGCAGGGCGCGGGCAACGCCCTCCTCTTCACCGGTGGGACTGGGGATGTCCACCAGGTCCATGACGAGTTTTACCAGCCGCTGCCTGTCGATGTGGTCGATGGCTTTGGCCAGCAGTTCCTTGTTTACTTCAGTGTTCATTCTTTATACCTTGTTTGTTTAACATCATATTTGGGGATATTTGGGGTCAGAGTAAAAATTCTTCGAATTTCTTACTCTGACCCCGGGTTTCCGCCAGAATTTTTTCTCTGACCCCGGGTTTCCGTTCAGCAATTATATGATCCTGGTTGTCAGAGTACCCAGTTTTGCGATGGTTGCGTCCACCGTGTCGCCCGGTTGCAGCCACCTGGGGGAATCCATGCCGGCCGCGACGCCCGGTGGGCTGCCGCTGGTGATCACGTCGCCGGGGTACAGGCCCATGTGGGACCACCAGGAGACCAGTTCCGCGGTCTTGTAGTGCATCTGCCCGGTATTGGCGTCCTGGCGCACTTCGCCGTTGACGCGCAGCTTCATGTCCAGGTCGTGGGGGTCGTCCAGTTCGTCCAGGGTGACCAGCCAGGGTCCCAGGGGGCAGGAACCCTTGAAGCTCTTGCCCATCAGGATCACCTTGTTGGAGTGTTCCCGGGCCTGGATGTCCCGGGCGGACAGGTCGTTGAAGATGGTGTAACCCGCCACGTAATCGAAAGCTTCCTCGACGCCGACCTTGTAGGCTTCCTTGCCGATGATGATGGCGATCTCTATCTCGTAATCCAGTTGCCGGGTGAACACCGGTATCTCGACCCCGGCGCCGCTGGGCACCACGGATGACGGCGCTTCCAGGAACCCGGTGGGGTGTTCAAAATGGAAATCGCCCCAGTTGTGGGACTCCCATTCCGGGTCGTTCCAGGTGGTCAGTTCCTCCAGGTGGGAGTCGAAATTGCAGGAGGTATGCACGATCTTGCCGGGCAACGGCACCGGCGATTGCAGGGTGACCTGGTCTTCCGGGTAAACATACTGTCCCGCACTGCCCCCGACCCCGGCCAGCAGGGTGCGGGCCTGGTCCTTAATGGCCTCGCCCCCCTTGAGGAACTCGATCATGTCCGCCGGCAACAACCCGCCGGACAGGGTGGCAAGGTCCACATAAGCGCCGTTATGGTACACCCCGATGGTGCGTTTGCCGCTGCTGTTAATGTCAAATGTCGCTAATTTCATCAGTTATACCCTCATCACTGCGCCGGCCTCAGATTAGGGACGACCTCCTCGCCCATGAGGCGGATGGTCTCCAGGTTGTCGGCCTCGCTGGCGCCGACCACTTCCAGCAGGGGCAGGTTCAGTCCCGCGTCCACCAGTTCCTGGGTGATCTCGAGACAGTCCTCCGGGGTGCCGGAAATCACGGTGAACCTGCGCATCATCTCGTCGGTCACGAACTGGGTGACGTTGTCCTGGGTGCCGTCCGCGATGGCCTGGCGGAACGGCTCCCAGGCGGAGTCCGGCAGGCCCGAACCGGCCAGGATCACGTCGTTTTTTATGTTCCTGATCTTGTTGACCACGTAGGTCCCTGTGTAGGGGCGGGTGGCATCCCGCGCCTTGTCGCCGTCCCGGGAGCAGGAACACAGGATCACGCCGCCTACCGGGAAATCCGGCGGCAGGGTCCTGCCCGCCTTTTCGGCCCCGGCCTCCATGTTCTCCCGGGCGTACTTGACGAACACGGGTGAAGTCAGTCCCGCCAGCAGCATCCCGTCGCTTTCCCGGCCCGAGAGCTTCTGCATGAACGGCCCGGTGGCGCCCACGTAGATGGGGATTTCGGTGCGCAGACCGGCGCCGGCCCGGTCGAACGCCGGCATGGATGATTCGAAATATTTTCCCTTGTACTCATAAGCCTCCCCGGCAAACACCTTGCGCATGATCTCAATGGATTCATGGTGGACCCCGACCGGCCTCAGCTTCTCGATGTCGTATTCCAGGTATTCGATACCCACCTTGCCCACGCCGATGCCCATGATGAAGCGGCCGCCGGACAACTCGTCGATGCCCGCCGCCTCGGACGCCTGGATGGTGGGGTGGCGCATGTAGGGCGAGGTGATGCCGAGCCCTATGGGTATCCTTTCCGTCGCCACGCTCACCGCGGCCAGGGTGGTGAAACAGCCGCGGGCCTCCAGCCCGTACTGGCGGAACCAGTGGTAGGCCTCGGCGATCCAGAACCCGCCCATCAGGTTGGATTCCTCGGTCTGGCGCGCATACGCCTGCATGGACGCCAGCGGCTCGTAGGATTTGAAGATGACCCCGGCTTTGGGGGCTACAGCTATGCTCATTATTGTTTGTCTCCTGGAATTATTGCCCTGGGAAACTCATATAACCCGGAGTTCCCGTGCGTATTGTAACCTAATAACATGTAACGTCATAAATCGCGCCCTGTTCGTCATTCCTGCGAAGGCAGGAATCCAGTAGACAATAAAACTCCTTATAAGGAATGTTTTTTCACTGGATTCCCGCCTGCGCGGGAATGACGAACGGGGTATCCCCGTTGACAAACTACCGGTGTTTTCTGAAGGAACGCAGCACGTGCCGGGTATAGATCGAGAACGTGCGGAACAGGGTCCTGAAATCAAGGGTGCTGAACAGGGTATCCGCAACCCCGAACGGCAGCATGGTGGGAACGGGACCGCGCACGTATTCGAGGATCCAGGCGCGGTCTTCCATCCTGAAACCTTTTGCAATGCCTTTGGTCAAATGCTGGACGTCACCCTTGCGGTATTCCTTCCTGTGAATATCGCCTTCGTCGTAGTACCACATCTCCCCGTCCAGGATGTACGCGTAATCCTCGACAAAATGATAGCGCCCGGTGTGTCCCGTACCGCCGATGGGGGTGCCGAAAAAGATGACGTACTCCCGCAGCGAAGCATAAAGGATGGTGAGCTGTCCCATGACGCCACCGGCGTTGGAGAAGAACCAGTCGGGCCTGGTATCGATCCGGCCGGGATAGCGTTCGGCAAGGTCCCGGGCGATGGCAGGCAGCATCTCCTCCAGCGGCAGGTCCAGATGGGAATGGGCGACCTCGCGCAGGACGTCGGGGTCAAAAACGTACTTCGTTTCCGTCATTTGATTACTATACCAGAGACGCCGGCTCCCTGCCGTTCCCGGCGCCGCTGCTCGTACAGGCCCAGCGCGTGCAGGGGAAAATACTGCCGGTACAGGACGTAGTCCAACAGCGCGGTGCGGAAAAATACCCCGGCCATGTCCTGCCTGGGCCATGAGCCGTCGGATTGCTGGGCATCCATCAGGAACCGGGCGCCGCGGGTCAGCGCGCTCGAGTCCGATTCGCCCGCCTCCAGCAATGCAATCAATGCCCACGCGGTCTGGATCACCTGGCTTTCCTCGTGTTCCACGTAGCGCCCGGTGAGGCAGCCGCGGTGATGCTCGCCCCAGCCCCCGTCCCCGCGCTGGCGCTCCAGCAGCCACCGGCAGGCGAGGCGCAGCGCCGGATCGCCGGGACGGGCGCCGGCCGCGCGCAGGCCCCGGATGCCGAACAAGGTGCCGTAGATGAACTGCACGCCCCATACGCCGCGCCACGACCCGTCGCGTTCCTGGACGCGGCGCAGCCAGGCCTCTGCCCGCGCGACAGCATCCGTCAAGGCCTGGTTCGTCATGTGCGGGAAACGCTCCCCGCACGCGGCAAAGGCCGCGAGGCAGGACGCGGTGCACTCGACATAGGAATGCTCGGTCATCGAATCGCCGAACATTTCGGCCGGGTTCAGCCATTCGAGATCAAACGCGCTGCGGCGCGCCTCGTAGCTGCCGAAACCGCCGTCACGGTTCTGGGCGCGCAACATGAATTGAACTGCATCGCCGAGCGCCTGCTCGTCCGCAGCGCCGGGATCGGCGGCGAGTATGCCCAGTACCGCTTCCGCGGTGCAGTCGCTCACCGGCCAGCCATGCCATGCCCCGGGGAAACACCAGCCGCCTTTGGGATCGGTCCGGTACGCCTCGCGAAACCCTTCAAAGCTCGCGCCGATCTGCTGCCCGCGCAAAAAGGCGGCCCCTTTCCGGAGCGCGTCTTCCACCCCGTCCAGACCGGGGATCGCTGCCAGCGCCTGCAGGGAGAAGCCCGTGTCCCAGGAACTGCTCCTGGCGCCGGTGACCCGCGCGCCGCGCTCTTCGTCCTCCCAGATCCATCCATCCAGTTGCGCGAGCGCCTGCAGGCAGTCGCTGTCACCGGGATCGCGCAGCCACAGGGCCAGGATATTGAGGAAGCCGCTGACCGGGGAGATGCTGTTATGGTTGGTGCTTTGCAGCTCCCATCTTATCTGCCGGACCAGCGCTTCCATGCAGCGGGCGCGCAGGCGCTTGTTGTGAAACCGTTCGTACAGCCGCGCAAATCCGAATCCGGCCCGCAGCCATACACCGGGCCGGGCGTACAGGTCGGCCTCCCGCAAGCGGTTACGCCCCCTGGAAAAATCAACCTCGTCATACCCCTCGGGGAACAGTTCCTCCCGCAACGATGCGATCAGGGGCGTGACCGGCGCCTGGAACCGGTGCGGGTAAACCGCCGCCATCCCCAGGTAGATAAGCCGGGTATGGCAATACCAGTTCGAGGGGTGTAATACCAGCCGGTTCGGCAGGCTCCATAACTCCGGCAGAATGGTGTTTACCCCGCGCCAGTCGTAGAGGTTGAGGAGCGCCAGCCAGAACTTTCCCCAGCTCGGGATGCCGAGCACCCCTTCCTGCTGCAGGAAGCGCCGGGCCGGTTCGATTAACGGATCATCCCTTTCAACACCGAGCAGTCTCGCCGCGACGTAAACCAGGGTGGTGACGAACAGGTTGGGCGGCGGGTGTTCGTGCAGGCTCCACAGACCTTCCCCGAGACGGGTGCATTCAAAGGAGCGCAGCACGCGCCGGCGCCGGCCGGGGTCGAGCGGGCGGCCGATAATGTGGTGCAGCAGCACGTATTGCGCGGTGAGCATGGGACACCAGACCATCTCGCCCTCCCAGGCGCCATCCTCACCCTGAAGGCTTGACAGGTGTGCGCTTGCGCGCCACAATGCCGGACCGGCGTCGGGCAGATCATCCTTTTTCGATTGCGCATGCCGGGAGTTGCCGGCATTCGGCGCCATGGAGGTCAGGAACGCGCGGGACATCGTATCCCGGACCCGGTTATCTTTTTCCACGCCCGCCCTTCTCGCCCAGTACAGTCTCTGAACGCCATTCACGAGCCACCAGAGACGAACGGCGATCCCATGAACGATGTCGCGCACCCGGCGCCAGGCAACCTGGTCCCAGGATCGCGGGACCGCACCGGCAACTGCCCGGAGCACCACCGCGGTGAATGCGAAACCGAGGCGAGTCGGCGATGTGTCTTCACAGCCGAGTAACCGTATGGTGCGGTCGCGGGTCACCGAACTCATCCGCCATCCCTGGTACATCGCGTGTCTCAGCGCCACTATCTCAGCCCGGTGGTCGGCAAACACCTCGTAGATCCCCATGGCCAGGAACTCCGGGGTGTGGGTCGCGTGGATACGCCCGGTTTTGAAGTCGTGAAAGTCCTTGCTCCCGGCCAGCGCCAGCGCATCGCCGAAACCGAGGGTCATCCCCACCGCGGTCATGGGATGGTAGTGCCCGGCCGCGTCGCCGATAAGCACCCGCTGCGGGCTCCCGTAGGTGACGCGCTGCCTCAGTTCATTGGCCGCGGCGTTGAATTTCCCCGCCTGCAGCGCCTCGACAAACGCCGGCCTGAGTGTCTCCGGCAACAAACCGGCATAGGAACCTGCCAGCAAGCCGACCCTGTCCCTGGGCGTCCACCGGTCAAGCGGGACATCGGCCACTATCCGGACACTATGCTCCCCGACATGATAAATCAGGAGCGGGCCCGGCGCCCCCAGCACCACGTGGCCGTAGCCCTTCAGGGGCAGGTCCACGCCTTCCAGCATGACCCCCACCATGCGCGAGCAGGGCATTGGTTTTACCGACAGGCCCAGGGATTGGCGCACGACCGAGGCGCGGCCGTCGGCGCCGACGATGCGCGCCGCGTTCAGGGATTGACCGGCGCCGTTGCGGCTGTAAGCGAGCCGGCCGTCGCTGACCTCGCGTACCCGCGCATGCAGAAAAAAGTCGATGCCCGGCTCGTCCTCAATCGCTTCATGCAGGCACGAGACGAGTTCCGCATGCTCACATGCCAGGCCGTGAGAGCCGTCCGGGTACGGCAGCATTATCGGTTCCGAACCGTCTTCCGGGAACACCGCAAACCCTTTGCCCGTGACGCTGTGGGGCTGCGTATCGAGCGTTATGCCCACATCCTGCAACATGCGCACGGCAGGCGGATGCAGCCATTCCCCCGCCAGCCGCTTGGCCGCCTTGGGATTGGCTTCCAGCAACGCCACCCGGGCGCCTTTGCGTGCGTGCGCAAGCGCGCACACACTGCCTACAGGTCCCGCGCCGACAATGGCTATGTCGTAACGGTCCAAAACAATGCACTCACCGGAAAACGCTGGTTTGCGAACGGCGCCGGTAGCGGACCCGGCAAGGCGTCCTGGGACCCGTTACCCAGCTACCATAATTCGGAGCGGGAAACCCGGTGTCCAGGTGAAAATCGAAGCGGTCCAGCAGCACGGTCCAGATCGCCTTCAACTGCAGGTAGGCAAAATGTTCCCCCATGCAGCGGTGTTTACCGCCGCCAAAGCCGATCAAGGCGTAGTGGTGTTGCTTGTGCTCGCTCGCGGGGGGAGCAAAACGCTCCGGGGCGAACCGCTCCGGGTCGGCAAACAGGTGGGGCAGGCGGTGTGAGACCGCCGGCGACACCATTGCCAGGGCGCCGGCGGGAACAACATAATCTCCGTAATACAACGGCTTGAGTGCCTTGCGGATCAGCAGTATCAAAGGCGGGTGCAGCCGCTCGCATTCGCGTACAACGTGTTCCAGCGTCACCTGTTGTTTGAGACTTGCAAGGCTCATGACTCCTTCTGCCCGGTAGATGTCCTGCATCTCGTCTCTTACCTGCGCCAGGCAGGAGGTCGCCCGCAGCAGTTCCAGGCCGATCCAGGTTGCCAGCACCGCGCTGGTGTGCTGGCCCGCGAACAATACCGTCAACAGGATCCCGGTAATCTCTTCGTCGCTCAACGCCCGGCCATCCTTGTAACGGGCGTCCATAAGTGTCTGCATGAAATCGTCGGGACGGGTCCCGCTACGCCGGCGCTCCGCCATGACTCCGCTGAAGATCCCGGCAATTCTGCGGCGCGCCCGGTCACGACTCCGGTGCGCCGGGACAGGCAGCCTGGGGAGGAAAAATCCCAGCACATTGATGCCGTTCTGCAGGTCGTGATAAGCCTCGGCAAAACCCGAATCCACCTGCTCCCGGACCTCCTCTCCAATGAGGCAACGGCTGGCGATCCTGACGGTCAACTCGTTCAGCGCGTGGGGCAGGTCGATTGTTCCACTCTCACCGAGCGCGTCGGCGAACTGCCTGGTCTCCTCAAACATGATACGGGCATAATTGCGCATCGCGGCGTCGCGCAGGGCCGGGTACAGGAACCCGAGCTGCTCGCTCATGATGTCGGGCGAGACGTCGTACGCTACCCCGCGTCCGAAGATGGGCACCGTGAACTGGTACACGGCCCTGGCTTCCAGCTGATCCTCCGGCGCCCTGAAATAAAAGTCATGGGCTTCGGGACCGGTGAAGAGATAGAACTCGCGGGGACCGAGCCGGAAGCGCACCAGGTCGCCGTGTTCGCGCCAGCCCCGCCCGAGCATCGACACCGGGTCCTTGTGAAATTCGCGCAGGTGGCCGAGCAACGGCCACCCTCCCGAGAGTTCGGGAACAGGTTTCACGGCCGGCGGCGTGGGCTGGTCCGATGGCAGGGTTGCGATGCTGTCCGGGCGGGATGCCATGCCTGCCCTCAATAGACGTACGGCAGCATTGAATAAGGCACGCGCTGCTTGTAGCGCCACCACAGTTCGCCGTACTTGGCGCGGCAGCGGCGCTCATCGCGCCTCGAACGATGCCACAACAGACACGCCAGCCACGCGGGCAGCAGCCAGGGTACCCAGGAGGCGAACCCGGTGGTCGCCGCGAACGAGAGGTAGATACAGATCTCGCCGGTATAGTTGAGGTGCCGCCCGATGCCCCAGAACCCGGAGACCAGCAGGCGCCCGTCCAGGGACCTGGCGGGTTGCCCCCAGATCGTGACTCCGGGGTCGCGCTTGAAGCGGTGCTTTTGCTCATTGGCGCCGCGGAACAGCCAGAAACCGAAACTGAACAGCAGGACGATCGCTCCGGCCGCCATGGGGGACAGCGGCTGTCCCGGCGCGTCGACCAGCCACCAGCCGGCGAGGCAATAGAAGAACGGCACCAGCACGTAGTCTCCCCAGACCAGCATCCAGCCGAAGCGCTCGCTGATCAGGTCCCAGGTATGGACCATGCCGTATTCGAACTGGAAATAATTGAGCACGTACAGGAAGGTGAACACCTGGTACAGCGCCATGGCCAGGGTCAGTTCGCCGTAGGTCTCGTACTGCGCTACGGCAAACGATGCGTTGAACAGCGCCAGGCCGATGAGCGAAGGGCGGTAGCTGAACATTTTCAAGTCCACTCCGCACCAGGCCGGGCTGAGCTCCCGCCCGTAGAAAAAACCCTCCCAGAATCCCGGCGCGGCCTCCTGCGCGCCGGCGCCGCGCCGGTACAGCAGGCCGGAAAGCGCAAATGAGAACACATTCGCCGCCACGAACAAGGCGAAAAACCGGTCATGCAGCGCTGAAAGGGAGAACCAGCCGTAAACCTGGGCGAGAAACACCACGATCACGGTCGCCAGGAACAGGGCGAGACCGTTGAGCTTGTAGGCGCGTGATTTTCCATCAACCTGGGGGCCTTCGATGCGGGTCCCCGGCAGTACGAGTGACCCCAGGAACAGGGCGCCGGCAAACACCAGCAGCAGCGCTGCCGCCTCCACCAGGGCGCCGGCCGACAGCGCGGTTGAAATGAGGCGCTCCTCAGACAGCGGCATTCCCGTTCTCCGCCGCACGTGCGAGGTACTCCCGCCACTTGCGTACGGTCACGTTCTGGAACGCCTGGACCACCGGGTTGTATTCGATGGGGCGGGCATCCCAGTGCTGTTCGTAACCCTCCTGCTCCGCTTCCACGGCCACCCGGTCCTGGGCCAACAGCGGACCGATGAGCACGCGGTTCGAGATCTTCATCACCGCGCGCATGGCGAAACGGGGAATGCGCAGCGGCAGCAACGGGATCTTCAACGACTTGAAGTAGAACAGGAAGAAACAGCGGGTGGTGCGTTCGTCAATCGGCAGCACGAACAGCCAGTGTTTTATCTCGTCGTCGGTATTCGACCACTGGTAGGGGTACTGGTAGCAAAGTTTCATGTGGTTGGTGTCGATGCGTTCGTGATCCACAAACAGCCCGGAGATACGCCCGCGTCCGACCCGGGTATCATAAGACAGGTGCACGTCGTCACCGACGATCTCGTGATGGGTAAGTACGGCGCCTTCTTCAAACGGCTTGTAGCGGCGGTGCAGCCAGGCATGGGTGAAATCACTCACGTTGTCGATCACCATCGAGTGGTGGGCCGAGCAGGTAAAAGTCAGCGGTTCACAGGCCCAGCGCTCCGGGCCTTCAAGCTCGGGGATGTCCGGGATGCGGCGTTGCTGCGCCAGTTCCGGTTCCCCGGGAAACAACCAGACCAGGCCATAGCGCACCTGCACCGGGTAGGTCTTCAGCGCGAGATTCGGGAGGCTTTGCCCGAAACGGTTATGCGTGGTCTCCACGCAACGCCCGTTCTCATCGTATTGCCAGCCGTGATAAGCGCATACCAGCCGGCAGCCTTCCACCTTGCCCAGGGTAAGTTTGAGCTGGCGATGGGCACAGCGGTTTTCCAGCGCGTGGAACGAGCCGTCAGCGCTGCGAAACAGCGCAATGGAACGTTTCCAGAAAACGACCTCGACTACCGTGCCCGGTTTGACCCGGCGTACTTCCTCGACCGCGTACCAGTAATCCGGGTCCATGCCCGCGGCGCGCGCCTGCTGGCGCAGGTTGGCGGCCTCTTCGAAGCCGGGAGGCGAAGCTGGCACCGTGCTTGAACCACCGTTGGCAGCAGTCGGTCTGTTTTCAGTCGGCATGAGATGACCCTCTTGCTGTGTGACGCCTGTGGGGACAGAATTAATTCTGTCCCCGGATCGAGTTTTGCCCTGCGCCGTTCGGGCGTGGGCGTAGCGCCTCAGGGTTGGTAATCACCTTGCGCTCGTGGTAGTGGAATGCGTAGGCCTCGTGCACCGCGGCGCGGATGCTGGTCGGCTGGTAGCCGAGTTCCCGCCTGGCCTTGCCCGTGTCGGCATGCAGGCGCTTGCGCAACAGGCGGATGGCGCCGGGGGTGAAGCGCTGGGGAAAGTCCGGGTGGAACCGGCTCAGGTAAAAGCTCGCCATCTCGGAGAAGACGAGCATTATTGGGGACGGAATCCGCCGGGCGGGCCGCGCAACGCCCGAGACTTCCTCGAACAGGTCCAGGATCCCGGAGATGGTCTTGTATTCGCTGCTGAAGATGTACTTTTCCCCCGAGCGTCCCTTGCGCATGCACAACACGTGCCCTTCCACAATGTCCCTGGCCGCGACAAATTCGAAACCGCCGTCGATGTAGGCGCGGAGTTTGCCGTTGGTATAGTCGCACAGGGTCCTGCCCAGGCGCGAGGGGAAATAATCGGCGCCGCCCACCACCGCGCAACAGGTTGCGACCACGACATCCTGTCCTGCGGCCGCGGCGCGCCAGCACTCGTTTTCTACCAGCGACTTGCTGCGCTCGTAGGGCATGGTGCGCTCCATGGGATAGAACTGCATGGTCTCGTTGGCGGGCGCGGACGGATCATCCAGGTCGTAACCGACCGCACTGAACGAGCCGGTCACCACCACCCGTCCCGCCTCCACCTCCCGCGCAGCTTTCAGCACGTTGCGGGTACCGACAACGTTGCACTCGAACAGGTTGCGGCGGTGGGCCCGATTGCCCTCGATGGTCGAGATCAGCGCTGCGACGTGGTAAACGCCCCGGCAGCCCTCAAGCGCGCGCCGGGTGGCATTCAAGTCCCGGATATCGCCGTACACGCGTTCGACATCAAGGCCTTCCAGGCCTTCGTTGTTGTCCTCGTGCCGCAGCAACACCCGCACCCGGACGCCGTCGTCCAGCAACCGGCGCAGGAGATTGGCGCCCACGTGCCCGGCCGAGCCGGTCAGGAAAACCGGGGCTGTGGATGCGCCCTCAGGTGTGTTTGATCCCAATGCCATTTGGCCTTCTGGTTGTAAAATCGCTCCGGTTCCGGGGTTGAACTGTTAATGTGTTGCGGCTCGCGTTTCAAGGTTCTGCAAGTCAGCCCCACGCGTTATTATTAGGGGGACTCTGAACTGGTACTGGGCGTTCAAAATTTCGGCGTATTATATCGAAAAATCATAGGCTTGTCAACCTGCGCCTCTGCCCGCAGGGGCCAGAAAACCCGGGGTCGGAGCAAGAATTTCGTCAGAAATTTTACTCTGACCCCTTAATTCTTTAGAGTAGCAGGCATGAATGAACCAGCCGGCACGGACAGGCCGAGAAAAATTGCCATTATCGGCGCCGGAGTCTCGGGGCTCGGGGTTGCCTGGGCACTGCACCGGCACCCGGACCGGTTCGATTTCCGGCTGTATGAGGCGCAGTCCCGGGTCGGCGGCAACGCCGTGACCGTGGACATGCCGCAGGATGACGGTTCCTCGATCCCGTTCGATATCTCCGTTACCGCGTGCATCCCCTCGGTTTACCACCATATCCTCCTGTTCATGCAGCAGCACGGCATCGACCTGGTCGATACCCGCTTCAGCTACAGCGTGAAGTACCGCGGCGGCACCTACGCGCACGATTTCGACTCCGACATCAGGCGCCAGTTGCAACCGGAGATCAGGAAGTTCCAGAAGCTGCTCAGGCGGCTGAAATGGTTCGGGCGGCTCAACAGGTCCAGGTCGCGCCTGCTCAACGCACTCAACCCGTACAATTACATCAGCATGGGCGCCCTGCTCAACTTCGGCAGGTTCTCCGGCGATTTCAGGTACAAGATACTGAAACCCATGTTCGTCAACTTCCTTATGGCGACCAACGTGTTCGACATGCCCGCGTCCCTGTTTTCCCGCTACCTGGAGTTCTTCGATATCGAAACCGCGACCCCGATGCAGACCTGGGGCGGGGGCACGCGGCGTATTTATGAAGCCATGTCGGCGGACTTTGAGGACAGGATCTACCTGGACCGGCCGGTGCGGAAAGTGCGCCGGAGGCCGACCGGCGTTGTGGTAGAGGACGAAAACGGGGACACGGAGACCTTCGACGATGTGGTTTTCGCCTGCAATGCAAACCAGACGCTGATGATGCTGGACGAGCCGACCCTGTTGGAGAGTTTCCTGCTCTCTTCGATCCGGTACGAGAGCGAACTGCACAACCATACCGTCATCCATTCGGACGCATCGGTGCTTCCGGACAGCGAAGTCAAACCGCTCGACACCCGCAGCAACCACATCGAGCAGTACGGCGCCAGGCCGGACAACTATGAAATCACCTACATCATGCACAACCAGCAGCCCTGGGCAAAAAGCTCGGACAAGCCCTGCCTGGTAACCTACAACCCGGTCAGTCCCATCGACGGGGGAAAAATCATAAGGAAATGGTGGTTTCAGCACATCGTACACGACGTGCGCCACGTGGCTTTGCTGGTCCACCTGTTTCGATTTGTCCAGGGCAGGCGGCGCACCTGGCATTGCGGCGCGCATACCCTTATCAACAGCCAGGAAACCTGTTTCGTGACCGGCCTGGTGACCGCCCGACAACTAGGGGCGGACTATCCGTTCGAGGACCCCGAGGCGCGGAAATGGTTCAACTTCTACGGGCGCCTGATGTACGGCCTGCGCCTGAGAAAGGCGTAAATAATGTGTCGCAAGCGACAATTTAACAGACTGGATTCCCGCCTTCGCGGGAATGACGAATAACTTTGTTCGTCATGCCGGGCTTGACCCGGCATCCAGTAGAATACTGTGTCGCCCGCAGGGCGACCCTTTACAACTTACCCAGGGCCTTTAGTACCTTCTCCGGTGTGATGGGCAGTTCCCGTATCCTCACGCCGATGGCATTGTAGATGGCATTGGCTATGGCCGCGGCCGGCACGATCACGCACAGTTCCGACATGCTCTTGGCGCCGAAAGGTCCGGTCGGTTCATGGGATTCAACAAAAATGCTGTCAATTTCCGGAGGCATTTCCATGGCCGTGGGGATCTTGTAGTCCAGGAAATCACCGGAGAGACAAGCGCCGGTATCGTGGTCGAACTGCAGGTGCTCCATCAGTGCATAACCCATGCCCTGCTGGAATCCCCCTTCCACCTGGCCCTGGGCGGATTTCGGATGAAATACCCGGCCTATGTCGGAAGCGTGGACCGCGCGCAGGACCCTGACCTCGCCCGTATCCGTATCCACCTCCACTTCAACGAACTGGGCGGCATTGGGCGACGGATTGGAGGGCGGCGCCTGGCTGGCCGAACCGATGATGGTGCCTTTCTCCCCGATGGTCGTCGGCGCCGGCCCCTGTTCGGTCATCTGCACGAACGGCGATTCGGCGCGCGCGATGATATCCGTAATCGGCACGGCGGAATCCGGCGAGCCTTTGACCATGATTTTTGCATCTTCCAGGTAGAGATCTTCAGGATTGGCCTCCATCACTGCAGCGGCTGCCTTGAACAAACGTTTTTTGGCTTCAACCGCCGCGGCTTTTGTGGCCAGGCCGGCCGAATAAGTCGCTCGACTGGCATGGGTGGGCGCGTCAAACGGCGCCGTATCCGTGTCCGCGTAAACCACCTTGACTGCCTCGGGGGACAGGCTTAATTCTTCCGCAACCACCTGGGTCAGCATCGTGATCTGGCCGGAACCGAGGTCGACGTTGGACGACACGATATCCGCCGTGCCGTCACGGTTCAATTTCACCGTCGCCCCGGAATGTTCATAGATATCGGGGAAACCCACACAACCGCTCACCCAGAGGGGATGGCAGGCAAAGCCGATCCCGCGTTTTTTGGGGCCTTCCGAAGAACCGGCCGCCTTGCGGCTGCTGAAACCGATCCTTTCGGCTCCCTGTTCCAGGCAATCATCCAGCCGGTAGCTGTGTAATTTATGCCCTTGCAACACGGGGTGGGGGTCGCCTTCCTTGTAAGTATTCCTGGAACGGAATTTGATGGGGTCCAGGCCCAGTTTCTCGCAGATCTCATCATTCTGGGATTCAACCGCGAAACAGCCCTGCGGCGCGCCGTAACCCCGGTAACCGCCGCCGATGATGTTGTTGGTGTAAACGGAGAACCCTTCCCAGGTCTGGTTCGGGCATTTCCATGGGAAGAACGTCCCGTAAAGGCCGTGCACCATGATGACTTCGGCCCCGTGCGTGGCATGGGCGCCGGCATCCAGGATACTTTTTATATAGCGCGCAGTATACGTCCCGTCGTTTTTTACCCCGGTTTTGAGCCAGACCTTGATCGGGTTGCGCGTGGTCGAGATAAAGTCCTCCCAGCGGTTGTGTTCGATACGTACCGGGCGGCCGGTTTCAAGACTCAATAACGCCGCGATAGGTTCGATATGGCCGATGTCCAGCTTGCCGCCGAAACCGCCGCCGATATAAGCGGGCTTGACCACGTTGATCCTGCTTTCGGGGATATCCAGGGCCACGGACATCTTTTCCCTGAGACCGAAACCGTGCTGCATGGAGGAATGCACCGTCAACCTGCCGTCGGTTTCACTGTCCACCACGCAAACCCGGGGTTCCATGTAACAGGTATGCACGCGCTGGGTCTGGTACACGCCTTCAAAAACATGATCCGCTTCGGCAAACCCGGCTTCCAGGTCGCCGAACACGAAAGATGGGTTCTTGGCAATATTGCCGGGCGCGGCATCATGCAGTTGCGGCGCGCCGTCCTGCATCGCCGCTTCCGGATCGAACACGGTGGGTAATTCTTCATACTCCACGTCTATGAGTTGCAATGCAGCTTCGGCAATCTCTTCCGTGGTCGCCGCGACCGCGGCCACGGGTTGCCCGGCCCAGCGCACCCGGTCGCTCATCACGACAAAGTCCTGCACCATGCTCTTCGCGTCATGGGGGACGAAATAAACCGGGCAGAATTTATTCTGCGGGACATCGGCATGGGTAATGATCGCCTTGACGCCCGGCAGCCTTTCCGCCTCGCTGGTGTCGATGCCGAGGATCCTGGCATGGGGATACGGGCTGCGCAGCAACTTCGCGTGCAGCATTCCCGGCAGACTGAAATTGACGACATAATGTTTGCCGCCCGTCACCTTGTCATAAGCATCGGGCCGGACAACGTTTTTACCTACCACGTTCAATTCTGTCATGGTTTCACTCTCTCCGTATATCGCTTACAGGCGCGTCGCCGCCAACTTGATGGCGTCGATAATTTTCGTGTACCCGGTGCACCGGCACAGGTTGCCGGATATGCCCTTGCGGATATCATCTTCATCCGGATCCGGATTATCGGCCAGCAACTGTTTTGCCGCCATCATGATCCCGCAGGTGCAATAACCGCATTGCACGGCGTCGGCATCGATGAACGACTGTTGTACTACGTCCAGTTCACCGTTGCTGCGCAGACCTTCCACCGTGGTGACTTTCCTGTCCCCGACCTGCAGCGCCAGCGTCATGCAGGAATACACGGCCCTGCCGTCAACCAGTACGGTGCAACAGCCGCAACCACCGGAATCACAGC
>JAJDUB010000024.1 GCA_022826885.1 Gammaproteobacteria bacterium
GCTGTGATTCCGGTGGTTGCGGCTGTTGCACCGTACTGGTTGACGGCAGGGCCGTGTATTCCTGCATGACGCTGGCGCTGCAGGTCGGGGACAGGAAAGTCACCACGGTGGAAGGTCTGCGCAGCAACGGTGAACTGGACGCAATACAACAGTCGTTCATCGATGCCGACGCCGTGCAATGCGGTTATTGCACCTGCGGGATCATGATGGCGGCAAAACAGTTGCTGGCCGACAACCCGGATCCCGGTGAAGACGACATCCGCAAAGGCATATCCGGCAACCTGTGCCGGTGCACCGGGTACACGAAAATTATCGACGCCATCAAATTGGCGGCGGCAACAGGGAAGCTGACTTAATGCGATAGTTCTCCAATCCATCAATTTACGCATGTAGCTACTTTTTTTTGCGCAGTTTCAACATTTTTTCGGATATGCCCGGCGCCAGTCCCGGCTGACTCCACGGGCACGCGGCAATGCAAATACCACAACCGCTGTTCTCATTGAAATAGGGCACACATTTGTCAAAATCCACGTACCAGCGTTCCACGCCTCTCACAAGCTGCTTGTCGTCACTCAGGGCATTGGGAGGACATTCTTTGGAACAAACGGTACAGCGTAAACAAAAATCATCCACGCCGATATCTGTCGGATGTGTCACCTCCAGCGGCAGATCGGTGACGACATAGGCAAGACGGAACAGGGCGCCCATCTCCTTGCAGATCAGCGAGCCGTGTTTACCCAGTTCTCCCACCCCCGCCTCTATTGCCGCGGGCAATATGTTCAATGCCGTCCCCATCGGATTGCCGAATCCACGCGCAGGCCATCCCTGTTCCCGCAGCCAGTCGGCCACTTTGCGCGCGCGTTCGTGGCCGTAATAGTAGATAGACATGGCCTCCTTTACTGAAGGTGTGAATTTTCGGTCCCGCGATCTTGACAGGCTTTCATAATCCATTCGGGTAGCCAGGATGATTGCGTAGGTCTCAGGCATTTCATCGCCTTCAAAGATCCATTCCGGCTTGATTTTTGTTATACCTACCTTATCGACACCAAGGCTGATTGCGTATTCCTCAATCCGCCTGCTCCAGTCCGCCGGCGACCTTTCTTTTTGATTATTCGTGACAGGCGCCGGCTTCTTCCAGTCCAGCAGATGGCTTTTCACAATGACCGCGCCGGTACTGATCGTGTTGCGCAGGTAAAACATGTCCTGTACCAGCCGCCAGGGATGCCAGTAGTCCTGGCGGTGATAGAGGGGGGTCGGCCGGCGAACCTCCTTCTCACCCAGGCCGTTCAGCGTATTTCCGGATACATCAGGCTTAAACCACCTGTGCCACAGGGAAGGCTCGTACCCATTCTCCGTTTCTTTCCCGTATAGAAGACCCATAACTAAACCCTCATGATCAGGATACTGGTAACGATCAGAATCATCTGCCGGATTTACGCAAATTCTGCACTGAAAATATTTTGGGGTCCATACCATCATTGGTAATCAGTGACTTAAATTGCAGTGTCGTACAATGCAGTGCCTGAACATCGGTAAAGGAAGCAAAATCATCCAGCGCAACGCCTTTGCCATGATTACCGGGAAGGTGATAGTCCGAGTGGGCCTTGCCGATTGGAAACCATTTCCATAGCTCGCCTTTCCTGTCGTATATAAGCAAGGTAGCCATAGTGCTGGTCTGGGCATCAAGGTTTATAACGCGCTTGCTCAATGGGTGTTCCGAATCTTTCGGATACCCGTTCAGGAGATAGATCTTGCGCAACTGGTAGGTCACCTTGGGGAAACAATTACCCTTGCCATGTGCTTTTATAAAGCGGTAACCGTCCGGATCATCGACCGGTTCGTCCGCCAGGTCCATGTCGTTATGATAATAGAAGGGAACAAGCAGGTTTCTGGTGCCGCCGTATTCCCAGGTGTAATCGGTAACGCGGCTGTTGTAACCTTCAAAATCCTCTATCATAATATCCGTCCCTAAGAATGAATCAGTGATCTGCCCCGCCGCCAGGCGGCGCACGCGTCGTTGAAACCCCAGATACAACCAGACATCATCACGCCTCAAATCGTCGCGATACCTGTGAATCAACAGTTGGGTATTCCTGATATCGAAGGGTTCTTCTACATACATATACAGAGAGCGATAAATATTTGCAGGGTTTTTTTCCAGCGCCGGCGTGGGTTCAAATGTCACCCTTTGCTGCCATTTCAAGAATCTGATATCAAATTTTATGATTCTCTCTATCTTCTCTGTCTTCATATCACGGAAGGTCCACCAGAAAGGGTAGATACGCTCGACATCGCCGGCATTGAAGCCGTACTGGTAATTCCAGATGAGCTTTTGTCCGGCGTCTGGGTCGTTGATATCCGGTTCTTCCGGGAATGGCCGACCGGCCACGACATTATCGAGAGTGCCGTTGTCAAGCAATTCCACCCCTTCAGAATATTTCCGTGTGGCCTCTACATAATCATCACTGAGCGCAAAGTCGGTTGTCGGCGCTGTCGTTATTTCTACCCACCCGTCTTTGATAAACGTGTACAACGCCGCATCCAGAATTTCCTGGTACTGGTCTACATTGCCCTGGTCTATTACGACGCCGGGTTCATAGCCCGGATGGGATGGAGTCCAGTTTTCGTATGGGTAAAATGATTGCTGTATGACCTCATCAGGCGGCGCGGCCTGTGACAGGCCGGATATCAGCAATAGTACAAGTGAAAATAACCTTAACTCTGTGTGTTTCATTTGTGATATCTCCTATAACCGTCATCAGAAACGATATCGAAGCTGAATTTGAAACTCGTCTTCGTTCTGCGCACTTCCTATCGGGCCGGCGCGGAATAATCCCAACGGGTTGATGCTGCTGGTCCTGAAGCCCGTCTGTCCTGTTGCCGATGCCGGTGTGCCGGCGCCCGGCGTGCCCTCCAGCGGGTCCGTAAACGGCGGGTAAATATTACAGGTGCCGCAGTCGTCGAACGGGTTTTTTGCCCGGCCGAATTTCAGGTTGGCGCCGATAATCAGGCGCCAGTTGTTATTAATCAACCAGTCAATGCCGGGGCCGATTGCCGCAGCCTGCGCCTCAAAGTCGTACGCCGCGATGACCCGCGGCTGTACCCGGTCATTGAGGTAACCGGTCTGGATAAGCAATGTGGCAAAGAAGTTATCTTCCCAGTCTGAAAAACCCGCCGGTCCGGCAGGCGTGTCGATGTATTCATGGTCCAGCAGGTGTTGCCCGAATACCTGTGCGGAAATGTTGAACGACCGGTTCCGGTTCAGGGCCCTGATGAATGTCGGTCTGTCCCAGCCTACCACCCAGCGCACGACTTTGGACCTGGAATACAGTCCGGGAGCAAGGGTATTGGCGAACTCCTCTCCGTTGGTATGGGCAACTTCCACTCGAAATGCCGACTTCAGAGCTTCAACATAGAAGTCCGCCGAGGCGCCCACCAGGAGTATGCGCGGGAAATGAATATCGAATGAGTTGCTGTAAGGTCTCGCCCGGGTCGATAAATACGACTCTCGGGCAAGAAACTCGGCGCCGGGGACGACGGCAACCAGTGTTCCGGGCGGCGCCGGGGGCGGAGCGAAGATGGGTGTCACACCCGCGCCGCAACTGACCGGATCGAGCGCAGGATCACACAGGAACGGGTTAATCGTTGCCGGCCCTGCGTTTCCGCCATGTAATGAGGGATTTTGTGAGTGATAATAGAGCACGTTGGCTGAGAACCCTACGCCTCTCAAGACACCCTCAATACGGAAACCGATATCGCTGTTATCGAGCTCCCAGTCCGGCAGCATGGCACTGCGTATCCCGATGGTGTGCGCCGGGAATGTTACCGCCAGTCCGCCGGTTGAGAATGCGGCGCCCGGCTGTCTCAATCCCAGGGCATTGAGGCCGAAACTGCCGTTAGGCAAGAGGTTTCCCACTGTACAACCCACCTGCCAGCAGGTCGCCAGGGCGCGGAACAGTCCGCCCGCGCCCAGTATGGAATAGGGCTGTCCGCCCTGGCCGAGATTGTTCGGCCGGAACTGCTCAAACTTCCAGATGAACTGGAAATTCAGATCATCGAAGGTATTCGTTGCTCCCAGGCGATACTCGGAAGAAAAATACCCATGGGAATGCGGCTGTCCTCGAACTCCTCGAAGATATTCTGGATGGAGGCATCAAAGGGGTTGACCACGTCCAGGACCCGGAACAGGTCCGTCCTGCCCCAGACCACCTGCTGGCGGCCGATACGAAAATTCAACTCCGCCCCGTTATCAAACGGCATTGTTGCGTCTATATAGATTTCACGCAACCAGTCCAGGCGGTCGTTAAATTCGGCAAAGCGCAGGTTGTCTTCATCCGCGTCCATGTAATCGTCAATGCAGCCGCGCGCATCGACGTTGCAGGGCCGCACCGGCGTAGCAAATTGCAGGCCGAAGCCCGGCGCGCCGCCGGTTGCCGTATAGTTGTCGCTACCAAGAATGCGTAATCCTTCATTGGGGTTCAGACCGCCGTTCGGTCCAAGGAAAAAACCGTTCAAATAAGGTGACGTGCCTGACAGGAACGGGTTGGTGCCCGGAGTCGGAATGGCGCCGATGCCCGTCAACGGCGGTCCGGGCAGGGCGCCCCAGGGCACCGGGTTCAGGAACGGGAACCCGGTCCTTGCCGCCAACGAAGAGGCGCCCCCGCTTTGCAGGTACACGGGACCGCCGGCTTCGTCGCCGTAATCGCTGTCATTCAGATCATAGACGGCATCATAGGTCCCCCTGAGGGTGCCGCTGATGGAAATATCCGAAAAGGGACCGACCGGGCGCAATATCTTCGTGAATTCCAGCTGGGCGCGGTTGCGTACCTTGGACAGGCCTTTCCTGTTGCCCCCTTCCCGGTAATGTGTGGTGTTATCAATGAAACCATTGACGTTGAGTGTCCCGTCTTTGGACTTCCACGCAAAGGCATCCTGGCCAGGCAACGCGATAACCAATATTCCAAATACGAGGAACAATACAGAATGTCGATGTTGTACCATCACCACCCCCTTTGTTTATCAGTTTTTATCAGAACCGTACGGTAGTATAACTGATGATTAGCTTTTAAGTACTGCCTGTTATCTGACTGAAATAAATACAAATTCATTGTTCTGCGGTTTTTTTCTCTCTGCGTTGCAGCATCTTCTGCGTGAGCTTCGGAGCAACGCCGGGACGACTCCACGGGCATACGGCAAGGCAAAGTCCGCAGGCATAAAGTTCATTAAACGCCGGCACACATTTATCGAAGTCCACGTACCATTTCATATCGCCCCGCACCATTTGCTTTTCGTCGCTGATGGCATCGGCCGGGCAGTCACGGGTACAAAGCCGGCAACTCATACAGAAATCGTCCACACCTATGTCGCGAGGCTTGTCCGGAATTAACGGCATATCGGTAAGAATGGGGGTCAGGCGAAAACTGGAACCCAGTTCATCACTGATCATGGAACCGTGTTTGCCCAACTGGCCCAGGCCGGCTTCTATGGCGGCCGGGATAACCAGAAACAGGTGATCGTCACTCAAGCCGCCCTTGAAAGAGGCATAATAGCCTTGTTTGCGTATCCAGTTCGCCAGCCTGTAACCGGTTTCCTGCCCCTTGACGTAGGACTTGATCACCTCACGGCATTGCGACACAAAATCTCCTTTCATGTTTTTGGAAAATTCGTCGTAGTCCATGCGTCTTCCCAGCATGATGACCCATTCGCCGCGGGGTATTTCACGGTCCGCAAATACCCACTCAGGGTTCATACGGCAAATTCCCACCGCATGTATGTCATCATCGGCCAATGCCCTTTCCTTTATGGTTTTCGTCCAGTTTTCCGGCGTGTCTTCCTGTTTTGCCCCGGCGACTTTTCCAAGACGCTTGATATTTTCCGTAATCCAGTGTTTGAAATACCAGTTGGAAATCCTGAAGTCATACATGCACTTGTGTATGAACCACTGCTCGGCGAGACCGAAGGGATAGAACGGGTGATGTTTGTGGTAAGACTGAACCGGACGGTAGCGCTCGGTATCGCCGACCCCGTTTACCTTGTTGCCCGAAGCGTTCTTCGGCCAGATAAGTTGATGAAACCTGGACGGCACATAGCCATCACCCGTAATCTCACCGGAGAAAAAACCCATCAGTCCATTCCCCCTTCAATATAATCAGGTTGATTGCGCCAGGCGCGGTTGTTCATCCGTTGCCAGATTGCCAGCGCCAGCATGGACAGGTAGAAGGGGGCCGAACCCAAATCCAGAAACAGCGGCACCCAGAGTAATGCCACCCTGTCGGCAAACTCCAGCCAGGGGAGTATCAGCAACCCCAGACAGCCGGCAAGTCCGCCCACGACGGTCACAGGCGCCGGGCCCGCATCCAACCCCACCCGGAAATTCCGAAACAGAAAACGCAGGTTGGTGGCTGCGAAGTAGAGCCAAATCAGTAACAAGGGAACAGCGATGAGCCAGCGCAGGATTTCAATCATGTACATAAGATTTCAATATCCCGGGCTCATGCTGCTATCCCTGATTGGTAATCATTTTTCCGGATCATCACTTTCACTTCATTTTACACTCGGGGCAATCGGTGAAAATTCAGGTTTGACCACCCCCACTTCAGGGTTGTAGTTTAAAAAAGCATCTTCAACTACCTTATAGGCGTGGCTGCGTATCATTTCCACCTGGGGCAGGTGGCCCCACTTCGGCAACACCTTGCGCGCCATGGCTTCAGCAGATTGATCAACGAAATTGCCCCAAAACACGCCGGCTGTCAGTCCCGTGCCCTGACTGGCGATTGCTTCCTGAATCGCCGAACCCGTCGCCCATGACGGGGCAATTTCCGTCATGTAGGCATCATAGAGATCCCCCAGGTAAGCGAAGGTTTTCTCTATATCCCGTTTGTAACCGATATTGGCGTGCCCCAGGTTGGCGAACTGCCAGTCTTCTCCCAGCACGTGACGCAAAAAGTCAATCCAGCCGGTGATGTTGTAGGAAGAACTGACATAGGCCAACGGCGCACGACCCGGATAATTAAAATCTGCGTACATCACCACACCATCCGGCGTCAGGATGTAGCTGTCCGCCGCACTGTGAGCGGCGGCAATGGGGGTGCCCATGACAAATTCAAAATTATCAAACATGAACGTCGAACGGCCATCCGGTATTATCTCGGTTGGCGGCGCCGTATTGTTCTGGTGCGCCGTTATCTCGCGGGCTGCACTGGCGCTAGCGATGATACGGAGATTAATGCCCTGCTCTTTCAACGCCGCCTGTATCCGATAAGAACCACCGACGTGATCCGTGTGCATGTGAGTGTAGACCAGCGCTGTTACCGGCAGGTCAGTAAACCGCCTGATTGCTGCAAACATGTCATCAGGCACCACCGTGTTGGAAGCATCAACGACCAACACTGCTTTTTCACCCACAAAAACGGTACTGGCAAAGGCATTGCAGATCATCCAGTAGGTCCGGTCGGTGAGACGTTGCACATACCAGCGTCCGGGTTCGCCGAAGTCCGGTACGGCGACGCGCTGGCCGGGTATCAGTTTTTCCGTGACACTTGCTTCCACATAGACATCTTCAGTTGCATTCCACGGATTGATCAGTTCCGCGGGTTCAATGTGTTGGTGAGTAAAATCATCCGCAACCAGTGGTAGCGCCACCAGGAGAAAGATCGCAGATAAGTGTAAACAGCCGGGATATATTTGCTTTTTCATTATTCTTCCAAAAATTTTCCAGTGTACAGAATTGAACCGCAGCAGAGTGTGACCTATACGCGATTCACGTCTGTATCAGGATGAAATTCGGCAAAAATAAACCAGAACAACCGGCTCTTCAACGTATTGACCCGGTCAAGTTTTTCTCCGGTACCGGTATTACCGAAAATATCTACCTCCGTCACATCGCCATCCGTCGTGTTGAAAAAAGCGGCGACTGAATCA
>JAJDUB010000016.1 GCA_022826885.1 Gammaproteobacteria bacterium
ACGCAGCGCAGTTCAGTATCTTCGGCGGTCCCCGGTCGAGTCTCACTGCCGCGCTGGCAACCCCCCAGGCCACGGCCCGCCTGTCCTCACCCGCCCCGGCGTTCTCGCTGGGGGACGGGGGTGTGGGCGGACACCATGCCGGGCTGGAAGACTTCGGCATCGAGGAAATGCTGGGGAGTTATTACGACAACTACTTTGAAATCGCCTGACTTGGCTTGACCAAGCCAAAAATCACCATCTGATATTTTGGCGAAAAGGACAGCAAGGCCACATAGGCAAACTACTTTACCGTGGTTCCCTGTTCGAGACCGACGCGCCTCAAGACCTCTGTATCTGTCGTCAACCTCTCTGTAGCCAGTTCGATTAATGCTATACTTCCTGTGAACCATATCTCAGGCACGAAGTCTCAGTGACTACATGAGCAGTATAATGAAACCAAACCCGGTTCGGTCGGTTGTATCGACATTTTCCCTGTTGTTGGGGCTCTGGTGCCATGCCGGCAATGTTTCTGCCGCTGCCGATGCCCAGGTTTCCGACACTCCTGAACTGACCCGGTCCATCGCGGAATATGAACGTGAAATCCAGGCCCGGGAGTCGGAACACGGCGTTTATGACCCAGCCACGGGTGAATACCTGCTGTCCGTAGGCCTGGTATACCAGAATGCGGGAAGGCATGAGGAAGCTGTCGATGCATTCACCCGCGCCATGCAGATCAAGCGCGTCAACGAGGGATTGCAGAGCACCGGCCAACTGCTCATCCTGGAGCAACTCATTAAAAGCAATATCGCCAACGCAGACTGGGAGGAAGTAGACCGGAACTACCAGCAACTGCTGTGGATACACAAGCGAAACTATGACCCCGGCGACCCCCGCTTGCTGCCTGTTGTGGACACGGTCGGTCGCTGGAAACTTAAAGCCTACAAGGAGAACCTGCTGGACTCCAGTGCGCTCAGGGTAATCGGCGAATCCGAAAAGCTTTTCCAGGATACGATCGGCATCCTGCAACGCCAGTACGGGGAAAATGATCCGAGGCTTATCAACCCGCTCTACGGCAGGGCATTGACGAATTACCAGTATGCCATTGAAGTTGCCAATACGCCGCAGGACGAGTTCCACGGCGCCGGCAGTCCGACCAGGACCCAGGTGGTCTGTCGTACCATTCCGACCCCCAACGGCGGCGCCAGGCGCATCTGCAATACCATCAGGGTGCCCGACCCGAGCTATTACGCCAGCCAGTCAAGCAATAAGGATTTTGCCCTGGGACAGCGTCTTGTTGCCGTCGGCAAGGCATTGAAGCAGATAGTTCAAATTCATGACGCCAATCCGGACCTGTCAAAGGATTCCCATGCCAGGGCCCTGGTGCACCTGGGCGACTGGAATCTCCTCAGGGGGAAGAAAACCACGGCCTACAAGCACTATAAGGCCGCTTATGCGCTGCTGACAGAAGATGATGAACATCAGCAAGCCATAGCGGAATTGTTCGGCAAACCCCAGAACCTGCCGGCCCTGCGCCTGCCCCTGCCCGAGATTGATGAAAAGCTGGAAGAAGAGAAGACCACGTTCGTGCTTGCATCGTTTGACGTGTCCCGCTCCGGCCGCGCAAAAAACGTGCAGATTATCGAGTCAGAACCGCCGGACGCCACCTCCGCCCGCAGAAAAGCGAAGAAAACCATCCGGGGACGCCTCTACCGGCCGCGTTTCGAAAAAGGCGAACCGGTAGCCACGGTGGGCAACAAAATCCGAATAGTGGATTAAGAGCCCCGGGGTCAGAGTAAGAAATTCGAAGAATTTTTACTCTGACCCCATGATACTCAGTCGTCGTTACGCAGGAAATCAACGTCCTCGGTGTCCGGCATCAGCACGAACTCGGGATAGGATTCAATACCCAGTTCCGCCGAATCCTGGCCCAGTTCCTCAACCTCGGCCGACACCCTTACCCCTATGGTCTTTTCTATCGCGTACCAGATAATCATTGAAACCAGGAAGACATATACACCGATCGCGAGAATGCCGGTAAGCTGAACCTTCAGGTCGCCACCGGCGGCTATGCACACAGCAAGGGTGCCCCAGATACCGGCAAACAGGTGCGCGGAGATGGCGCCGACGACGTCATCCACTTTCAACCCTTCCAGCAACTTCATACCCAGAACACAGATGACGCCGCCTACGAGGCCGATAAAGATCGCCCAGCTATGGGCGACGATATCCGGCCCGGCGGTAATCGATACGAGGCCGGCGATTGCGCCGTTCAGGCCGGCCAGCAGGTCGACACGCCCCAGCAGCGGCCGGGATACGCTGATGGCCGCAATCACGCCTGCCGCCGCGGCCAGGTTGGTATTGACCAGCACGTTGCTCATCGCCACGGCATCGGCTGCGCCCCCCAGGGCGAGCTGCGAACCGCCGTTAAACCCGAACCAGCCCAGCCACAGGATAAAAACGCCCAGCGTCACGATAGGCACATTGGAGGGCGGCGTGGCCTTGATGCTGCCGTCGGCGCGGTATTTTCCCAGTCTGGGACCCACGATCAGAGCGCCGGCCAGCGCGGCCCAGCCCCCGGTGGAATGCACTATGGTGGAACCGGCAAAGTCCTGGAATCCCATCTCGCTGAGCCAGCCGCCGCCCCAGGTCCAGGCGCCGACTATCGGGTAAATCGCGCCGGCCAGAAAAGCCGTAAACAGCAGGAACGACCACAGCTTTACCCGCTCCGCCATGGTGCCGGAAATAATGGAGGCCGTGGTCGCCACGAACACCATCTGGAAGAACCAGTCGGACATCACGGAATAGCCATTATCCGTGACTGCGGCCTTCGCACTCTCATCTCCGGCCAACAGGGCAAGCTCCGCCTCCGACGGCCCGTAGGTCAGGCTGAAGGTGCCGATCCAGCCGGACACGTCCGTATACATGAGATTGTAGCCCACCAGGTAGTACATAAGGCCGGCGATGGAATAAAGGCCGATGTTCTTGAGGCAGATGACCGAGGAATTCTTGGTGCGCACCGACCCAGCTTCGAGCATGGTGAAGCCGGCGCACATCCACATCACCAGCGCACCCCAGATCAGAAAAGAAAAGGTATTGAAGACGAACTGCAATTCCTGCTCCACCGCAGCATGCGCACTGGATGCGGCTACCAGGAGTATCACAGTCGTGATGAGTTTCCCCGGAAATGAAATACAACGGCGGGATAATTTAATGCGTTCAGCGGTCATTGCCCTCCCCCTGTTTTTTCTTCTTTGAACGGGGGCCGATCTTATCACAAACCGCCGTTTTGAGCAACGTAAATCGCGAGCAATAGCATTGGTTTTTGACTTCGTCATCCGCCTTCGGGTACAGCCAGGATTACCCACCTAAAAACAAATTCACGCCGCCAAGCATGAAACCGATGAGCGGATGCAGGATTTTTCCGAGGACTCCGGTAAAGATCAGGACAACCAGGATCGGCAGGCCCCAGCGTTCCAGTAAATTATATTTATACGCCGCTGCCGGAGAGAGAAAGGACGTTACTATGCGGCTACCGTCCAGGGGCGGCAAGGGCAACAGGTTGAGGGCGATCAGGACAATATTTATGATTATGCCGACCTTTGCCATTTCAACCAATAACACAGACGTGTAAGAAATATCGTTGCCTGACGTGAACAGGGCAGAGAGCAGCAAAGTCCATAGCACCAGCATAATGACATTTGCTCCCGGTCCTGCTGCCGCCACCAGCGCCATGTCGCGCCTCGGTTGCTTCAGGTTGCGCCAGTCTACCGGCACCGGTTTCGCCCAACCGAAGGCAAACGGGGTCAGCGCTATCATGACCAGAGGAACAACTATCGTGCCCAGCGGGTCGATGTGTTTTACGGGGTTCAGAGTCAGGCGCCCGGCCAGCCTGGCTGTTGGGTCGCCCAGTTTGCTTGCCACCCAGCCGTGGGCGACTTCATGCACGGTGATGGCAAATATTATGGGTACTGCGGCAACAACGATTTTTCCCACCAGGGAGAGTTCGAACATGGCTGTCCCGGTCAGTTCCGGGCGAGGATGATCAGGAACACGATAAACAGGACTACGATACCAATGGGGATCAGCGCACTCGACCAGTCCGGATTTTCCGCTTCCCTGCTTTTCTGCATCGCGGCCTTCGCCCCGGGCCAGAACAGGAACAGCACGCCGACTGCCAGGATTCCGACCAGTATCTGCTCGAATAGCTCCACGATGGTTTATGGCTCCCGGTCTGTAGACGCAACCTGCCTGCCTCCGGTAATTGCTGCAACAACGAACCGAAGATCCGGCACCTGGAGGATCAAAAATGAAACCCCGTTTTCACGGGGTTTTATCAAGCGGAAATAACCTGTTCAGCTTAAAACGACCACTTCCGTGGCATGGTATCCTTTCGGTCCCTGCTCAGCGGTGTAGGAAACGCTCTGTCCTTCATTCAAGGTTTTGTATCCCTCAGATTTTATCGATGAATAGTGCACAAAGATATCATCGCCTCCATCTGACGGTTCGATAAAACCAAATCCCTTGGCATTGTTGAACCATTTTACGGTTCCCCTCATACTCATACTGCTCTCCCCCTCAATAATATTATTATGGATTGGTGGGTTTCAGCTATCCGGTGTACGGCAGAAAAAAATGATATACCACCTACATCTATGACAGCACAACGACAAGCATAGTCAATTTTTTCCTGTTTGCCAACTGTTTATTCAAGATTTGATATCCCCCTGCCAGAGGGGGGCGGCGCAGCAAACTACCGGTTGCCGCCCCCCCTGGCGCCTGCAGGCTGTCCCTGATCCATGGCCCGACGCACTCAAATCGGGCCGCCTACAGGCATGGAGGAATCCCGATTGATTCTAGCCGGCACAAATAAATAGGAAAGTGAAGAATCAGCGAAAATGTGAGAAAACTCACAAAAACAGGAAAATAATTGTAACTCCGCAAGGCACAACTTGACGCTTGCAAAGAATATCAGTAAGTTACCATGTCCTGTTGTTAAGTAACCTGTGGAATCAACCGGTGGGCAAAACAAAACCGATACTGCGCGGGGCCGAAATCTTCGTCAGGGCCCTGAGAGATGAAGGGGTAAAACACGTTTTCGGCTACCCCGGCGGCGCCGTATTGCATATTTACGACGAACTGTACAAGCAGACCGAGGTGGAGCATATCCTGGTTCGCCACGAGCAGGGCGCCGCGCACGCGGCGGACGGCTACGCCCGGGCTACGGGCCGTCCCGGCGTGGTGCTGGTCACCTCCGGTCCGGGTATTACCAATGCCATTACCGGTATTGCAACGGCATACATGGATTCCATCCCCCTGATTGTTTTCAGCGGCCAGGTTGCCACTTCCTATATCGGTAACGATGCCTTCCAGGAGGTCGATGCCATCGGCATTTCCCGGCCCTGCGTAAAACACAATTTTCTCGTCAGCGACGTGAAGGACCTGGCAGGCATTATCAGGAAAGCATTCTACGTGGCCTCCACAGGCCGTCCCGGTCCCGTTGTGGTGGACATTCCCAAGGACGTGACGGCAAATACCTGCGCCTACGAGTACCCGGATACGGTGGACATGCGATCCTACCGGCCGACCGTAAAAGGCCACCCGGGGCAGATCAAACGGGCAATCAATCTCATGCTGAAGGCGCGTAAACCAATGATCTACACCGGCGGCGGCGTTGTTCTGTCCGATGCCGACGCGGAGTTGACCGAATTCACCCGCGCCCTGGGGTTTCCCATCACCAATACCCTGATGGGCCTGGGGGCATACCCGGCTACGGACCCGCAATTCATCGGTATGCTGGGAATGCACGGTACCTACGAAGCCAATATGGCGATGCACCAGTGTGACGTGCTGATCGCCATCGGCGCGCGCTTCGATGACCGCGTAACCGGAGACCTGGAGAAATTCTGCCCCCATGCAAGGATCATCCATATCGACGTCGACCCGTCCTCCATTGCCAAGAACGTACCCGTGGATGTCCCCATCGTCGGTGACGTCAAGCATGTGCTGCAGGATATCAATGACGGGTTGAAGAGCATCAGGGAAAGACCCGACATTGATGACTGGTGGCGCCTGATCAAGGACTGGCAGTCCATGGACTGCCTGCGTTTCGACAGGACCTCCAGCCTTATCAAGCCGCAGCGGGTCATCGAACTCCTGTATGAACTGACCGGCGGCGATGCTTACGTGTCATCCGACGTCGGCCAGCACCAGATGTGGGCCGCCCAGTTTTACAAGTTCGACAAGCCGCGGCGCTGGTTGAATTCAGGTGGTCTCGGCACCATGGGGTTCGGTTTGCCGGCGGCAATGGGCGCCAAGATCGCCTATCCGGATGAAACGGTGGTCTGCATAACCGGCGAGGCCAGCCTCGTCATGTGCATACAGGAGCTTTCAACCTGCCTGCAATACGATACCCCGATCAAGATCATCAATCTCAACAACCGCTACATGGGCATGGTAAGGCAATGGCAGGAGTTCTTCTACGAGAAACGCTATTCCCATTCTTACATGGATGCCTTGCCGGATTTTGTCAAACTGGCGGAGAGCTTCGGCCACGTGGGAATGTGTATCGAGAAAGCCGTTGATGTGGAACCGGCGCTTAAAGAGGCGCTGGCAATGGAAGACCGGCTGGTATTGATGGACTTCATTACCGATCAGACAGAGAATGTATATCCGATGATAGCCGCGGGCAAGGGGCAGCATGAAATGCACCTGGCGCCCGGTTCGGAAGAGCGGGAACTGGCCTGATGCGCCATATCCTGTCTCTCCTGGTCGAGAACGAGGCCGGGGCTTTGTCGAGAATTTCCGGCCTGTTTTCCGCCCGGGGCTTCAATATCGAATCGCTTACCGTGGCGGCCACGGAAGATCCCACCGTTTCCCGTATGACCATAGTCACGTCCGGTTCCGATGCGATTATCGAACAGATCACCAAGCACCTGAACAAATTGGTGGACGTGATAAAGGTCGTGGATTTGAATGAGAGCGAGCATATAGAAAGGGAATTGATGCTGGTCAAAGTCAGGGCTGCCGACTCCTCCAGGGAGGAACTGATGCGTTTGAGCGACATTTTCAGGGGGCGAATCATCGACGTGAATGAGAATTCCTACACGATTGAAATCACCGGCAACGGCGAGAAGCTGGATGCCTTCCTGAAGGCCGTGACGCCTGAGTTGATACTGGAAACCGTCCGCACCGGCGTTTCCGGCATCGCACGCGGGGAAAAAGCGATTAGAGTTTAACGTTACGGAAAATGACAAGTTAAGAGAGAAAGTAATGAATATTTATTATGACAAAGACGCGGACCTGTCCCTTATAAAAAGCAAAAAAGTGGCCGTTATCGGGTATGGGTCACAGGGCCACGCCCATTCCAACAACCTGAACGACTCCGGCGTGGAAGTATGTGTCGGTCTGCGCCAGGGTTCCTCATCCGCAGTCAAGGCGCAGGGGGCGGGCCTCACCGTGAAAGGTATCGAGGAGGCGGTCGGCTGGGCGGACGTGGTGATGATGCTGGCCCCCGACGAGCACCAGGCCGCGTTGTACCGGGCACAGGTTGCCCCGCACATCAGGGACGGCGCAGCACTGGCCTTTGCCCATGGGTTCAACATCCATTTCCGCCAGATTGAGCCGCGCGCCGATCTGGACGTGATCATGATCGCACCGAAAGGTCCCGGGCACCTGGTTCGCTCCACCTACGTGGAAGGCGGCGGTGTGCCTACCCTGATTGCCGTGCACCAGGATGCCTCCGGCCAGGCCGGGGATATCGCGCTGGCATACGCCAGCGCCAACGGCGGCGGGCGCGCAGGCGTGATTGAAACCAATTTCCGGGAAGAAACCGAGACGGACCTGTTCGGTGAGCAGACGGTACTGTGCGGCGGCATAACCGCGTTGATCCAGGCCGGATTTGAAACGCTGGTAGAGGCGGGCTACGCGCCGGAAATGGCTTATTTCGAGTGCCTGCACGAGACCAAGCTGATTGTCGACCTGATCTATGAAGGGGGAATCGCGAACATGCGTTACTCCATCTCCAATACCGCGGAATACGGCGATTTTACCCGCGGGCCGAGGGTTATCGGCAGCGAATCGAAAAAAGTGATGAAAGAAATCCTGCAGGAAATCCAGACCGGGGATTTTGCCAGGGAGTTCATCATGGAAAACCAGACCGGCGCGCCGAAGATGAAAGCGATGCGTAGAATCAGCAAGCAGCACCAGATAGAGCAGGTAGGTGAAAGACTGCGCTCGATGATGCCGTGGATCAGGGAGAACAAGCTGGTCGATCAGGCAAGGAACTGATAGGTCAGCAGAATTGATAAAACGCCGCCGAGGCATTTACCTCCTGCCCAACCTGTTCACGACCTCGGCCCTGTTTGCCGGGTTCTATGCGATCGTTGCCGCATTTAATGCGCGTTATGAACCTGCCGCCATCGCCGTGTTCGTGGCGATGATCCTGGACGGTATGGACGGCCGCATCGCCAGGATGACGAAGACGGAAACCGATTTCGGCGTCCAGTATGACAGCCTGTCGGACATGGTGTCGTTCGGGCTGGCTCCCGCCCTGGTGGTATATCAATGGTCGTTGCAGGGCCTGGGCAAGCTGGGCTGGCTGGCTGCCTTTATTTACGCGGCCGCGGCGGCATTGCGCCTGGCCAGGTTCAATACCCAGGCCGGCAGCGCCGACAAACGCTACTTCCAGGGGTTGCCCTGTCCGGCGGCCGCGGCGGCCATTGCCGGCCTGGTCTGGTTCGACAGTGTCGGCCAACAGCTGGATGAGTCTGCAATTACCTTCTTTGCATTCATCCTGACTATCCTCATCGGTCTGCTGATGGTCAGCAACATTCGTTATCACAGCTTCAAGCAATTCGATTTGCACGGCAAGGTGCCGTTTTTCGGCGTCCTGTTCGTCGTCCTGATCATCGCGCTGGTTGCCGTCAGACCCTCTGTGGTGTTGTTTTTGCTGGCGTTGGCCTATGCCGCGTCGGGGCCCTTGATGACCCTGGTGCTGATCCGGCGCCACAGGAGCAAGCGCGTCAGCCATGATGAAAGATCTGATTAAAGAGTAAAATAACCCCGGACCCGGCCATCGACCATGACAGTTGCACATACTCTGACCCCCAATATCCTGAATAACAAGGGGGGATCAAAGATATGGAGGACGGGAAAAATATTATGCGAACTACGGAAACTCTATTAGCAACCCTGCGCGAGGCCCCGGCGGATGCCGAGGTCATCAGCCATCGGTTATTGCTGCGCGCCGGCATGATCCGGAAATCGGCAGCGGGAATATACAACTGGCTGCCCCTGGGGTTAAGAGTCCTGCGCAAGGTGGAAGCCGTGGTGCGCGAGGAAATGGATGCCTCGGGCGCCCAGGAAGTACTGCTGTCCGGCGTGCAACCGGCAGAACTGTGGCGGGAATCCCGGCGCTGGGAAGAATATGGCCCGGAACTGTTGCGTTTCAGGGACCGGCACGAACGGGACTTCTGCCTGGGACCCACCCACGAAGAAATCATCACGGATTTAATCCGGAACGAAATCCGCAGCTACAAACAGTTGCCGGCCAATTTCTACCAGATCCAGACAAAATTCCGCGACGAAATCCGCCCCCGTTTCGGGATCATGCGGGCCCGCGAATTCATCATGAAGGACGCGTACTCGTTCCATCTCAACCAGGAATCCCTGGAACAGACATACCAGGTAATGTACCGGACCTACTCCCGCATTTTCGACCGTCTCGGGCTGGACTATCGCCCCGTTGTTGCCGACAGCGGCAATATCGGCGGCAAGGTATCACACGAATTTCACGTACTGGCCGACTCCGGTGAAGACAGCATCGCGTTTTCGGAAGGTTCCGACTTCGCAACCAACGTGGAACTCATTGCCGCGCCTGCGCCCGCGCATCAAAGGCCGGAACCAGCCGAGACGCTGAAGAAAATCGCCACACCGGATCAACATACCATCAGCGACATCTGTGGTTTTTTCGATGTGAGCCCGGCACGCTGCCTGAAAACGCTGATCGTCAAGGGCAGCAACGACGATCTCGTCGCGCTGGTATTGCGCGGCGGCCACGACCTGAACCGCCTGAAAGCGGAAAAACTCCCTGAAGTGGCAAAGCCGCTCGCATTCGCAACGCCTGCAGAGATCGCAGAACGGGCGGGTTGCGACATCGGTTCACTGGGCCCGGTGGGCCTGGACATACCCGTTATCGCCGATAACGACGCCCTAGTCCTGGCCGATTTTATCTGTGGCGCCAACGAGAACGGCTACCACCTCACGGGCGTAAACTGGCAACGGGACCTGGAGGAACCGGGACACGCCGACCTGCGCAACGTGGTGGACGGCGACCCGGCGCCCGACTCTTCGGGAGTCCTGAAAATCGCCCGGGGCATCGAAGTCGGACATATCTTTCAACTGGGAACCAAATACAGTGAAGCCATGAAAGCTACCTGTCTGGATGAGAACGGCGAGGCGGTTACGCTGTACATGGGTTGCTACGGCATCGGCGTCTCGCGCATCGTTGCCGCAGCCATTGAACAGAACCACGATGAGCGCGGCATTATCTGGCCGGGCGCCCTCGCCCCGTACCAGCTTGCACTGATACCGATTAACGCGCACAAATCACAACGCCTGCGTACGGCCGTTGAAGACCTGTATCAGCGGCTGGTCGACGGCGGAATCGACGTGTTACTGGACGACAGGAAGGAGAGACCCGGCGTTATGTTCGCCGACATGGAATTAATCGGCATACCCCACCGTTTCGTATTCAGCGAACGCGGACTGGATAACAACACCCTCGAATACAAGGGCAGGCCTGATGAGCAACGCATTGACATCCCGCTGGATAATGCCGTTGAATTCGTTAGTGAAAGGTTGTAAGGTTCCCACATTGTAATCCCGGTCCGCACCGAGCCGGTGATGACTGGGGCATGGAACCCCTCAACCCCGCACAACGTCATGACCTCATGCATCTCATGGACGACCGCTATCAGTCTGCATCCACCCTGATAGCCAGCCAATTTCCAGTCGACCAAGGTTACGCCGTCAGAGTTATATTGGTCTGACCCCTGCCCTTCCCCATAAGCTGTTTTCCCTGCCCCAGGTTTGCCAATCTACTTCTTCTGTTGTAACCAGTTCGGTATTTGAATCAGAAGACAGGTTATCGAAAAACAACATCAGGTTTTCACAATTCCAACGTGCAGATGGCGCGATGAGACCATCATAACCAAGAAAATTTATGGCCGCTCCAATCTCCCGTGTCCTGAGATTATTAATCTGGTCATACTCGTTTGGGTCTACACCTAAACCTGCAAGGTCGGTTTCTATCAATTTTAAAGTCGAATTCGTTTTTGATTTTATCGTTGCAAGTATTGCTGGTTTTGAAGGAAGTGGATCCAACATCTGCCAATGGTAGACGATTTCCGCAAGTGCCCCTTTCCGAGTCAAGCTGGTATACAAGATGGAGCATTCCCCCCTTGGGTTCCAGCGTCCACCAGCACTTGATGGAGCAATCGGGTTCAGGTTTTTCCGTACCGCCCGATATACTTCACCGGAGAAGGTTGTCGGAGAGAAGTTTGCGAGACGGTCAAGCAGTTCAGGGTTGTGAATCAAAATCGGTCTTTAATTATACGTAAACCCCTTCCAGCAGTTGATCAAGCGCCTCCATCACAGCATCGGTTTTTCTTTGCTGGATCAAATCAACGGGTCTTTCTCCGTTCAAAAGTTTCTGCCTTGAGAACAGCCACACCCTGGCTTCCATCGGTTCATATAAATCCGACAGTTGATCAACAATATATTCGAAGTCCAATAGAAGCTTTTCCGCTTCAGGCCGAGGAAATGCCTTCCCCTGGTTCCACCTGGAAACTGTTTCCGGCCTGGAACCAAGAACATTAGCAATATCCCTTGAACGCATAGCTCCTTTTTGTTCAATCGATTCAATTTTACGCGCGATGGCATTAGTCATAGTATTTCCCACCTGCATGGTCGTGTATCCTGCATATTGGTTGATGTAATTATAGACTAATATGTTGATAAATCAATTGACATTAGTATAGGCGGGGTTCAGGGACGGACTTGAAGTCCGTCCCCATTGTCAATGAATGTGAAAACCGTCAAAACGCTGTAATTCCGTTTCTTCCCATTCCAGATTAAGCACGGTTGCCGCGACAGGGCCGTGATTCAGCCAGGTGCGGAATGTTTCGAGCATAGCCTCATCCCCCGTCGCCCGGCCCTCCACACTTCCGTCCGGTAAATTCCTGACCCACCCTGTAATATCCAATAACATGGCCTGCTCCCGCGCCGATTGACGGAACCACACTCCCTGCACAAGCCCGATTACCCTGAAATAAAAGGTTTTTCTCATACTCGCCAGTGTAATATAGAATAGGGAATCGTCGGAGACAAAGATATGACCGTAACAATCTACCACAACCCCCGGTGCAGCAAATCCAGGCAGACCCTGGAATTACTACGCGGGAAAGGGCTGGAGCCGGAGATCATCGAATACCTGAAAAATCCGCCCGGTAAAAGCGAAATGGCCGGGATACTGGCATTGCTGGGACTGGCCCCCCGGGATTTGATGCGGAAAAAAGAAGCGGAGTACAAGGCTAACGGCCTGGATGCCCCGGACCTGTCCGACGAACAACTGCTGGACGCGCTGGTTGAACACCCGGTGCTGATTGAACGGCCCATAGTCCTGGCCAACGGCAAGGCCGCCATAGGACGGCCGCCTGAAAACGTACTGGCAATCATCTGAGTAATGACAGAGATACTGGTCCTGTACTACAGCCGCTACGGCAATGTCGCGGACATGGCCAGGCATGTCGCGCGCGGGGTGGAATCCGTCAGGTCCTGCCGCGCGCTGATAAGGACCGTACCGGCCGTACCTGCAACCGGTGGGGGCGTGGCCGACAATGTTCCGGAACAAGGACCGCCGTTTGTAACCAAAGACGACCTGGTCCGCTGCGCCGGCCTGGCCCTGGGAAGCCCGACCCGTTTCGGCAACATGGCGGCGCCGCTGAAATATTTCCTCGACGGCACCGGGGATATCTGGCTGTCCAACAAGCTCGCGGGCAAGCCCGCGGCCGTGTTTACCTCCACAAGCAGCCTGCACGGTGGCCAGGAGAGTACGCTCCTGTCAATGATGCTGCCGCTGCTGCACCATGGAATGGTCATCATGGGCGTGCCTTACTCGGAGCCGGCCCTGCTCTCCACCCGGTCCGGCGGCACGCCTTACGGCGCAAGCCACGTGGCCGGCATTGAAAACGACATCAGGATCACCGATGAGGAGAAACGGATCTGCATGACCCTGGGAACCAGGCTGGCCGAACTGGCTTTGAAATTAAAGGGTTGATACCTGGGGGCAAAGTGATACTTGGGGATACCTGGGGTCAGAGTAAAAATTCTGACGAATTTCTTACTCTGACCCCTTGATTTACGCCTTGATTTCAAGGATTTCCTTTACAAAATCCACCGTCAGTTTTCTCTGCGCTTCCAGGCTGTGCCGGTCGAGGCGGTCCAGCCAGCGAAACAGGTTGCGAGTATCCCGCTCGATCCGCTTGATGAGATACTCCACCACCTGGTCGGTGAGCTCGAACCCGCGCTCCCGCGCACGCAGTTTCAAGGCTGCCATGTTCTCGTGATCGTCCAGCGGTTGCAGGTGATAGCAAAGGCCCCAGGACAGTCTTGATTTCAGGTCCGGCAGCCGGATCAGGCTGCCTTTGGGGCTGCATCCTGCGCTCATCACCAGGGGTGTTTCCGTATCCTTCAGGCGGTTGAACAAGTCGAACAGCGCCAGTTCCCAGTCGTCCCTGCCCGCCAGTTCATCCACGTCGTCTAGGCACACCAGGCTGAGATCCTCCAGGGACGAAAACAGGTCCGGAGTAAAATCATCGACCTGTCTTAACGGAATATAGGCGCAGGCGCGTTCAGATTGCGCAGCCAGGTTGCATGCGGCCTGCAGCAAATGACTCTTCCCCACTCCCCGGCCTGCCCAGAGATAGATATTGTCGTGACCGGAGCCTCTTGCAATACCCTGCAAAGCGTCTGCCGGCTCCCGGTTCGAACCTGGAATATAACTGTCAAACGTGTAGATGTCATGGCGCGCGAATCCCAGCGGGAGTTGCGAACTCGAGGTGTTGTCCCCACCGGCCCTGAGCGGCTGAAATTTATGATCACGGTGGAATTCCAGGGACCGTTGGCGTTTGTGGGCCGATTTTGTCATCCCGGTTTTCCTGCTCACGGGTTCAGGAGATAGTAGTGGCCGTCCGGGCTTTCAACCGGTTCCAGGATCCTTCCCAGGTTGATGGTCCGTACTACAGCCTGTTCGCCCCCATGGGCCGCCAATGCCAGGGTGACTTCTCCGGCGCGCACCTCCTTCACATGGATACGGCTGACTGAGCTCAGGGATGCCAGGTAGTTGAGCAGGCGCGCGTATTGATCGACGGAATCAACGGCGCCGACCGTGATCTCGATATCTCCCACCAGGGCGTAGCTGCCGCTGCGGACGAACTCGTATGCCAGGGCATCGACAAAACCGTTGAAACCTTCTTCCAGGGCGAGTTCCGGCAAGTCGGTCTCGGTTGTCCACTCGTACTTGAGGCCGTCTTTCCCGTAACTTCTCCACCTGCCCTCCCAGATCCCCGGGACAGGGGTACTCACACTTGCCGTCAGGACAACATCGGCCCTGTACCTGGCGGAAGCGGCCATGATCTGCTCCTGGAAACCAAGCCATACATCCCCGGGCTGTATTTTTACCTGGTCATCGAGGTCGTACAGGGGAAACAGGATGGAGACTCCGCGCCGCTGCGCCACCTCCTGCACTATCGCCAGCAATTCCGGCTCACTGGCGGATTCGGCAAACAACCTGCGGTTTGACCGTTCCAGCGCGAGCCAGACCAGGATGGACGGCCGTTCCTTGTCCCATACCGGTATTCCCGAATCCCGCAGGGAGCTATTCAGGTTCTCCTCGTCGAATTTAACGGCTAAACGCCATTTTGGCGGGGAATCCGAATCGGACAGGGCTGGCATCTCCCCCTGGACCTCCTGGTACCGGTACTGCTGAACAAATCTTTCCGCCTGTTCCAGGATCGGCTCCAGGGCGGATTCCGCCGACACATCACGCGCGCCGGTCAGTTTCACCAGCACCATGTCCAGGCAGGCCCGGATCGCGGCCGGCCTGCCCTCATTCGATTGGCTGCTTACGATTGTCTCGGCCTCGTACAGACCCGGCACCTTGATTGCGTGTACAAACTGCGGGCACAGACAGGCCAGGCAGCAAAAGACCTGCAAGATCTTTTTCACGCCTTCCGGCTTTATAAACTCTGGAACTGCATTGACCATCACATTATAGTATCGTACTTCATTCCCTAATATCATCGTATCTGTGAAGCGCTCCGATTATGAAGCCGCCGGGGTCAGTATCGACCGCGGCAATGAACTGGTGGCAAATATCAAACCCCTGGTGCGGGCCACGCAGCGTCCCGGCGTGTTGGGTGAACTAGGCGGCTTCGGCGCGTTATTTGACCTGTCTGCAACAAAATATCGCCAACCGGTGCTGGTTTCCGGGACCGACGGAGTCGGAACGAAAATCAAACTCGCGATCGAACTGGGCAGGCACGACACCATCGGCATAGACCTGGTTGCCATGTGCGTGAACGACATCCTGCCACAGGGTGCAGAACCTCTGTTTTTTCTCGATTATTTCGCCTGTTCCAGGCTGGATGTCGCTACGGCGACGGACGTCGTCAAAGGCATTGCCCGTGGCTGTGAACTGTCCGGCTGCGCCCTGACAGGCGGCGAGACCGCGGAAATGCCGGGAATGTACCAGCCCGGAGACTACGACCTGGCAGGTTTTTGCGTGGGAGTTGTGGAAAAACAGGAAATCATCACCGGGGAACATGTCAGGGAAGGAGACGCGCTGATCGCCCTTCCCTCCAGCGGCCCGCATGCGAACGGGTATTCCCTGATCCGTAAAATTCTTGCCGACTCCGGGACTTCGTTGACCGGCACGCTGGATGGGGCCCCGTTTTCCGATTTGTTGCTGGAACCGACGCGTATTTACAAGGACGCCGTCTTTGCATTATTGCCAGAGGTAACCCTCAAGGCGGCCGCCCATATCACAGGAGGGGGGTTGACTGAAAACATCCCCCGGGTCATACCCGCAGATACCTGTGCAGAGATCGATCCCGGGAGTTGGCGCTGGCCCGGCATATTCCACTGGTTGCAGGAAACCGGCAATGTCGAAACGAAAGAGATGTACCGGACCTTCAACTGCGGGATCGGCATGGTCCTCGTAGTGAGTGCGGAAGAGGAAGAAAAAGCTCTCGGGTTGTTACGGGCCTCGGGCGAACAGGCATGGCGTCTCGGCGCCATCCGGAAACATGGCGGTGGAGGGGAACGGGTTGAATTTACGGGGTCAGAGTAAGAAATTCGGAGAATTTTTACTCTGACCCCAAGTATCTGATCCCTAGCCCCTAGTCCCCAGCCCCTCGCCCCTGCCTTCCAGCGGAACGAACTCAGCCTTGTCAGGCCCGGTGTAATTGGCGCCGGGCCGGATGATCTTCCCGTCCTGGCGCTGCTCGATGATGTGCGACGCCCAGCCCGTCACCCGCGACATGACAAATATGGGGGTAAACATGGGGGTGGGAATACCCATCATGTTGTAAGAGACTGCGGAGAACCAGTCCAGGTTGGGGAACATTTTTTTGACGTCCCACATCACGGTCTCCAGTCTTTCCGCAATATTGAACAGGTTCATGTCACCCTTTTCCACGGAGAGCTGTTTTGCAACGCGTTTGATGACCTCGTTGCGAGGGTCCGAGATGGTATACACGGGATGGCCGAAGCCCATCACTATCTCTTTCCGGGCGAGCCGTGCGCGGATGTCCGCCTCCGCCTCATCCGGGGTTGCATAACGCTGCTGGATTTCCATGGCGACTTCATTGGCGCCGCCGTGCTTCGGCCCGCGCAGTGCGCCGATAGCGCCGGTAACAGCCGAATACATATCCGATCCGGTGCCGGCGATGACCCGGCCGGTGAAAGTGGAGGCGTTGAACTCGTGTTCGGCATACAGGATCATAGAGGTGTGCATGGCCCGGACCCATACATCCGGGGGAGGCTCCCGGTGCAGCATGTGCAGGAAGTGGCCGCCGATGGAATCATCCCCTGTGTTCTCATCGATGCGCCTGCCGTGCCGGCTGAAATGGTGCCAGTAAGCCAGCATGGAAGGGAACGAAGCCAGCAACCGGTCGGCGATATCACGGGCTTCCGCACCGGTATGTTCGCCGGATTCCGGCGCCACCGCGCCCAGCAGCGAGCAACCGGTCCGGAGGACATCCATGGGCGCGACATCGGCCGGCAGCAGTTCCAGGCCGCGTTTAACCGGATCCGGCAGGCTGCGCAGGGTGGCCAGTTTCACCTTGTACCTGTCCAGTTCCGTCCGGTCGGGCAGGCGCTCATGCAGCAACAGGTGCGCGATCTCCTCAAATTCACAGGTCTCGGCGATATCCAGTATGTCGTAGCCGCGATAGGACAGGTCGTTGCCGCTGCGGCCTACGGTGCACAAAGCGGTATTCCCGGCCGGTACGCCCGACAGGGAGACCGACTTCTTCGCTTTAGCGCTCATTGCGGCGCGTCCTCGAGAAACAGGGCATCCAGCTTCCGCTCGTATTCGTGGTAGTCCAACAGGTCATACATTTCCTCCCGGGTCTGCATGGAATCGATAACATTGCGCTGGTGGCCGTCTGCCAGGACGGCCCGGTAAAAACCCATGGCAGCCTTGTTCATCGCCCGGTAGGCCCCGCAGCAGTAGAGCACGATATCGACGCCCGCGGCGCCCAGTTCCGGGGTCGAAAACAGGGGTGTTTTGCCGAATTCGGTGATATTCGCCAGGATCGGCGCCGGTATCTGCGCACGCAGGGTCCGGTACTGCTCCAGGGTCGTCACCGCCTCCGGAAAGATCATGTCGGCGCCAGCTTCGATACAGGCGTTAGCCCGTTCCGTAACGGCCTGCATGCCCTCGACCGCCAGGGCGTCGGTGCGCGCCATGATGACGAAGCCGTCATCGTCGCGGGCGTCCACCGCGGCCTTGATACGGTCCACCATCTCCGCCTGCGGGACAATGGCCTTGTTCGGCCTGTGCCCGCAGCGTTTCTGTGTCACCTGGTCCTCGATGTGCATGGCCGCGGCGCCGGCCCTGGCAAGGCTCCTGACCGTTCTGGCGATGTTGAACGCGCCGCCGAAGCCGGTATCCGCATCCACCAGCAACGGCAGGTCGCAGACATCGGTAATACGCCGCACGTCAATCAACAGGTCCTCCAGGGAACTGATGCCGAGGTCCGGCACACCCAGGGAATTGGCGGCCAACCCGCCGCCGGACAGGTAAATCGCCTTATGCCCCGCCCGTTGCGCCATGCGCGCGGCCAGTGCGGTTATCGTACCGACGACCTGTAACGGCTTGTTGTCTTCCACGGCCTGGGTGAAATTATTTTCTGATTTCATATAATTTTTACTCTGACCCCATAAATCCCTAAAATAACCCTGTTTTTAAACCAAAATATCATTAGACATGCCGTTTAACAACCCGGGAAACTTCCCCACAGTCCGATTGCGGCGCATGCGTGAGCATGATTTCACCCGGCGCATGATGCGGGAGACATCACTCACGGTCGCGGACCTTATCTATCCTGTTTTCATCATAGAGGGGGATAATCGCCGCGAACCCGTTCCCGCGATGCCAGGTGTTGAGCGCCTGAGTGTCGACCTGCTTCTCGAAGAGGCCCGCGCCTGTGCGCAACTGAAGATCCCGGCGCTGGCGCTGTTTCCCGTTACCCCGGAACAGAAGAAGAGCGCGGACGGCAGGGAAGCCTGGAACCCGGACGGCCTGGTCCAGTCGGCGGCACGGGAACTCAAGGCCGCGGTACCAGGGCTGGGCGTCGTCGCGGACGTGGCGCTGGACCCGTTCACCACCCACGGGCACGACGGCCTGCTGGATGACAGCGGCTATGTCGTCAACGACGCCACTGTAGAAGTCCTGGTGCAACAGGCCCTGTCCCAGGCCGAAGCCGGGATCGATATCGTTGCCCCTTCCGACATGATGGACGGCCGTATCGGCGCCATTCGCAAGGCCCTGGACGGCGCCGGCCATGTCAACACCCGCATTCTCGCCTACTCGGCAAAATACGCCTCCGGGTTTTACAGCCCGTTCCGGGACGCTGTGGGGTCATCGGCAAACCTCGGCAAGGGCGGCAAACAGACCTACCAGATGGACCCGGCCAATTCCGACGAGGCATTGCGTGAAGTGGCGCTGGACATCAGCGAAGGCGCGGACATGGTCATGGTCAAGCCCGGTCTGCCGTACCTGGACATCATCCGGCGGGTCAAATCCGAATTCCGTATGCCTACCTTCGTCTATAACGTCAGCGGTGAATATTCCATGATCAAGGCCGCCGCGGAGCGCGGCTGGCTGGACGAGAAAACCGCGGTGCTGGAAACCCTGACGGCGTTCAAACGGGCGGGAGCAGACGGGATATTGACTTATTTCGCCCGGCAGGCCGCCGAATGGCTGGCAATCAAGGGGTCAGAGTAAGAAATTCGCCAGAATTTTTACTCTGACCCCATATATCATCTATCTTCGTTAAAACAGTTCGTCGAGGAAGTTCAGCAGTGTCTCCCAGGAGCGCTTATCCGCGTTTTTGTTGTAAATGGCGCCCAGGTCAGGATTGTTGGCCTCCGGATTGGTGAAGGCATGCCAGGCATTGCCATATACATGTACCTGCCAGTCCGCGCCGGCTTCCGTCAACTCTTTCTCGAGCGCAACCACCGCGTCAACAGGGACCATCGGGTCTTCGTGACCATGCAGCGCCAGCACCTTGGCTTTAATTTTTGTGCCTGCCGTGTTCCCAGGGGCGCCGAACAAGCCGTGAAAGCTGGCCACACCGTTGATATCAGTGCCGATGCGAGCCAGGTCCAGGACACACAGGCCGCCAAAACAATAACCAATTGCTGCAACCCGGTCATTGTCCACTTCCGGCTGTGATTTCAGGGTTTCAAGTGATGCCGTCAAACGTGATTGCAGCATGGCCCGATCATCCAGGAAAGGCTGCATAAGACCGGCGTTCTCTTCCACACTGGCGCCCAGTACTCCTTTGCCGTAAAGGTCCGCGGCGAAACCCACGTATCCCAATTCAGCCAGCAAACGAGCCTTGTCGCATTCAAATTGGCCGCGCCCGCCCCAGGCATGCACGACCATCACTGCCGGTCTTGCCCCGGCTTCCGTATCATCCCACGCGAGCAAGCCTTCAAGGGTGGCTCCCTCATGTTCATATTCAACCAGTCGTTCTTGGATCATGTTTCGGTCTCCTTTTGTATTCCAGACTTCAGATAGGTATTGATTATTATACCTTCAAATCCAGCGATTTGATCTTCCTGGTCAGGGTGTTCCGGCCCCAGCCCAGGAGTCTGGCGGCTTCACTGCGGCGGCCTCCGGTCTGTTGCAGGGCCTCTTCAATCAGGATTCGTTCGAATTCAGGGAGAACGTTGCCCAATAACCCGGTCTCGCCCCTGAGCAGGTTTGATTTGACCCAGTGGCGCAACGTGCTTTCCCAGTCTTCAGCAGCCTCTGCGGACAGGTTAGCGTTTTTCAGTTCCGGCGGCAGGTCATCCAGGTGAATCTCCTTGCCGGGGGCCATGACCGTTATCCAGCGGCAGAAATTTTCCAGTTGTCTTACGTTGCCCGGCCAGTCCAGGCTGTTCAGGAATTCCCTGGTTTCCGGTAGCATCAGCTTGGTTTCAATGCCCAGTTCGGTGGACGAGCGCCGTAAAAAATGTTCCGTCAATACCGGGATATCCTCCCGCCTGTCGCGCAGCGCGGGAACATGCACCCGGATAACGTTCAGGCGATGAAACAGGTCCTCGCGGAATGTACCCCGGGTGACCCGTTCCTCCAGGTCCTGGTTGGTCGCTGCAATCACCCTGACATCCGCCTCAAGCGGCAGGTGGCCGCCGACCCGGTAAAAGGTCCCGGTTGAGAGCACGCGCAACAGGCGCGATTGCAGGTCTGCGGGCATATCACCGATTTCATCGAGGAACAGGGTGCCGCCGCTTGCCTGTTCGAAGCGCCCCTGGCGTTGTGACGTGGCGCCGGTGAACGCGCCTTTTTCATGTCCGAACAACTCGGATTCCAGCAAGTCCCGGGGGATGGCGGCCACGTTGATGGCGATGAATCGCTGCTGTGAGCGCGGGCTGTGACGGTGCAGCGCCTGCGCGACCAGTTCCTTGCCGACACCGGATTCACCGGTAACCAAGACGGTAAGGTTGGAACCCGACAACCTGCCGATGGCGCGAAATACTTCCTGCATGGCCACCGCAGAGCCGATGATTTCGTCGGTTGTAATGTCCTGCGCCGTTGCCGCCTCCAGTTCCGCGGGATGACGCTGTATCGCCCGTTTTACCAGGCCCAGCAACTCATCTATATCAAACGGTTTGGACAGGTATTCGTAAGCCCCTCCCTGGAATGACGAAACCACCCGGTCGAGATCCGGGAAAGCGGTCATGATGATGACGGGCACATCGGGATTTTTAAGCTTGATCTCCTCCAGCAGGGCCAGGCCGTCCAGGCCCGGCATTCTGATATCGGAGATGATGACGTCCGGCTTGTCCCCCTCCAGGCGCTGCAGCAGGTCCCGGGCGTTCTCAAAGCATACCGGCTCCAGCCGTTCCTTGACCAGGGCGCGCTCCAGTACCCACCTTATGGATTTGTCATCATCAACAATCCAGACTCTGTTATTGCCCGTCATTTCATTCCACCGGAAGAAGAAGCCTGAAATGGGTTCTGTCGTCGATTCTCTCGTATTGGATCATGCCGTTATGGGACTGGATCAATGATTGGGAAATGGACAAGCCCAGGCCGGAACCACCCACACGGCCCGTCACCATGGGATAAAATATATGCTCCTCGATCTCCGGGGGAACGCCGGGACCGTTGTCAATCACGTCAATCTGGACGGCCAGCTTGTAATTCCGGTTTCGAATCGTACAACGGCGTTTTATCCGGGTACGGAGCAGGACTTCTCCGGTTTCATCGACCGCCTGCAGGGCATTCCTGCAGATATTCAACAGCGCCTGGATCAACTGCTCACGGTCAGCCCGGAGCGGCGGCAGGCTGGGATCATAATCACGCCTGATTTTGATATCAGCTACCGCTTCCGCCTCTACAATGCGGCAGGTATGTTCCAGCACACTATGGATGTTCACCTGGCGCGGGCGGTTTCTTTTCACCGGCGCCAACATGCGGTCAATCAGGTTATGCAGCCGGTCCGCTTCATCAATGATTATCCTTGTGTATTCCACCAGGCTCGAACCATTCAACTCCCGCTCCAGGAGTTGCGCCGCGCCGCGCAGACCACCGAGTGGATTTTTAATTTCATGCGCTATGCCGCTTAACGATTTGCGCGCAGCATCGTGCATGTAAGAGAGGTTATTCTCCCGCAACGCGCGTACACGGGAGTCGGCATTGATGAGTTCAAGAACCACTTCCTTACATGTCTCGCCTTCGATCACAGGGGTCACGATGCAATCCACGCAGACGGTCTTTGCATCGGGAAAGTCCAGGTCAATGCCCCATTCCATGCGGGGCTGCCTGGTCGCAAGAGTACGTTCTATATTTTCCAGGAGTTTGTGCGATGTTGCCAGAATTTCATGTGCGCCGTGGCCGCACATCTTTGCGCGGCTGATAAAAAACAGGTTCTCTCCCGCATTGTTGATATCCGAGAGCCGAAGCCGGCCATCGAATACCAGCACGGCTGTGTAAAGATTGTCCAGCAGCCCGTACGTACTCATAATCGGGTTTGCCCCGGAGGAAAGGGGACAGATTTTAAATCTGTCCCCAGAAAGTATTACCGGGGCTGATCGCCTGTTACAGACTGTAGTACATATCAAGTTCGACCGGATGCGTGGTCATGCGGAAACGGTTTACCTCGTTCATCTTCAACTCGATATAACCGTCAATCATGTCATCGGAAAAAACTCCACCGGCCGTCAGGAAATCCCGATCCTGGTCCAGGGCTTCCAGGGCCTGGTCCAGTGACGAGCATACGGTGGGAATCTCTTTTTCCTCCTCGATCGTCAGGTCATACAGGTCTTTTTCCAGGGGTTCGCCCGGATCCAGCCTGTTCTGTATCCCGTCCAGTCCCGCCATCATCATTCCGGCAAACATGAAGTACGGGTTGCCGCAGGAATCCGGGAACCTGATCTCAACGCGCCTGGCCTGGGGGCTGGCAACCCACGGGATCCGGCATGATGCAGATCGGTTACGCGCAGAGTAGGCAAGCAGCACCGGGGCTTCGAATCCCGGCACCAGGCGTTTGTAGCTGTTGGTGCCGGAGTTGGTGAACGCATTCAGCGCCCGGGCATGCTTGAAGATACCTGCAATGTAATGCAGCGCCAGATCGGACAGGCCGCCGTACTTGTCGCCGCTGAACAGGTTCTGGCCGTCCTTGCCCAGGGACTGGTGCACGTGCATGCCGTTGCCGTTATCACCTACCAGGGGTTTGGGCATAAAGGTCACTGACTTGCCGTAGCCCTGGGCGACATTCATCGCGCAGTATTTCAGGGTGAGCAGTTCGTCCGCCTTGGTCACCAGTGATTTGAATTTGGTGCCGATTTCCGCCTGGCCGCCGGTTGCGACTTCATGGTGGTGTACCTCAACCGTCTGTCCCATATCCTGCAGCGCCATACAGATGGCAGTACGCACGTTCTGCAGCGAATCCACGGGCGGCACCGGGAAATAGCCGCCTTTGACGCCGGGGCGGTGACCATGGTTCGGGCTGTCCATCAGTTTGTCACTGTTCCAGTGGCCTTCCTCGGCATCGATTTCGTAAAACGCGCTGTTCAGGCTGTCGCCCCAGCGGGCCTCATCAAAAATGAAAAACTCGGGTTCCGGACCGAAATAGGCAACGTCGGCGATGCCGGTCGATTGCAGGTAGGCCTCGGCGCGTTTTGCCAGGGAACGCGGGCAGCGTTCATAGCCCTGCATGGTGGTCGGTTCCAGTACGTCACAACGCAGGTTGAGCGTCGATTCATCATAGAACGGGTCGATCACTGCCGTTTCCGTATCGGGCATCAACAACATGTCCGACTCGTCGATCCCCTTCCAGCCGGAAATGGACGAACCGTCAAACATCTTGCCGTTTTCAAAAAACTCGTCGGTGATGGTATTAACCGGCACGGATACATGCTGTTCCTTGCCCCGCGTGTCACAGAACCGCAGGTCGACAAAACGCACCTCATTTTCTTCGATTAATCCATATACCTTCTCTTTGGACATTGCTTCTCTCCTCGAACATATTTACATTTGACTGAAAGATATTACCGGTTTCCCCTCACTGCCGATCGCGTCAACCGGTATCGAACATTATTATACTGCACTATTTATGCCACCCTGGAAACTCAAAAAATGTTTCCTTACTTTCAACAGGTTAGCTGTAGACTGCCCCAACTATTACCAGAAATACGCACCAAAATAATACATGTACTTTATATTATGCACCATTTTCGTGCATATTCACAGGATAGGGGTCAGCGAGCATATCCACTAACCACAAATCCCTGGCCCCTAGCCCCTGGCCCCTAAAATTCGTTCTCCCGCCATCAACTGTTCCACCGTCTCGCGCTCACGGATGACGTGTTCATGTTCCCCGTCCACCAGCAGTTCCACCGCCCTGGGCCTGCTGTTGTAATTGGAACTCATGGAAAACCCGTAGGCGCCGCAGGACAGGACGGCCAGCAGGTCGTCCGGCGCCAGGGAAAGGCGCCGTTGCAGGCCCAGGAAATCGCCGGTCTCACACACCGGACCGACCACGTCGTAGTCCACTGCCGCGCCGTCCCCGCGTTCGCTGACCGGGATGATGTCATGCCGGGCCCGGTACAGGGACGGCCGCAATAAATCGTTCATGGAGGCATCCACGACCGCAAAGCGCCGGGTATTATTCGACTTCAGGTACTCGACCCGGGTGAGCAGCACGCCGGCATTGCCGACTATCGAGCGGCCCGGCTCCAGGATGATGCCGTAACGTTCGGGAACAAGGTCCGAAACGGTCCCGGCAAATCCCGCGATGTCGGGCGCCTGTTCGTCACCGTAACTGATGCCCAGGCCGCCGCCGATATCGATGTGGCTGAGGGTGATCCCGGTTTGTTCCAGGCGTTCCAGTAACGAGAGCAGTTTATTTACCGCGTCGATATAAGGTCCGATTGACGTAATCTGTGAACCGATGTGGCAATCGATCCCGGTGGCGGCAATATTGTCCAGGCCGCCGGCCAGCCGGTACAGGTCCAGAGCCTGCCCGGCATCGACGCCGAACTTGTTTTCCTTCAATCCCGTGGCGATATACGGGTGGGTGTCGGGGTCGATATCCGGGTTGACGCGGATCGACACGGGCGCGCGGGCGGACATATCCCCGGCAATCCCGTTGATACGCAGCAACTCCGCCTCCGATTCCACGTTGAAACAGCGGATGCCGACTTCCAGGGCGCGCCGGATTTCATCGGCGCGCTTGCCGACCCCGGAAAACACCACCTTGCCCGGGTCGCCCCCGGCAACCAGCACCCGCTCCAGTTCCCCGCCCGACACGATGTCGAAACCCGAACCCAGCCGGGCCAGCAGATCGAGGATGGCCAGGTTGCCGTTTGCCTTTACGGAGTAGCAGACCAGGGTATCCCGTCCGGAGAACGCGTCCGCGTAGGCGCGCCAGCCGGCCTCGATCGCCGCCCGCGAATAGACGTAGGCAGGCGTGCCGTGGCGCCCGGCGAGCGCCTCCAGGGAGACGTCCTCCGCGTACAACGAGCCGTTTTTATACGAGAAAGCTTCCATGTACGTAGTGCAGGTCTGCCGCGCCTGCTTCATCGTCAGGCAGGTACAGGTCGCCCTTCTGGCCGCACCCGAAGAATATGAGCGCCGGCAGCAGGATCGGCAAAATACGGATTCTTGTAATGATACGGCGTGAAAACATCAGGTATCTCCAAAAGGTTGGCGGCTGGTATCAGGCTTGCGATCTTCCGGAATGCGGCGGTGAATGTCAATCAGGATATAGTGGATATGCAGGGGTGATATATGGGGTCAGAGTAAAAATTCTGCGAATTTCTTACTCTGACCCCTCGATATCACCTCATAAATTAAAGAGTACTTGATTGATTCGCCGATTAGGATGAAAATGTCACCCCCCATCGTTGACAAACAGAAAAATCAAAGGTAACACCCGATATGAACAACAGCATAATCCACGTAACTGATTCCAGTTTTGAAGAAGCCGTATTAAAATCGGAAGCGCCGGTAATGGTGGACTACTGGGCGGAGTGGTGCGGCCCGTGCAAGATGATTGCGCCAATCCTGGATGAAATTGCCGAGGAGTATACGGACAACCTGACGGTTGCTAAAATCAATATTGACGAAAATCCCCGGACACCGCAGCAATATGCAGTGCGCGGCATACCCACGTTGATGATATTCAAGGATGGTGAAGTCATCGGCACAAAGGTGGGAGCGGTATCGAAACTGCAGTTATCCGCTTTCATAGACAGTACAATTTAACTCAATACACATAAAAATACTGGACGTTTCCATTACAACATGCTACTTTAGTATCAACCTGTCGTATTGTCCCTCTAACCAAACTCGGGCTTCAAAGCATTTCGGCCATTTGGCGTATGCCATTCAGCCTGTCACAACTCATATTTAATTTGATCCAATGAATCTCACAGAATTAAAGCAGCAACCCGCATCGGAGCTGGTTCTCATATCGGAATCCCTCGGTCTCGACGGTCTGGCCCGTTCGAGAAAACAGGACGTCATCTTCGAAATCCTCAAGGCCCATGCCAGAAAGGGCGAAGACATCTACGGCAGCGGCGTACTGGAGATTCTCCAGGACGGATTCGGTTTTCTGCGTTCCGCAGACAGTTCCTACCTGGCCGGTCCCGATGATATCTACGTCTCTCCCAGCCAGATAAGACGCTTTAACCTGCGTACCGGCGACAATATCTCCGGCAAGATCAGGCCCCCCAAGGAAGGCGAGCGCTACTTCGCGTTGCTCAAAGTTAACGAGATCAACTTTGAATCTCCGGAAAAGGCGCGCAACAAGATCATCTTCGAGAACCTGACGCCGCTGTTCGCGCAGCAACGTCTGAAGCTGGAGGTGGGTAACGGCAGCACCGAGGACCTGACCCCCAGGATCATCGACCTGGTGGCGCCCATCGGCAAGGGCCAGCGCGGTCTCATCGTATCGCCGCCCAAGGCCGGCAAAACCATGATCCTGCAATCCATAGCGCAGTCCATCAAGCACAACCACCCGGAATGCCACCTGATCGTGTTGCTCATCGACGAACGTCCGGAAGAGGTTACCGAGATGGAGCGTTCAGTCCGTGGTGAGGTGATCTCAAGCACGTTCGACGAGCCTGCTACCCGCCACGTACAGGTCGCGGAAATGGTCATAGAAAGAGCAAAACGCCTGACGGAGCACAAGCAGGACGTGGTGATCCTGCTGGATTCCATCACCCGGCTGGCCCGGGCCTATAATACTGTCGTTCCCGCGTCAGGCAAGGTATTGACGGGTGGTGTTGACGCCAATGCCCTGCAGAGACCCAAGCGTTTCTTCGGCGCGGCGCGCAATATCGAGGAAGGCGGCAGCCTGACCATCCTGGCAACGGCGCTGATCGACACCGGTTCGCGCATGGACGAAGTCATCTATGAAGAATTCAAGGGCACCGGCAACATGGAACTGCACCTGGACCGCGAGATCTCGGAAAAACGCATCTATCCCGCCATCTACATCAACCGTTCCGGCACACGGCGCGAAGAGTTGCTGACGGAGAAGGACGAACTGCAGAAAATGTGGATTCTCCGCAAGTTGCTGCACCCCATGGAACCGATTGCAGCCATGGAATTCCTGCTCGAACGGCTGAAGGCCACGAAGAACAACGCCCAGTTCTTCGACGCCATGAAGAAAAGATAGAAGGACTAATGGGGACGGATTTAAATCCGTCCCCGGCAGGCAAAAATAAAAAACCCGCCGGATGGCGGGTTTTTTTTCAGACAGAACAGCAAATGGGCTACATCATGCCGCCCATACCACCCATACCGCCCATGTCACCGCCGCCCATAGGCATGTGGGGCTCATCCTTCTTGGGCAGTTCAGCCACCATGGCTTCCGTGGTCAATAACAGGCCGGCCACCGATGCGGCGTTTTGCAACGCGAAACGGGCCACCTTGGTCGGATCCAGGATACCCATGTCGATCATGTCGCCGAATTCTCCGGTAGCCGCATTGTAACCGTAGTTGCCATCTCCCTCGGCGACCCGGTTAAGCACCACAGATGCCTCTTCACCGGTGTTGGCCACTATCTGGCGCAGCGGTTCTTCCAGGGCGCGTACGAGGATCGATATACCCGTTTGCTGGTCATCGTTCTTGCCTTTTACCTCGGCAGTGGCATCGATAGCGCGTATCAGCGCAACCCCACCGCCGGGCACCACGCCCTCTTCGACCGCGGCCCGGGTGGAGTGCAGTGCGTCCTCGACACGCGCCTTCTTCTCCTTCATCTCCACTTCGGTGGCGGCGCCGACCTTGATGACGGCTACGCCGCCGGCCAGTTTGGCCACGCGTTCCTGCAGTTTCTCCCGGTCGTAGTCGGACGTCGACTCTTCGATCTGGGCGCGGATCTGGTTGACCCGGCCTTCGATGCTCTCAGTCCGGCCCGCGCCGTCGATGATGGTCGTGTTTTCCTTGCTGATCTGCACGCGCTTGGCGCTGCCCAGGTCATCCAGACCGGCCTTCTCCAGCGATAACCCGACTTCCTCGGATATGACCGTACCACCGGTCAGGATTGCGATATCTTCCAGCATGGCCTTGCGCCGGTCGCCAAAACCCGGAGCCTTGACGCCCGCTACCTTGACGGTGCCGCGCATGTTGTTGACTACCAGAGTAGCCAGGGCTTCCCCTTCGATATCCTCGGCGATGATCAGCAGCGACTTGCCTGACTTGGCCACGCTTTCCAGCACCGGCAGCAAGTCTCTTACGTTGGAGACTTTCTTGTCGTGCAACAGGATGAACGGGCTCTCCAGGTCGACACTCATGGTTTCCTGGTTATTGATGAAGTAGGGCGACAGGTAACCGCGGTCAAACTGCATGCCTTCCACTACGTCCAGGTCATTATCCAGCCCGGAACCTTCTTCGACGGTAATGACCCCTTCCTTGCCCACTTTCTCCATTGCATCGGCAATAATCTGGCCGACATCTTCGTCGGCATTGGCGGAGATCGTGCCTACCTGGGCGATGGCCTTGCTGTCGGCACAGGGTTTGGAGAGATTTTCAAGCTCGCTGACGGTCGTCCTCACCGCAGAATCGATGCCGCGTTTGATATCCATCGGGTTGGTGCCGGCGGCAACCGCCTTCAGGCCCTCGCGCACGATTGCCTGCGCCAGTACCGTCGCGGTGGTTGTGCCGTCTCCGGCTACATCGGACGTCTTGGATGCGACTTCCTTGACCATCTGCGCGCCCATGTTCTCGAACTTGTCCTCCAGTTCAATCTCTTTCGCCACGGACACGCCGTCTTTGGTAACCGTAGGGGCGCCGAAGCTCTTTTCGACTACCACGTTGCGCCCCTTGGGGCCCAACGTCTGCTTTACTGCATTTGCCAGGATATTGACACCTTTCGCCATACGCGAACGGGCGTCATCACCGAATTTGACTTCTTTTGCACTCATTTTCTTCTCAACCTCCTGATGTTATTCGATAACGCCCATGATGTCGTCTTCACGCATCACCAGCAGTTCTTCACCATCTATTTTCACTTCCGTGCCCGAGTATTTGCCGAACAGGATCTTGTCTCCTGCCTTGACATCCAGGCCGCGGACCTCGCCGTTGTCCA
>JAJDUB010000057.1 GCA_022826885.1 Gammaproteobacteria bacterium
GACGAGTTCGAGGCCCGCGTGCGCGCCGCGCTGGACGGGGGCGGCGACGGCGGGTTGAACAAGTACCTGATGGGCAGCGCAGGGGGGGCGGTCAGTGACAGCCTCAGCGTCGGCGTCACGGCTTACTACAACGATGACGACGGCTGGTTCGAGAACAAGCTGACCGGCGATGACTTCGGCGCGTTCGAACAGACGATGATTCGTCCCGTTGTAGTCTGGAAACCGAGTGAACAGGTGGAACTGACAGTACGCTATACATATGAGGAAATCTCAGGTGATGGCTCCGCCTCGCAGGCGCACACCAACGGGTTCGGGATCGATGGCGCGCCGTTAAACTTTGATCGCGACAGTCATGATTTTTCCATAGACGGGGAAGGTTTCCAGGATACGGAAACCCATTTTGTCAGCGCGGAGTTGAACCTGAATGTGGGCGAAAACGGTGTGATTACCAATATTTTCGGTTATCGAAGTTACGAATCTGATTTGCTGAGCGATATCGATGCCCAACCCGTCAGCCTGTTCCATGGGGCCGCGATCCTGGAATCCGAACAGGTGAGCAACGAACTTCGCTATAACGGCGTATTCGCCGGACGTATCAACCTGACCACGGGGGTTTACTATTTCAACAACGACATCGATTACCACGAACGGCGCGATCTCCTGGGGCTGCTGACGCCGGACGGCTCTCCCGCGCTGCGCCAGGACGGTGGCGGCGAATACGAGGTGGAAACCATCGGGGTGTTCGCGGCCGTGGACTACGACCTCAACGAATCAATCACTCTCAGCGCCGGACTGCGCTACACGACGGAAGAGAAGGAGGCCAGCATCGCGTCCCTGATCAGGAACGTGAACTCGCCCTGTCACGTGCTGGACGGCACCTGCCCGTACGATTTTACCGACGAAGAAGAGTGGGATAGCTGGTCTCCCAAGGTGGGCGCGACGTACCACCTCACGGACAGCGCCCGTATTTATGCCCACTGGACCCGCGGTTTCCGTTCCGGCGGCTACAACCTGCGCAATACTGCCATCGATACCGTCAACCTCGGGCCTGGACCGTTTGGTCAGGAAACCGTGGACAACTATGAAATCGGCTTCAAGTACAGTTTCAGGCAGGGCTACCTGAGCGGTGCGCTGTTCTTCAATGATATCGAGGACATGCAGCGGGAGGTCAACCTGGCCGATCCGATCTCCGGCGTTGTCCAGGTCATCAAGAACACCGCGGACGCCGAAATCCTCGGCATCGAACTGGACGGCGCTCTCAACCTGGCGAAAAACCTGCAGGCTACCGGGTCCGTCGGTTGGCTGGACCCCGAGTACAAAAAAGTAAGGTTTGACCTCAACAGCGACGGCACGATAGACGGGCGGGACAAGGACCTGGACCCGCCCCGCGCCGCGGAATGGACCTGGAGCCTGGGCCTCATGCACCGCCTGCAGGCAGGCGACCTGGGTCATGTGAATACACGGGTCAGTTACTCCTACCGGGATAAATCGTTCTTCACCGACAACAACCGGGGCTATATCATGTCGCAAAAGATCCTGGACGCCGGCCTGGACTTCCACATGGGAAACGGCCATTGGGTATTCTCAATCTACGGCAAGAACCTGCTGGATGAAGTCAAGCACGGCGGCGACACCCAGCTCCCGTCAAGGCTGGGTCCCATCCCCCTGGGCGGCGCCTACGGCCCCCTGGCCAAGGGTCGCGTGATAGGCGGCGAGGTGACGTTTACGTTCTGAAATCCGTCCCCTTCTATACGTTCAGTCCACCGCTGAAATTACCTTGAAAATCCGTACCTGAACTACGGATTTTCAAGTTTTACGGGCATTTTTTATGTAATTATGAACTTGAACTGCAGAATTACATAGCATTGACGGCATTGCTGTCGCATGCTATCATTGCCGTCAATATATCTAATATGCATCAGGAGTGAAAAATGGCCAGTCTGAGTGTTCGAAAACTTGATGATGATACACTGAGAAGGTTACGTGTCCGCGCAGCACAGCATGGTGTCTCAATGGAAGAGGAAGTACGTCAAATTATCAAGCTGGCGGTGTCAACACCGGAACGGCTTGGTGATTTGGCCGTTCGCCTTTTTGCGCCGGCTTACGGTGGGGCGGAACTTGAATTGCCGGAGCGGGAAATAACCGACCCAATGGAATTTCCTGAGTGATAATCCTGGATACCAATGTTCTTGCGGAGTTTATGACCTCGCCTCCGTCTGAGGCTGTGGTGGATTGGTTGAATGCCCAGGACCCTGTATCACTTTACATAACGTCAATTTCCATAGCGGAAGTTTGTTATGGATTACAGGTAATGCCGGAAGGTAAACGGCGACGACTGCTCGAAGATCGCTTCGAACAGTTCATAGTAAAGGCATTTGCATCCCGGATATTGAATTTCGATGAAGCCGCTGCCAGGGTCTATGGCGAATTAAGGGCTTACCGGAAGAAAATTGGCCGGCCATTGAGCGATTTTGACGGCCAAATCGCAGCAATTGCCCGCACTCACGGTTTCTCCCTTGCTACCCGTAACGTAAAGGACTTTGAACATTGCCTGATCGAACTCATCAATCCGTTTGCTCTACTTGGTTAATCAAACCTCACCCCGCGCCCCACAGCAGTAGCCCGCCGCCGAACAGGAACAGGGTCAGCAGGAAGATCACGAAGGTGTAGCCCATGATCTGGCGCATGTGCAGGCCTGCGATCGCCAGCAGGGGGATGGTCCAGAAGGGCTGGATCATGTTGGTCCACTGGTCGCCGTAGGAGATGGCCAGCACGATGATGGAGGGATCGACGCCCAGGTTCTGTCCTGCTTCTATGAATATGGGTCCCTGGACCGCCCATTGGCCGCCGCCTGACGGGATGAACATGTTGACCAGGCCGGCGCAGAGGAAGGCGAAGAAGCTGAGTGTCTGCGGGGTTGCGATAGACGTGAACCAGTCCGAGATGATGCCGGCGAGGCCGGTGCCCTGCATCATGCCCAGGATGCCGGCGTAGAACGGGTACTGGATGAGTACCGGGCCTATGGTCGAGCTTGCGTTGTTGATCAGTTGCACGTAATGGGATGGGGAGCGGGCCAGCAGCAGGCCCGCGCCCAAAAATGACCAGTTCACCAGGTTCAGGTTGAGGTGGAACCCTTTTGCGTAAAAGCTGTAGCCGATGTAGCAGAACAGACCGGCGCCGAGTAACAATGTAAGAGGCCGCATGGCGTCGAGATACTGGGCAAAGGTCTCACGCCCGGGACGTTCGCCGGGGTCTTCGGAGTGCTCCTCAAGCAGCACGGGGTAGATCTCGATGATGTCGCGCTCATGGGGTCGCATCAATGGGCAGATTATGCAGATGACAGCCAGGGTAATCAGCGCCAGCAAACCGTTATGCAGGGTGAATACGGTATCGGTAATGGGGATGATGCCGATTTCAGCTTCCAGCGAATGGCCGGCGGTGGCGACGAACAGTCCCGCTGACGAGGAATAACCCATGTGCCAGATGACGAAACCGGCGTAGGCGGATGCGACCAGCAGCGGATAATGTATCCGAATGCCTCTTGTCACTGCCTGCCTGGCGACCTCCCGCGCCACGGTGGCGCCTGCGATCAGCCCCAGCGACCAGGCGATGAGCGATCCTATGCCGGCGCTGAACGCGACCAGGGCGTAAGCGCCGGCGGCGCTGTTCGGGATATTGCCGATGCGCTTCAGCAGGATTTGCACCCGGTCGGTATGGGCCAGTGCGTGGGCCGTCAGCAGGGTAATGCAGATCTGGGCGGTAAAGGCCAGCAGGCTGGGGAGACCGTCGCCCCAGGCGGACAGGGCGGTGGTCGGCGTCGCATCGGCCAGGACCAGGGAGAGCAGGAAAGTCAGCGCGGAGAGCAGGACCACGAATACAAAGGGGTCCGGGTAGTAACGTTCTACGAATACGACAAACGGTCGCGCCAGTAACTGAAAAAATCGCACGAAGGTGTCCGTCAGAACTCCAGGTGGTTGGGGGTACGCGGAAACGGGATCACGTCCCTTATGTTTGCGGCGCCGGTCAGCAGCATCAACAGGCGTTCGAAGCCCAGGCCGAAGCCGCTGTGGGGCGCGCTGCCGTATTTGCGCAAATCCAGGTACCACCAGTAATCGGCGGGGTCAAAGCCCAGCTCAATAATGCGCTGTTCCAGGTAGTCATAACGTTCCTCGCGCTGGCTGCCGCCGATGATCTCGCCGATGGATGGCACCAGCACGTCCATGGCGGCGACCGTCCTGCCGTCGTCGTTCTGGCGCATGTAGAACGCCTTGATGTCTTTCGGGTAGTCAAACACGATCACGGGCCGTTTGAAATGCTGCTCCGTCAGGAAGCGTTCGTGTTCGGACTGCAGGTCCTTGCCCCATTCCGGTTTGAACTCGAAGTTTTGTCCGGATTTCTGCAGTATCTCCACGGCTTCCGTGTACGGCAGGCGGATGAAGTCGTTGTCCGCGATGTTATCCAGGGTAGCGGGCAGGGACTTGTCCACGAAGCGGCAGAACAGGTCAAGGTCGGCGCGGCATTCCTCCCTGACGAAGTTCACCAGGTGGCGGATCATCTCCTCTCCCAGGTCCATGTTGTCGTTCAGGTCGGCGAAGGCCATCTCCGGCTCTATCATCCAGAACTCGGCGACATGGCGGGAGGTGTTTGAGTTCTCCGCGCGGAAGGTCGGGCCGAAGGTATAGACGTTCCCCAGGCTCAGGCAATACGTCTCCACCTCCAGTTGCCCCGATACCGTCAGGTTCGCCTCCTTACCGAAGAAGTCGCGGCTGAAGTCAATTGACCCGTTCTGCTTCGGCACGTCGTCCAGGTCCAGGGTGGTTACCCGGAACAGTTCCCCGGCGCCTTCGCAGTCGGCGCCGGTGATGATGGGGGTGTGGATCCAGTCGAAACCACGCGCCTCGAAGAAGCCGTGAACGGCCTGTGCCAGCCTGGAACGGATGCGGAACATGGCGCCGTACTTGTTGGTGCGCGGGCGCAGGTGGGCAATCGTGCGCAGGAACTCGTCGGAATGGCGTTTTTTCTGCAGGGGATAATCATCCGGCGCGGCGCCGATGACCTCCATGGCCGTTGCCCGGATCTCCCAGTTCTGACCTCCCCCGGGAGATTCGACCAGGTCTCCCTGTACCCGTATCGCGGCGCCCGTGGCGATGTGTCTGACCGCGGCATAATTATCCAGCGCCACATCGGCGATGACCTGGATATTCGCCAGGCAGGAGCCGTCGTTCAGTTCAATGAATGAAAAGTCCTTTGCATCCCGCCTGGTCCTGACCCAGCCGGTCAATTCCAAGTCCTGGATGGGAGCGCCGGCATTCAACAGTGATTTGACGGTCGGTTTATTCTGCATGAATCAACGTTTCCTGATTAAGGAGAGGCCGTCGCCGACCGGGAGCATGCACATGTCCACGCGGTCGTCTTCGTGCACCATCCTGTTGAATGCGCGTATGGCGTTGGTTTCGGCCTTCTGGTTGTCCGGGTCCGCCACGCTGCCCCCCCAGAGCACGTTGTCTATGGCCATCAGGCCGCCGCTGCGCAGCAGGCGGTAGTTCAGCGGGTAATACTCGGAGTATTCTTCCTTGATCGCATCGACGAAAATGAAATCGAAGCTGCCCTCCTCGCCGGCCCGCAGCAGCTCGGCCAGGGTGTCCAGGGCCGGTGCCAGGCGCAGTTCTATCCGGTCCGCGACACCTGCCGCCTTCCAGTATTCCATTGCCTTGTCGGTGTATTCCTTCTTCACATCACAGGCGACGAGTCTGCCTTCCGGGGGTAAGGCCCTGGCCATGCACAGGCTGCTGTACCCGGTGAACACGCCCAGTTCGATGATCTTCCTGGCGCCCAGCAGCTTTACCAGCAGGGTCATGAACTGTCCCTGCTCAGGCGAAATCTGCATGCCGGCCCATTCATGCCGCGCCGTTTCATCGCGGCAGCGGCGCAGGATTTCATCCTCCCGCAACGTTACGGAGAGGAAATATTCGTACACCTGGTCGGTTAAATTGATGGAACTGCTGGACATCATTCTTTTCCGGGAATTTAATAGAGGTATGCTACAGCATATTGAACTTCGTTGTCAGCACCCCGGCGAGATCAACCTGGTGCAACTGACGGATACGCATATCGCCGCCGACCCCGGCGAACTGCTGGGGGGCGTCAATACGACCGGCACCCTGCTGGACGTAATCAACGCAGTGAATCGGCATGGAAACCTGGACCTTGCCCTGCTGACGGGAGACCTTGCCAGCGACCCCTCCGTGGAGGTGTATGAAAAACTGGCCGGTATCCTGCGCCGGATTGAACTCCCGGTGTACTGCCTGGCGGGGAATCACGACGACCCCGCGCTCATGGAGCGCCTGTTGAACAGCGGAAACGTCAGTACCGCGAACTTTCTCACCAGCGGGGTCTGGTCCATAATCCTGCTCAATACCCATAAGCCCGGCACCGATGGCGGCTGCCTGTCAACAACCGAGTTGTCCCGTCTGGATACTGCCCTGGAACGTTCCCGCGGCAGGCATGTCCTGGTCTGCCTGCACCACCATCCTGTCAGTATCCGCAGTCCCTGGATGGATTCCATGGCGCTGGAGAACGGCGAGGCGCTGTTCCGGGCGCTGGATCGGTACGATAACGTAAGAGGTGTTATCTGGGGGCATATCCACCAGGAGTTTTCCGTGACCCGGAACGGGGTGATGTTGCTCGGTTCGCCGTCAACCTGCGTGCAATTCCTGCCGCGGGCGGAGCGGGCCGGGATTGATGACAGGCCGGCTGGTTATCGGACTTTGACCTTGGCCGCAGACGGCGTCATCAGGACACGGGTTCATTGGGTGTGAACATTGGATACTTGGAGTCAGAGTAAAAATTCTGACGAATTTCTTACTCTGACCCCGGTTATTTGGGCCTGTTTATTTTGGTTGTAGTATTGCATTGTCGCGGTGTTATACTTCAGAATCATGCATTAATGAACCCTGGAGATTTGTTTTAGATGAGTAGTGTCAGATTTACCGAGGACCATGAGTGGTTGCGTCTGGAAGATGACGGAACGGTCACCATCGGTATTACTGATTATGCCCAGGACCAGCTTGGCGATATTGTCTATATCGAGTTGCCCAACGTGGGTGACATGCTGAGCAGCGGCAGTGAGGCGGCAGTCATCGAATCCGTCAAGGCCGCGGGCGAGATTAAAACGGCCATTGGCGGCGAGGTCCTTGCAGTGAATAATGCTCTGGCGGATAAGCCGGAGGCGGTCAATCTCGACCCTACCGACAGCGGCTGGTTTTTCAAACTGGCGCCGGATGACGTGGACGAACTGGACCAGTTCATGGACGAGGAAACTTACCAGGAATTTATCAAGGATCTCTGATCGGACTACCCGAAGTCAGAATACCTGGGGTCAGAGTAAAAATTCTGGCGAATTTCTTACTCTGACCCCACCTATCCTTGCTTGACGACGTTATCTCTCAGGTACACGGGTAACGCCTGTTCCGCGCTGACGTAGCGTCCTGAGCTGTACTCTCTCACTGCCAGCGGCAGCATGTCTTTTGCCAGGGGGAAGCGATCCGGATCAATTCCGCCGATCTGCCCTTCCAGGATGCGCTCCAGGCGCTCCCGGTAGGTGCCCCAGCCGCTGCCGACGCCGAAGATTTTCCCTGTTGAGGGAGCCTGTACCGCATCGGGCGAGGCAACCTTCTCGCCGGCCAGTGCGGTTGCCAGGCCGTCCTGGTCCGATTCGTAAGCGGCCCAATAGACCTCTCCCATCCTGGCGTCTATCGCGGGCAGAACAACAGCGGCCTTGCCGAGCGCCGGCTGCGCCAGTGCGGCCAGTGAGGAGACCGGTATCACCGGCAGGCCGGCGCCCAGCGCCAGGCCCTGGGTAACACCGGCCGCGATGCGCACGCCGGTAAACGCGCCGGGCCCCCGGCCGAACGCGATGGCGTCAAGATCGTTAAGGCCCAGCCCGGCTTCCGTAAGGACTCCGTCCACCATGGGCAGGATCAGCTCCGCGTGCCGCCGCGGCGCGATGTCGTGCCGTTCATATACGGTATCTCCTGAAAGCAACGCCGCGGAACAGGCCTCGGTCGCGGTATCGAGTGCAAGGAGTTTCATGCTTATTCATTATATACTGATCCGATGTTCAACCCGTTCGAAGCATTTGTCGGCCTGCGTTATGTCGGGGCCAAGCGGCGTAATCATTTCATTTCGTTCATATCCCTGGTATCGATGCTGGGGATTGCCGTGGGGGTGCTGGCCCTGATTACCGTACTCTCGGTGATGAACGGGTTCCAGCAGGAACTGACCGGCCGCATCCTGGCAATGGCGTCCCATGCCGACGTGTTGCATGAGGACGGCGCCGTCGGGGACTGGCGCTCCGTGGCCGAAATCCTGGACCGGGAAGAGGAGGTAGTCGGCGTAGCGCCTTATTTCCGTGCGGAAGGGATGCTGGTCCATGAACACCGGGTACACGCGGTCGTATTGCGCGGCATTGAACCGGAAGCGGAAAAAACGGTATCCCTGGTCGCGGAAAAAATGGAGTCGGGTGAATTCTCCGGGCTGGCGCCGGGTGAATTCGGCATGATTATCGGGTCTGAAGCAGCCCGGAAACTGAAAGTCGCGTCCGGCGACACGATTACCCTGGTTGCGCCCCAGGCTACCGGGTCAGCCGCCGGTTTCCTGCCCCGGTTGAAACGGTTCACCATAACCGGCATCTTCAGCGCAGGTATGCACGAGTTCGACAGCGGCCTGGCCCTGGTCCACCTGGATGACGCCTTGCTGTTGTTTGACCGCGCCGGACCTGCGGGGTTGAGGCTGAAGACCGCTGACGTCATGCAGGCGCCCCGTATCGGCAGGGAGGCCGCGCACGCGCTTCCGGGACAGTACGAGGTGATAGACTGGACAACCCGGCACGCGGTTTTCTTCCGGGCGTTGAAGACGGAGAAACGGGTGATGACGGTTATCCTGATGCTGATCATCGCGGTGGCGGCGTTCAACGTGATTGCGACCCTGATGATGGTGGTCACGGACAAGCAGGGCGATATCGCGGTATTGCGCACCCTGGGCGCGGGTCCGCGCAGCATTATGAAGATCTTTATCGTCCAGGGCACGGTGATCGGCCTGGCCGGCATCATCCTGGGGGTACTGGGCGGGGTGTGGCTGGCCGAAAATATCAACGCCATCATCACCGCCGTGGAGGAGTTCCTGAACGTCAGGTTCATGTCGCCGGACGTGTATTACATCAGTGAACTGCCTTCCGACCTGCGCTGGCAGGACGTGGCCGTGACCGCGGCGCTGGCGTTCCTGCTGGCGGTGGCCGGCACGATTTATCCGGCCCGGCGCGCCGCGCAGGTGCAGCCGGCAACGGTGTTGAGGTATGAATAATCCGTTCGGCTCCTACCGGTTCCTTATCGGCCTGCGCTACGTCATGTCGAAGCGCCGCAACCGGTTTATCTCGTTCATCTCGCTGATCTCGGCGCTGAGCATTGCCCTGGGCGTTATCGTGCTGATCACGGTGCTGTCCGTGGTCAACGGCTTCGAGAGAGTCCTCACCGAACACCTGGTCGGCATGGAGGCCGAGGCCACCATCATCGGTTACGGTGATTCACTGCGGGACTGGAAGGATGTCGCGGACCGGGCGCAACGGCACCCGGGCGTCAGCAGCGTGGCCCCTTACGTGGAATCCGAGGGCATGGTGACCTCCGGCCGGGAGGTCAAGGGCGTGATTGCCCGCGGGATACTGCCGGAAGCGGAGCCGCAGGTATCGTTTCTGCCGGAAAAAATGGTTGCCGGGGGACTGGACGCGCTGGCGCCGGGAGAATTCGGGATCATTCTGGGTGCGGACCTGGTGGACCTGTTGCGCGCGCAGCCGGGGGACGAGGTAACGCTGGTCTCGCCCTCGGCAAGGATAACGCCGGCGGGCATCCTGCCCAGGCTCAAACGGTTTACCGTGGTGGGGGTCTATGACACGGACATGTATGAATTCGACAGCGCTATCGTGTTCATCCACCTGGACGATGCGGTCCGGTTTTTTCGCACCGGCAACCCCACCGGCCTGCGCCTGAAGACCAGTGACGTGATGCAGGCGCCCCGGATCAGCAGGGAGGCGTTCCGGGATGTGCCGGGACGTTACGGCGTGATCGACTGGACCCAGAGACACGTGAATTATTTCCATTCCATCCGGATGACAAAAAAGATGATGTTCGTCATACTGGTCCTGATCATCGCGGTGGCGGCGTTCAACATCATCTCGACCCTGATGATGATGGTGACGGACAAACAGGCTGATATCGCAGTGCTGCGCACCCTGGGCGCAGCGCCGAGGGACATCATGAAGATATTTATCATACAGGGCGCGGCGCTGGGCGGCGCCGGCATTATCCTGGGCGTTGCTGGCGGCGTCGGCCTGGCGGCCAATATCGACACCATGGCAGCCGCAGTGGAGCATTACCTGCAGGTGAAATTCCTGTCGCCGGAGGTGTATTTCGTCAGTGAACTGCCTTCCGACCTGTACTGGCCGGACGTTTTCGTGATTGCGCTGGCGGCCTTCGCATGTGCGCTCATGGCAACCCTGTACCCGGCCTGGCGGGCGGCGCGGACACAGCCGGCGGAGGCATTGCGCCATGAGTGATGCGGTCACGCTGGCCTGTTCCGGATTGTGCAAAACCTTCAGTGAGGGAGACCTGCACGTGGAGGTGTTGAAAGGCGTCGACCTTGAGGTGCCGGCCGGGGTCTGCATCGGGATCGCCGGCTCATCAGGATCGGGCAAGAGCACCCTGCTGCACCTGCTGGGCGGGCTGGACAGACCCAGCGCCGGGGAAGTGACGGTGGATGGTGTCTCCCTGGCATCGCTGTCGGAAACGGAAACCGGGGTGTTGCGTAACCGGAAGCTGGGTTTCGTCTACCAGTTCCATCACCTGCTGGCGGAGTTTACCGCCCTGGAGAACGTGGCTCTGCCGCTTCTGGTCAGGGGTGAGGCTCCGCAAGCGGCTCGGGATGCCGCCGCGGACATGCTGGCGGAAGTGGGACTGGGACAGCGCCTGCGGCACAAGCCGGGAGAATTATCGGGCGGTGAGAGACAGCGCGCGGCCATAGCCCGGGCCCTGGTGACGCGGCCCCGTTGTGTGCTTGCGGACGAACCGACCGGCAACCTGGATGAACAGACTGCGTCCCGGGTGTTTTCGGTTATGCTGGAGTTGAACAGGGCGCATGGGATCAGTCTGGTGATGGTTACTCATAATACCCGGCTGCTGGACAGGCTGGACCGGGTGTATGAGTTGAGCGAGGGGAAGTTGCATGGGATGTAGAATTAAGATAGTTGGGGTCAGAGTAAAAATTCTTCGAATTTCTTACTCTGACCCCGGGTATTACAGGATTATTGAATAACTGAAAATTGAAACAGGGATCGTATTATGTTCTTCAAGGGATTGTTGTTTTTGTCGGGCGTCATTATCTGTACCCGCCTGCCCGGACTGCCGTCTATCTGGTTTGCCTGCGCCTTGCCGCTGCTGGTCTGGCTGGGCTGGAAATATCGCTGCTGCCGCTACCCTTGCTGGGCGCTGGGCGGTTTTCTCTGGACCCTGCTGAATGCCCACCTGCTGTTGCAGCACGAGTTGTTGCCCCGCGACGAAGGCAAGTCGCTGGACGCGACGGGCGTGGTTGTCTCGCTGCCCGATACGAGGGGGGAATCGATCCGTTTCAATTTCCGCATCGATGAACTTCAACAATACGGCCACCCGGTCCTGTCCAATCCCGGCAGGGTGAGGCTGAGCTGGTACAAGGGGCGAAGGCCGGTACGGCCCGGTGAGCAGTGGAAGCTGAAGATAAGGCTGAAACGGCCCCACGGGTACATGAACCCTGGCGGCTTCGATTACGAGGCCTGGCTGTTCCAGAACCGGTTGCGGGCCACCGGGTACGTGGTGGATGACGAGGACAATACCCGGCTGCGTTCCGCCGGCAGGTTCAACCCCGATTCCCTGCGTTTTGTGCTGAGGGAAAAGATCCGCGCGGCGCTGCCTTCGGACCCGCTCGCCGCGTTAATACCGGCGCTGGCGATCGGCGACAGGAGCGACCTGAGCGATGCGCAGTGGGAAGCGCTGACGGTTACCGGCACCAATCACCTGATAGCCATATCCGGCCTGCATATCGGCCTGGTGGCAGGACTGGCCTACCTGCTGGTGCTGAAGACCTGGGGCATGCTGCCGGCATTTACGCCGGGGCCCTTCGGCAGGGTCCCGCCCATCAGGGCCGCCGCGCCGGGCGCCATGCTGGCGGCCCTTGTATATGCGCTGATGGCCGGGTTTTCACTCCCTACGCAACGCGCCCTGGTCATGGTCTGGGTGTATTTCGGCATGAAGCTGTACGACCGCACGGCGCCATCGGGCGACGTGCTGGGAACGGCATTGCTCGCGGTCCTGGTGCTGGACCCGTTCGCGCCCATGGCGGCGAGTTTCTGGTTGTCGTTCGGCGCCGTGGCGGTAATTTTTTACGGTATCGGCTACCGCGTTCACCTGCACCGGCGCCGGTTGTGGGAATGGGGCAGGGTACAGTACATCGTCACCATGGGCCTGACGCCGGCGCTGGCGTTGTACTACCAGCAGATTCCGGTATTAAGCCTGTTCGCGAACCTGTTCGCGGTGCCCTGGGTCAGTTTCGTCCTTATTCCCCTGGTCTTCGGCGGCTGCCTGCTGTTGTTCATCAATGTGAACCTGGTGCTGGAGCTTGCCCTGGCGTCCCTGCATGCGCTCTGGTGGGTACTGGAATTTTTTGCGGGGTTCGAATTCCAGTTGCTCCCGGTCACGCGTCCCGGGCTTCTCACCCTGGTGGTGATCAGCGCCGGCGTCATGATCCTGCTGCTGCCCCGCGGCAGCGCGACCCGGTGGCTGGGCCTGATCTGGCTGGCCCCGCTGTTCTTCCCCGCCAAGACGGGGCCGCCGTTCGGCGAGGCCGTAATGACCGTACTCGACGTGGGGCAGGGACTTGCAGTGGTCGTGCGCACGCAAAATCACAGCCTGCTCTACGATGCCGGACCGGCCTACGCTTCCGGTTTCAATACCGGCGCCGCGGTGGTGGTGCCGTTTCTGCGGAGTGAGGGCATCAGCGCGATCGGCATGCTGGTACAGAGCCATGGCGACAACGATCACATCGGCGGTTTGCAGGGTGTCCTGGGTGAAATCCCCATCTCCCGGGCCGTCAGCAGTGTGCCGGAAATGGTCCCGCTCGGGCGGGTAGGAGATTGCCGGGATGGGCAGTCCTGGCGCCGGGACGGCGTGGAGTTCCGGGTATTGCACCCGATCGCAGGTATGGAAATGTCCGCCAACGACCGCTCGTGCGTAGTGCAGGTCCGGGCGCGTAACGCCACGCTGCTGCTGTCCGGGGATATCGAGCAGGCCGCCGAGCGGAGCCTGCTGCAACGCCATGGCGCGGGATTGAAGTCGGACGTGCTGGTAGTGCCCCACCACGGCAGCCGGACCTCTTCAACCGGGGATTTTATCAGGGCTGTTTCCCCGGAGATCGCCGTCTTCCCGGTGGGTTACAGGAACCGGTTCGGGCTGCCCAACCGTGATGTGGTTGCCCGCTACCGGGAACAAGGCGTCAGGCTGTTGAGCACGGCTGAGAGCGGTGCAATCCGTATCGATACGACCGGAGAGGGAATAACAGTGACTGAGCATAGGGAAAAACAGCGCCGATTCTGGCATACTTTATAAAAAAGTGAAGAAGGTAGGCTTACGTGCTTGAATTAATCCAATCAGGTGGAATTCTGATCTGGCCGCTGTTGCTGTGCTCGGTCATTTCACTGGCGATCGTCGGCGAACGGTTCTGGTCGCTGCAGAAGAAACGCATTATCCCTGAAGACCTGGTTAAAACGGTGTGGGAATGGAACAGGGTAGGCTTCCTGGACGAGCACCATATAGAGACGCTGAGGAGAGGTTCACCGCTGGGGAGGATCCTCGCTGCCGGCCTGATGAACAGGAAGCGCGATCGGGAAGTGATGAAGGAAAGCATAGAGGAAGTAGGACGCCATGTGGCCCACGACCTGGAACGGTTCCTGAACACCCTGGGCACCATTGCCTCCATATCGCCGCTGCTGGGATTACTGGGCACGGTTATTGGAATGATCAAGGTCTTTGCCGTCATCACCGCGCAGGGGGTGGGCGACCCGAGCGTGCTGGCCGAAGGCATTTCCGAAGCGCTGATCACCACGGCCGTAGGCCTGACCGTGGCCATCCCGTCGTTGATGTTTTACCGTTATTTCCGCGGCAGGGTCGATGAACTGGTGGTGACCATGGAACAGGAGTCCCTGAAACTGGTCGAGGTCATCCACGGGGAGAGAGAGTGAATTTTCGCTCACAACGCCACAGCGAGACCGACATCAACATCACCCCATTGATCGACGTGGTGTTTCTGCTGCTGATCTTCTTCATGGTTTCCACGACCTTCGAGCGCGAGTCGGAGATCAGGATCGCCCTGCCGGAAGCCTCGGAAGAGCAGGTAGAGGTCCGGGATGACATCATCCTGGTCGCTATCGATGCGAATGAACAGGTGTATATCGGCGATGAACCCCTGGTGGATACGGGGATCGCGACGATCGGCGCGGCGCTGAAAGAGCAGGCGGACAGGTTGTCCGATGCGCCGGTGGTTATCCGCGCCGATGCCGGGGTCAGCCACCAGGCGGTGATCAAGGTGATGGATGCCGCCAGGCAGTCGGGACTGGTTAATATTACGTTTGCGACGCGGGTGCTGGATGAGGAAGAATGAAATCAGTGAATTCAGGGGTCAGAGTAAAAATTCTGACGAATTTCTTACTCTGACCCCAGGTATCCGTATCCCCTGAATATGACTTTGAACATTATGCCGCTTCAGTTCCGTATCGAGGCGTTGTGGTACGGGCGCCATCCGTTGACCCCGCTGCTCGCGCCGTTGAGCTGGTTGTACCTGGCGGCGCTGGCCTGCCGCAGGTTCATGTACGCGGCAGGTATCCTGCCTGTGACCAGGCTTCCCGTACCGGTAATCGTCGTAGGCAACCTCACGGTCGGCGGGACCGGAAAAACTCCGCTGGTCATCTGGCTGGCCCGTTACCTGCAAACCCTGGCATATAAACCGGCCATCGTCAGCAGGGGCTATGGGGGTGCGTCGCAGTCGCAGGCGCGACGGGTCAAACCCGGCAGCGACCCGGCCCTGGTGGGCGATGAGCCGGTATTGCTGGCACAGCGGACCGGGTGCCCGGTTGCGGTGGCGCCGGACCGGGTAAAAGCCGCCCAGGCGCTGCTGCGGCAAACGGATTGCGATATCCTGCTCAGCGACGACGGCCTGCAGCATTCCTCCCTCGCCAGGGATGTGGAAATCGTGGTGGTGGACGGCATGCGCCGCTTCGGCAACGGCCGCTGTCTGCCTGCCGGCCCGTTGCGCGAACCGGCGACGCGCCTGGACACGGTGGATCTGGTAGTGGCAGGTGGACGCGCGGCGGCGGATGAATATCTCATGGAATATGCCGGCCTGCCGGTAAAATCCCTGGATGGCGGGGAGGAAACGGAACTGGCCGGTTTCGCGGAGCAGACCGTACATGCGGTCGCAGCCATCGGCAATCCCGGACGGTTCTTTTCCATGTTGCGCCGGAACGGTATCGACGTAGAGGAACACCCGTTTCCCGACCACCATGATTTCAGACGTTCCGATCTGGAATTCGGCGACAACGCTGCCGTCCTGATGACGGAAAAAGACGCGGTCAAGTGCCGGCGCTTCGGGCTGGAGAATGCCTGGTATGTGCCGGTGGACGTGAGACTGCCCGAAACGTTTGAACGCAAGCTCAAAGATCTGCTGGAGGAAGTGGGACATGGATAAGAATTTGCTGGAGATACTGGTGTGCCCGGTGACCAAGGGGCCGTTAATCTATGACAAGTCGAAACAGGAACTGGTTTCGCTCTCGGCGCGGCTGGCCTATCCGATTCGCGACGATATTCCCATCATGCTGGAAAGCGACGCCCGCACCCTGAGCCAGGAAGAAGTGGAACATTACAGAAAGTGACACAGGATTTCATTGTCGTCATCCCAGCCAGGTTTGCCGCAAAGCGCCTGCCGGGGAAGCCGTTGATCGAATTCGGCGGCCGGCCGCTGCTGCAACATGTGTACCAGGCAGCCGTAAACAGCAGGGCGGCGGAAGTCGTCATTGCCACCGATGATGAACGGATTGAAGCCGCGGCGCGGGGTTTCGGCGCCAGGGCGGTCATGACCTCACCGTCCCACCGCACCGGGACGGACCGCATAGCCGAGACAGTGAGTCAGCTGCAATTGCCCGGTTCCAGTATCGTCGTCAACGTACAGGGAGATGAACTGGGATTGCCCCCGGCCCTGATCGACCAGGTCGCCGGCAACCTGGCCGGCAACAGGGACGCGTCCATGGCCAGCCTGTATGCGCCGATCACGTCGGCGCAGGAGATGAACAACCCCAACTGCGTAAAAGTGGTGGTCGACGCCCGGGGCTACGCCCTGTTGTTCAGCCGCTCAGCCATCCCCTGGAATGCGCCGGATAAAGGCTGCCGGCACATCGGTATTTATGCCTATACCTGCGATTTCCTGAAAACCTACACGGAATTGCCCGTATGCGCACTGGAACAGGCCGAACGGCTGGAACAGTTGCGGGCGCTGTATCACGGCCACCGGATCCACATGGAACGGGCGGCAGCGGAACCGGGCCCGGAGATCAATACCCCGGAGGACGTGGAAACGGCAAAAAACTACTATCGCGACAAAATCACAGATTAAGTTTATTTATCCGCAGATGACGCAGATTTCCGCAGATATATAATTCTTATAAAAAACATCTGCGTTCATCTGCGTAATCTGCGGATGAATCATACGGATGAATTTTATCTGTTGCGGTAGGTGATCCTGCCTTTCGACAGGTCGTAGGGGGTCATTTCTACGGTGACGCGGTCCCCGGTGAGGATGCGGATATAGTTCTTGCGCATTTTTCCGGAGATGTGGGCGGTAATGATATGCCCGCTATCCAGTTCTACCCTGAACATGGTGTTCGGGAGGGTCTCGATTATCGTCCCTTCCATTTCAATCTGGTCTTCTTTCGGCATGGGTCCTCGCTGTTGAGAAAAGTGGAATTATGGCCGAAAAACGACCGTTTTGCCATAGCTGATCGGAAGGGGACGGATTTCAAATCCGTCCCCGATTATCTGTGACGCAGTTCATGGGCAGTAATGCTTCAGAATGCCGATAAACGTATCTCTCGGCATGGACCTGGCGCCCAGGGTTTCCAGGTGCCCGGAATGGACCTGACAATCGATGAGGCGGAAACGCCGCTTCTCCAGCATTTCCGCCAGGCGCACCAGCGCGACCTTGGACGCGTCAGCCTCGCGGCTGAACATGGACTCGCCGAAAAACACCCTGCCGATGCTCACGCCGTAGAGCCCGCCGGCAAGCTTGCCTTCATGCCAGCATTCGCACGAAATGGCATGTCCCAGCCGGTGCAGCCTGTTATAGGCATCGGCCATGTCGTTCGTTATCCAGGTATTGGAGTCGCCGCCACGCGGCGCCGAACAACCCTGCACCACTTCCGCGAACGCCTGGTTAAATGAAACCTTGAATTTGTTTCGTCTCAGGGTCCTTGCGAGGCTGCGGCTTATCCTGACCTCGCCGGGTTCCAGCACACAGCGCGGGTCCGGCGACCACCAGAGAATGGGTTGCCCCTGGCTATACCAGGGGAAAATACCGCGCCGGTAGGCATTCAGCAACGTTTCGGGTTCCAGGTTGCCGCCGATAGCCAGCAATCCGTCCGGGTGGCTCAGCGCTTTCGATACGTCAGGAAGGTCGCCGGCTATGACATTGTCCGCGACCTGGAAGAACTGCCCGCTGGTGGTCCGGTCTGTACCCGGTTGCGCCATTATTGCTTTTCAGGGACGGTAACCGTCAAAAAAATCCAGCAGCAGGCGATTCACCGCGGCGGGTTGTTCCAGCATAAACCAGTGCCCCGCATCCTCGATACGCTCATAGCGCCAGGGGCCCGCCACGTTTATCGCGGACTCCTGCATCTGCTTCTCCTTCAGGAACGGGTCGGCGCTGCTCCAGATCCCCATGACCGGCATGTTTACCGGGGGGTAGTTGAGACCGGAATGCAGTCCACCCCAGCCCCTGGTATTGGCGCGGTACCAGTTCAGCGCGGCGGTCAGCGCGCCGGGCCGGGCCAGGTCCCTGATGAAATGATCCTGGTCGCCGCTTTGGCGGGTGAGACGCCTGAAGAAGTCCCAGTCGTTTGCGGTCAGCGCGGCTTCCGCGATGCCGGTCTTGTTGAAGAAATCGAAGTACCAGGACGCCTCCCGCTGTTCGATGGTGTCCCAGCCGGGATTGCCGGAAGAACCGACCGACATGACGACCAGTTGTTCGAAACGTTCCGGTATATTGGCGGCCATGACCCAGGCCAGCCCGGCCCCGAAGTCATGGCCGACCAGCCTGGCCCGTTCTACGCCCAACCGGTCCATGATGCCGATGATGTCACCGGCAAGCAGTTCGATGCCGTAGTGCTCCACGCCTTCCGGACGGCTTGCATTGCCGAACCCGCGCTGGTCCGGGACGATGACACGGTAGCCGGCGTCGGCAATTGCCTGAACCTGGTAGCGCCAGACCTCGCGGGAATCCGGGAAGCCGTGCAGGAACACGACATCGGGCCCCTCTCCGTACACGGTTACCGGGAACTCCAGGTCATTGACGGACAGGGTCCTGGAGTGCGCCGGCATGTCAAACGGCTCTATTGCCTGCCGTTCCGGCGCGCAGGCCTGGCAGCACAGCAGGATAATTACTGCGCTGATGACGAGTTTACCGGTGTGATGGATGCTTATCGGCATCGCTGCGCGTACGGGTTCATGTCAGGCGACCATGATAAGCTATAATGTATGAACCTTAAAGAACATGAATCAGCGGGTGCTGCTGACCCCTGCATTCCAGACTGCGTCATTCCCGCGAAGCTTGCCCCTGCATGCTTTAGGCAGGGGGCGGGAATCCAGTAGAAAAACAGGCGCCGCAGGCGCTCCTTGAACCTGGCGGCTTGCCGCTGGTCTCACTGTATATGTGAAATGAACGGGTTTGCAGATTGAAACGTCTGGTTTACATTGCGTTTGGCGCTGTTCTTGCGCTGTTGGGCAACTACTACCTCTCCAGTTCGACAGAGCCCGACCTGCAGCGGCTGTACATGCAGAGCATGGCCGCGGAGGACCAGCCCCCGGTCGTGTTCATCCATGGAATCCTGGGCAGCAGGCTCAAGGATGAGAATACCGACGAGGAATTATGGTTCGGTCCGCTATGGAACCTGCTGTTTGATCATCATTACGACCTGGTCATGGGAATTAACCCCGACACCCTGGAGGCGGAACCCGGCAAACTGAAGGCGTTTGCCATAGCGGACAACACGGCAGGCAAGGATTACTACGGGAACGTACTGCGCACGCTGGAGGACGTGGGGGGCTATGAGAAGGCGATGCCCGGCCAGGAAATCCGGCCGCAGTCAAAATATTTCTACGAGTTTTATTACGACTGGCGCCTGGATAACGCGATCAATGCGGCGCACCTGGCGGATTTCATCGACCGCATCAGGCTGGACCATGGCGATCCGGACCTGAAGGTCGATATCATCGCGCACAGTATGGGCGGCCTGATCGCCCGCTACTATATCCGTTACGGGCGCACCGACGTGCTGGACAGCAATGAATTCCCGGTGAATATGTATGGCGGGGAACGGGTCAGGCGCGTCATCCTGCTGGGTACCCCCAGCCTGGGCTCGGTGAAAATACTGAACGCTTTTATCGACGGGATCCAGGTGGGTTTCAGGAAGATCAATACGGAGATCCTGGTGACCATGCCGAGCATGTTCCAGTTGCTGCCCCATCCCATTACTGACTGGATCGTGACCGCTGAAGGCGCGCCGCTGGACCGCGACATATTCGACGTGGACATGTGGCGCCGCTTCAAGTGGTCGATCTTCGACGAGGAGACCCGCGCCCGCATCCTGTCCCGTTATGATGACGCCGCGGAAGGTGAAGCGTACCTGGAGACCCTGGAAGCCTATTTCGGGAAGACACTGGAACGAGCCCGGCGTTTCGTCTGGTCGTTGACCGTGCCGTTGCCGGATGAGCATCCCCAGTTGATAGTCTTCGGTGGAGACTGCGCCCTGACGCCGGCCCGCATCCTGGTCGAGGAAGTGGATGGCATTTCGGAAATCCGGATGTACCCGGATGAGGTCACGCAGCCCGTCATGGGGGTGGACTACGATGCCCTGTTGCTGGAACCGGGAGACGGCGCGGTGACTAAGTCGTCCCTGCTGGGAAGGAATACCCTGGACCCCAGTGTGCCGCGCCACGAGTACATTTTTTTCCCTCTGCACCACGCGTTCCTGCTGTGCGAAAAACACGACAGTCTTACCGGCAACATCAGTTTCAGGGACAACCTGCTGAATACCCTGTTGTCGCTGGACGAGTGAATAAAGAGGCCGGATATGTTCGCTACTAAAATACCTGCATACGCCGGGTCCGTTAAGCTGCCGGCAATATTGCTGCTGTTGCTGTGCAGTCGGATTCAGGCAGGGGAACTCAGCGCCCTGCAGGATGAACAGGCACTGGACCCGGACAACGTCATCTTCCTGGAGCAGAACTGGAATGATGAGGACCGGCAGTGGTTCTACCACCTGAACCAGGGCTCCAGCCTGTTGACTTATGACCTGTTCGTGCACCTGGAGCAGCACGACAACGGAGAGTTATTGCGGGACCCGCTGAACATGATGCGCTTCGGCCTCCTGCCGGGGGTGAAGTCGGCGGCGAACCCGGATGCCTTGCCCATCGGCTTTGCCCGGAACGGTGACGACGTCGGGCTGACCTGCGCGGCCTGCCATACCCAGCATATCCGCCATGACGACAAACTGCTGCGCATCGACGGCGGCCAGGCCATGCTGGACCTGCAGTTGTTCCTGGAGAACCTGGAGAAGTCCCTGGAAACGACGCTCAACGACAGCGACAAGCTGGCCCGGCTGGGCCGGCGTTACCATGGGGACGGGCCCACGGAGGAGGAGTTCCTGGAACTGAAGAACCTGCTGGAACAGGACCTGGCCCGTATCAGCGACAACAACCGCCGCAACCATACCCAGGTTCCCTACGGTTTCACGCGCCTGGACGCCTTCGGAGCGATCCTCAACAAGGGCCTGGCCGCGACCGGGGTGGAAGACAACTTCAACGAACCGGACGCGCCCACCAGTTATCCCTACCTGTGGGATACGCCCCAGCATGACTACGTGGAATGGAACGGTTCCCAAGCCAACTCCAATATCGGCGCACTGGCAAGAAACGTCGGTGAAGTGATCGGGGTTTTCGGCCGGGTGGAGACGACGCCGGCGACCTGGCTGTATTTCTATGATGCGGGCTATCCCTCCACGGTGCATGCAAGCAACCTGCGCGCAGTCGAAAAAAAGGTGGCCGAACTGCACTCGCCCCTGTGGCCGGCGTTTTTCCCCGCCATCGACCAGGAACAGGCGGCGCGGGGCAGGGTGTTGTACGAACAGTATTGCCTGAGTTGCCACCAGGATATAGACCGGACCGACCCGGGACGCATGATCAAGGTGCGGATGGGCAGCATCGACAAGCTGGGAACCGACCCTAAAATGGCGAAGAACGTCCTCGAAATGCGGGGAAAAACCGGTATCTTCCGCGATAAGCCTCGATTCTACCTGGTCGGGCACGTAATGGGCGAAGAGGAGCCCGCCCTGTTTGTGGCGAACAACCTGATGGGTGGCGTGCTGAGGAACAACCCGTTACAGAGTGTGCTGGCGATCAGGGACGCGAAAAAAATGGGACACCCGGAGGAGATACACCCGCCTAAATACCTGGACGGGGAAATCCTCGCTCGCGGCGAGGAAGTTTCCGACCGGGCCCTGCTGGCTTACAAGGCGAGGCCGTTGAACGGCATCTGGACCGGGGCGCCCTACCTGCACAACGGTTCGGTGCCGAACCTGTACGAGGTGATGCTGCCGGCCGCCGAGCGGAGCAGGACGTTTTATGTCGGTTCCTGGGAGTATGACCCGGTCAGGGTGGGCTATGTGAACCAGCCGGCGCCGGGGGCCTTCCTCGTGGATACCAGCCTGCCGGGCAACAGTAATGCCGGACATGAGTACGGCACCGGTGGGGATGGGCTGCCTGTGCTGACTGACGAGGAAATATGGGCGTTGGTTGAGTATATGAAGACGCTTTGATTGGGGCAGAGTGAAGATATTTGGATATTTGGGGTCAGAGTAAAAATTCTGACGAATTTCTTACTCTGACCCCTGAGTTCTATACATGCGAAGCTGGAGAAATTATCTGAACAGGCTGTTAAACGATTGTCTCAGGGTTGTTTCCGCGCTGGTGCTCGCCGGCATCCTCGCGGGCTGTACCGAGACCGACGTCAGTCATGAAGTGTTGCGCGATGATGAGGTGGAGCAGGGCGAGGCTACCCGGGCGAGCTTTGAGAAGCTGGTGGAAGCGTACCGGACGGCGTACGTGGCCCGCGGCGCCCACGCCAAGGCCCATGCCTGCCTGCGGGCTTATTTCGATGTGCAGCCCGATATCCGCAGCGAGTTTCGTTACGGTGTATTCGCCGAGCCGGGCAGGCGCTACAGGACCTGGGTGCGCTTTTCCAACGGCCACTACGACCTGGAAACCAGCCATGATTACAAGAACGACGCCAGGGGCATCGCGCTCAAGCTGATGGGAATTGACGGGGACCCCCTTGAACAGGACGGCGTGAACGGCCCGGCACAGGACTTCCTCATGGCGAACACGCCGGTGTTTTTTGTCAGGAACATGCCGGATTACAATTCTTTCATAGCCAACCCGGAAGACCTGAAGGATTTTTTCTTTCCCGGCTGGAACCCGTTCAAATGGCGCATCAGGGAGGTGTCTGCGGGAAAACGGGTGCTGTCGCCGCCCCCTGCGAGCGTGCTCGACCCCATGTATTTCAGCATCACGCCCTACAAGCTGGGACCCCGCAACATCAAGTTCGCGGCGCGGCCCTGTCACGTACGCGACGCGCAGGAGCCGGTCATCGATGAAAATACCGGGGCTGATTTTTTACAGGATCAACTGCGCGCAGAACTGGGCCGGACAGGAGCCTGTTTCATCTACCAGGTGCAGGTCCAGCGCCCGGACGCGGATGGAATGTCCCTGGATGATGCAACCGAAGCCTGGCCGGAACAGGATGCCCCGTTTGTGCCGCTGGCGACAATAACCATTCCCCGGCAGGATTTCTCGGGCGAGGAACAGGCACAATTCTGTGAAAACCTGTCGTTCGCGCCCTGGCATGCCCTGCCGGAACACCGTCCCGTGGGACAATTGAACCGCTTGCGAAGGCATGCCTACCCGGCTTCGTCGGGATACCGGCATGAGCGGAATGAGGCGGAGGTGCCGGACGCGATGGCGTTTTGGAAGGCGGGATATATGGGGTCAGAGTAAAAATTCTAAACCGCCGGGGTCAGAGTAAGAAATTCGTCAGAATTTTTACTCTGACCCCACACATCCCAACGAATTTTTACTCTGACCCCGGCAATTCGGCGATTTATGACCCCAGGCTATCGGCTTCCTTGAACGGCAGGTGGGTTTTCAAGGTACTGACGTAGGCATTCATCTGCGCGGTTTCCTGCTGCAGGTAGCCGTCAACGGCATTACGGAAGCCGGTATGCTGAATCCAGTGGCCGGAAACCGCCAGGAACGGTTCAAATCCCCGGTACAGTTTATGCTCGCCCTGGACACCCGCATCCACCGAAGCCAGCCGGTTTTCAATACAATACTCGATGGTCTGGTAGTAGCACAGTTCAAAATGCAGGTTCGCCAGGTACCTGTCGCAACCCCAGTGCCTGCCGTACAAGGTGGTGTCGCTGAGCATGGCGAATGCGCCGGCGACGTGCTCATTGCCCTGTTTTGCCAGTATCAGCAAGGTATTGTCCGGCATCGCCGTACTCAGGTGGTGAAAGAAGTCCAGTGTCAGGCGGGGGCTGCCCCAGCGCCGGTGAAACGTGCTGCAGTAGAACCCGTAGAATACGTCCCAGTGTTCCCCGGTGATGTCCGCGCCGCGCAGGCGTGCGATTTCCAGGTTCTCGTCCCGGACCGTTCTGCGTTCACGCTTTATCTGCTTGCGCCGCTTTGACGTCATGCCTTGCAGGAAGTCGTCGAAGTCCTCGTAGTCGCGGTTATGCCAGTGGAACTGGCAGGTATGGCGCAATAACAGGCCGTTGTCCGTCAGGATTTCCAGGTCGTCCTCCTCCGTGAACAGGCAATGGAATGAGGACAGGCGGGAGCGTTCCGCCAGTTCCGCCACTGTCCTGATGATCAGGGACTTGATATCGCGGTCCCTCCCGGCGGAGCGGTCGAGGAGAATGCGCGGGCCACACACGGGGGTGAAGGGGATGGCCGATACCAGCTTGGGATAATACCTGCCGCCGGCCCTTTCAAAGGCGTCGGCCCAGGCCCAGTCAAACACGAACTCCCCGTGCGAGTTGTCCCTGATATAAAGCGGCATCGCCCCCAGCAGTTTGTCTGCGGATGTCACCAGCAGGTGGCAGGGTTCCCAGCCGTGTCCCGCCAGGCAGCCGAAACGCTCCAGGCCGTTCAGGAAATCATATTTCAGAAACGGGTTGCCGTTGCAGTCCAGCCGGTCCCATTCCGCCTTGTCAACCTGGTCAAGGCTGCGGGTCTGCCTGATGGTAATTTCCATGTAACGCGGGGTCAGTTTCGTCATACCGGCCAGGGAATGGCCGGTATCCAGTCACAGGGATGTAATCTCACGTATCGCCCGCAGGGCGACTCTTTGTTACTCTCCACCCTTGGTGTACAGCGGGAACGGCATGATGTTTTTCCCGCTCTCGTCATATTCCACTATCTTGGCGGCGCCCTGCTTGTCCATTTCGTCGATGCGTATCACCGAATGCATGGGGATGTAAGTGCGGGTGACGTGGCTGAACTCGGTTTTCAGGTTTTCTTCCGTCGGATCGACCACCAGTGAGTTTTTTCCGCCGAATACCAGTTGTTCCATTTCGATAAAACCGAACATGGCCCCCTGGTGGACATTGCGCGCATACATTTCATAAATTTTGCCCTGGTTATGAAATATGACTTTGTAGATCGGCTTTTTTGACATCGTTACTCGCACGTTATCGTGGGACACAAAGTCTAGCACATATCAATGTTGTATTATAATGGAACACTTAATCGACCAGCTTCAGGTTGTTCCCTTCAGGCGACACGTTTACTTCAAGAAATGCTCCAGGTTAAACCGCTACGGCGCTCGTTGCCTTTCCTGCGCCCCTATACCGGCAGGATACTGTTTGCGCTGGCCTGTCTGACGACCGCAGCGCTGGCAGCGCTGGCCATGCCGGTCTCCATCAGGCTGGTAGTGGATTACGGCTTTTCCGGCGCCAACGGCCAGTCCATAGACATCTATTTCATTGCGCTGCTGCTGTTGTCCGTGATCTACGCAATTTCCTCCTCACTGCGCTATTACACGGTGATGTGGATCGGTGAGCGGGTGGTCGCCGACATCCGCTCCGCGGTGTACAGGCACGTCATACGCATGGATCCCACGTTTTTCGAAGTCACCAAGTCCGGCGAGGTACTGTCCAGGTTGACCACGGACACCACCCTGGTCCAGTCGGTGGTAGGCGCCGGCGTTTCCATCGCCCTGCGCAGTTCATTCATCCTGGCGGGCGGTCTGGTTATGCTGTTCATCACCAGCGCCCGGCTCGGCATGCTGCTGTTCGGTCTGTTGCCCATTGTGGTGATCCCCGTCCTGATCTACGGCAGGAAGGTGAGAAAGCTGTCACGGGAAACCCAGGACCGGGTTGCCGATTCCAGCGGCATTGCCGGGGAAGTGCTGAATTCCATACAGGTCGTTCAGGCGTTTACCCTGGAAACCCTGCAGAACCGCAGGTTCAGCGACGCGGTGGAGCGCTCCTTCGTTGCGGCGAGGCGGCGCCTGTCCGTCGGGGCGCTGTTGTCCGGCCTTATCGTGTTATGCGCGTTCAGCGCAATCGTGGTCGTGCTGTGGACCGGCGCCCGTTACGTCATAGACGGGAGTATCAGCGCCGGCACGCTGGTGCAGTTCCTGTTTTACGCTACGCTGGTCGCGGGCAGCACCACGGCGATAGGAGAGGTCTGGAGTGACGTGCAGCGTGCCGCCGGCGCCATGGAGCGGGTGATGGGCATCCTGGACAGCCGGCCCGCCATCACCAGTTCCGCTGACAGCCTGCCGTTCCCCGCCGCCGGCAGTAACCATGTCGTCATGGATGACATCAGCTTCAGTTATCCCAGCCGCCCCGGGCAATTGGCCCTGGACGGGTTTTCCCTGGATATCACTCCCGGTGAAACGCTGGCGCTGGTGGGTCCGTCCGGCGCCGGCAAGAGCACGGTATTCCAGTTGTTGTTGCGGTTTTACGATCCCCGTTCGGGCGCAATCCGGTTCGATGGTATCGATATCCGGGATGCGGACTTGCGCGGCCTCAGGAAACGGATCGGCATTGTGCCCCAGCAGACGGTCCTGTTTGCCGGCAGCGTGATGGAAAATATCCGCTTCGGCAGACCCGACGCGACAGATGATGAAGTCGTCGACGCGGCAAAGGCGGCATACGCGGACGGTTTCATCAGCCAACTGCCGGAGGGCTACCGGACGTTCCTGGGGGAGAAAGGCGCGCGCCTGTCAGGCGGCCAGCAACAGCGTATCGCCATCGCCCGGGCCGTGTTGAAAGACCCGCCGCTACTGCTGCTGGACGAGGCGACCAGCTCCCTGGATGCTGAAAGCGAGAACCTGTTGCAGCAGGCCTTGCAGAAGTTGATGGCAAACCGCACGGTCATCGTGATCGCTCATCGGTTGGCTACCGTGAAAAAAGTTGACAGGATCATCGTGATGGAACGGGGCAGACTGGTTGACAGCGGCGACCATGACAGCCTGATCGCCGGGGGTGGTATTTACGCGCGGCTTGCGGAACTGCAGTTTGATTGAAAAATTTCCATAGGAGGATGTGTTATGGCCAGAGTTAACCTGCAACAACTATGTTGCGGCAAGAAAATTATGTCGCTGTTTCTGACAGGTCTTGTCGTTGCCGCATCACACGGAGCAGATGGGCCGGAGAGCCCATGCCACCAGTTCTACCCCAATGTCCCTGGTGAAACCCTGCTTGATAATGACACTGTTGTAGTGCAGAGATTTATCATTCCGCCCGGGCAATGGGAAGGTGTCCACGCACATCCGCCGAATCAGCTTTATATCCATGTCAAGGGTGGTGAGTGGACGGTTCGTTTTGGAGATAAAATTGAGACCTCGGTATCGCCTGATGGTGAGGTTGGCTGGAGCGACGAAGGGCTTGGGCTGGACGCCGACCACGAGTCCCAGAATTCCGGAGATCAACCGATTGATCTGATCTGGGTTGCCGTAAAACCGGGTTGTATGGCAAGCCCATGAGAGGGCATTCTGATTGAATTCTGGTAAAATTCAACTTCACAGTACCCAAGAAACTACCAGGGGTGAATGTAATGAAATTATTGAATAGTCTCATAACAGTTCCCGCTGTTACCCTGTTATCTCTGTCTATCTGCACACTCCAGCCGGTCGCACAGGAATCAGGTTCTGCTGCGGATGACGAGATTGAAGAAATCGTTACCATCGGCACTCGTTCCCAGGACCGCGCCGTTGAAGACAGCCTGGTCCCGGTAGATATCATTACTGCGGACGACCTGGTCAGATCGCCTAATATTGCCGGAGAGCTGGGTGGCTTGTTACAGGCTGCCGTTGCTTCCTTCAGCATGCCGCGCCAATCCAATTCCGGCCAGACCGATATCGTCAGGTCGGCCCAGTTAAGGGGTTTGAGTCCGGACCAGGTGCTGGTCCTGGTCAATGGAAAGCGGCGCCATGTCAATTCGGTCATCAGTACCGAATCGAAGGTGGGCAGGGGCAGTGCGGCGGTGGATTTCAATAATATCCCCACCAGCGCGATTGAACGCATCGAGGTATTGCGGGATGGCGCAGCGGCCCAGTACGGTTCGGATGCCATTGCCGGGGTCATCAACATCGTCCTGAAAGATAATGCCGAAGGGGGAAATATCTCGGTTTCGTACGGGGGTCATATCACTGAGCTGGAACCGGTTGACAAGGACATCACAGACGGAGAAACAGTCACCGTCAGTGCAAACCATGGGTTTTCATTCGCCAACGGGTTCCTTAACCTGAGTGCGGAATACCGTGACAGGTCGTCAACCAACCGGTCAAGTTTCGACCAGTTGCCGACGATTGGCTTTGCTGAATTCATCGCGCCGATCCCTTCCAGCGGGACACCTGAAGCAGCCCCGAATGATGCCCTGGCAGGCATGCGGAACTATCGGGAAGGCGATGGTGAATCGAGTGACATAAACCTGATGTATAACGCCGGTTTCGATCTGGGTTCGGGATTTGAGTTATACAGTTTCGGCAGTTACTCGGAGCGTGACGGAGAAGGCTACAATTTCTTTCGTTACCCGGTCAGCGCAAATAACGTAATTTCAATCTATCCCAACGGGTTTATGCCGATAAGTGAAGCGGATATCACCGACTTTTCCGTAGCCGGCGGTATCACCGGCGAGTTGTCCGGCGGCTGGCTGATCGATGCGAGCGTAGTACACGGTTTCAATGAGTTTTCCGACGGGGTAAAGAACACTATAAATTCATCCCTGGGTGAGGCCAGCCCGACTGAATTTTACCGGGGCGAGTATGAATATTCGCAGACCGTGCTGAATTTTGATGTGTCCAGGGGGATGGAGTTGGGGGCTATCCCGGTAAATTCTGCCGCCGGCCTGGAGTTTCGATTTGAGGATTACAGCACAAAGGCAGGCGACCCGGAATCCTATATCGCAGGGACTGCCGTGGCCTGCGCAGTCTGTATCACCTTCGGCAACAGCGATACGGCCAAGATCGGGGCGCAGAGCGGTCCGGGATTGACGCCGGCTGATGAAGTCGATGAGGATCGGTTTTCCTGGTCCGCCTATATAGATCTGGAGTTTGATATTACTGAAGATCTCCTGTTCTCCGTGGCGGGCAGGTTTGAAGATTACGATGATTTCGGCGATACGGTTAACGGTAAGGCTGCGGCGCGGTATGAACTGTTCCCGGGCTTTGCCGTTCGTGGAAGTGTCAGCACCGGATTCAGGGCGCCTTCTCTTGCACAGGCTTTTTTTACCGGCACCACGACCAGTTACGGTACCGGCGGCGCGCTGGTAAGAACATTGAGTCTGCCCGTGACTGATCCTATCGCGCGGGAGAATGGAGCGCAGGCGCTGGATGCCGAGGAATCACTGAGCATGAGCATCGGTTTTACCTGGTTTCATGATAACGGTCTCAGTCTGACCTTTGATTACTTCGAAGTGGATATCGATGATCGTATTGCGCTGTCCCAGAATATACCTGTAGACGGTGTGCCCGGTGTTGGCGGAGTGCGGTTTTTTACCAATGTTGCAGACACGGAAACCACCGGGTTTGACGTGGTTGCGTCCTACCGGCACGAGGGCTGGAGCCTCTCGGTTGCGTATAACAACACCGATACTGGTATTGTCAATAACCCGAACCGGGTGATTATGGGTATCGAAGAGCAGAACACCTACGAGACGGCAGCACCGGAAGACAAGTTGATCCTCACCGGTTCATGGTCCAACGAAACCATTTCCGCCCTGGTGAGGGCGACGCGTTTTGGTGAAACGGAACGGATATTTGATTTCGGCGGAGGTTTTGAGCCGCAGCAGGTCTATGGCGCCGAATGGTCCGTCGATGCCGATATTGAATATGCGATTAATGATAACTGGAGTATTTCGGCAGGGGGTAACAACCTGCTTGATGAATACCCTGACCTATCGATATTCGACATCAGCTATTTCGGCAACCTGCCGTACGATGTTCTCTCGCCCATAGGCGTTAACGGCCGCTTCGTTTACGTGAGGACAAATTTCAGTTACTAGGAGAAAATTCTTTCCTGTTTCATAATCGTACAAGCGGGGATCACATGTCCGGCCTGGCAAGAGCGGCCTTTCTGTTTCTTTTTCCAATAGCTGTTTGCGCCGCCGCGGACAATTTATCGAGCCCTGATTGTGAATTATTCTACGCGGTATTCCCGAACAGGGATGCGGCCGGCCAGGTCGAGGGAAAAGTGTTTGACGCGGTTTCCGGATTGAACTGGGGACAACGCAAAGCGGTGTCCCGGACCGAGAGTAAACGTCTTGAATCAATCCTTGCTGTCAGCCCCGGTCTTGTTAACAGAATAAAGCTTGGGGATATCCTGGTTACCCAGGGTGGCTACCAGGGCATATCCGGCATTTCCATCAATGCCCGCCTCAACCTGGTCGCCGATGCTGCCGGCAAAGACGTTATTTCCCTGGCATCGATGATCGGGTATATCTATTTCCAGGACAGCGTTCTTTTGTTGTGCCATGTGTCCGTTGATAAAGGCATAAAGCCTGCCGTCCTACACACTGTGCTTGACGCCGGCAGTAAGGATTACCTGAATCCGGTGTCCGCGCGGTTACTGTTCGGCATGAT
>JAJDUB010000037.1 GCA_022826885.1 Gammaproteobacteria bacterium
TACGAGCGGGAGAATGTGTTCCTCTGGAATCGGAAGAGTTGATTGTGCGTTACAAAGACGGCAGGAAACAAGAAACAAAAATCCAAGTGTTCGATACCAAGTTATGTCATCGGATACACAAGTTTATGGATGATAATCGTGAAGCTGCAACGGGGGCTTTTAATGAGCATTTAAATAATGAAATGTCAGAACTTTTTGCGCAGTATGCGAGCGAACTTATCTCTCCTGAAGATAAAGAAAAAGTATTTCTTTCAAATAGTAAGATCGATGAACTGCTTGATGAGAGAGCTGGTGCCACTTTGCGGTCATTGAGGATGAATATCCTGGAAGGATATATGTCAGGCGATATTAAGGCTTTGAGGCAAAAAAAATTCGGCGTATCACCGATTATATTTGCACACATGGTCCATGCGGAATGCTATTTTCAGGGCCTAGCTCCTTTTTTCTGGAACTATGATTTTTGGCCAGAAAATAATAAAAATTCAGAGGACTGATTTTCTGTTTCCGATGTCGGATAGACCCCCTGTGCCATGTAAAGGCCATCCTGAATCAGCCATATCCAGGTAACCGCACAATAACCCAGGCTGGCCCTCACGCCATCAAATCTCCTGAAAACAATAAGCAACCATCACATCGCGCTGCCAACCATCCTGCGTGCACACGACGAAAGGGTGAATGACTGAACCGATTCTGTACTGAACTCCACTACCCAATCTTGTGAGAAGTCCAGGCTGTGGGTCGCTTGGCCGGCATCATCAAAACCAGACTTTTCATACAGGCTGGATCGCTTGTGGGAATTGAAAATCGCAATACATCTTGGCTTATCCGTCTCTGTCACTGTAGCGAGTCATTCACATAAGTTTCTTCAATCACCGTTCCGTCGGGATGGCGAGTAATCCATTGGCCGTGCTGTTTGTTGTCCACGTAGGGGCCCTCATATACTGTGCCATCGGGGTAACGGTACACCCAATGGCCGTGAAAGTTGCCGTCCACAAAGGGGCCTTCCGATACAACGCCATCGGCGTCGCGAATGACCCACTGGCCGTGCTTCTTGCCATCCACGTGGGGGCCTTCCCATACGGCGCCACGCGCCCATCGCTCGACCCAGCGGCCGTGCTTCTTGCCATCCACGTAGAGGCCTTCGGCTACATAGAAATTTTTGATGCTCCCGGAAAACGAAAGATCAACCCAGCGACCATGCGCCTCGCCATTCACATAGGAGCCTCCTCCTACATTGCCATTGGAGTCGCGAATGACCCACTGGCCGTGCCGCTTGCCGTTCACGTAGGGCCCTTCCTGTACCATACCGAAATCATAGCCGTCAAGGTCGACCCACTGGCCGTGCCGCTTGCCGTCCACCCAGGGGCCTCCCCCTACAGTACCATCGGCGGTGCGAATGACCCCCTTGTCGTGCAACTCGTCGTCCACCCAGGAGGACTCCTCTACAGTGCCGTTGGTGTAGCGCCGTATCCAGAGGCCGTGCCGCTTGCCGTCCACAAAGGGGCCTTCCTGCACATCGCCATCAGCGTCGCGAAGGGCCCACTCACCGTGCCGTTTGCCGTGCACAAAAGGGCCTTTGGATACACCGCCATGTGCCCAGCGAAGGACCCACTGGCCGTGTTTCTCACCGTCCACGTAGGGGCCTTCCTGTACACTGCCATCGGCAAGGCGAAAGACCCACTTGCCGTGCCGCTCGCCGTCCACCACGGGGCCTTCGGATACAGTGCCATTGGCGGAGCGAATGACCCACTCGCCTTGCCGCTTGTCGTCTACCCAGGGGCCTTCCCCCTCACCACCGTCAGCCCAGCGTTCGACCCATAGGCCGTGCCTCTTGCCGTCCACGTAGGGACCTTCCGCTACAGTGCCATCGGCGGAACGCATGACCCACTGGCCGTACCGCTTGCCCCCCTTAAGCTGCCCTGTGCTTGTAGTCGTTTTTTGTTCCCCATCACTCTCCCAATTCCATATACTCTCCCCCGTTCCTTCGGCCAGTCCGCTGGTACACCCGCCGTTCCAGGTGGCGCTCTCGTTGACTCCCAGGCTGGGGTTCCAGATATAACACCCCGGCTGGTTTGCCAGTTCCATCCAGCATGAAGACTTTTCCGGTTTACCGGTGCAGGTTTCCCCGGCACTGATGCCGGCTGGCATGCCCGAAGCTTGTGGCGGCGGCGCGGCGGCTTGCGCCTGTGCAGGTTGTTCTGCAGGGGGCTCTGCCGGTGTCTCCGCAGGTTGCCCTGTCGGCGCGGCGTGTGTGCCTTCAACAAAGTTGTAATCAACGCTCCAGTCGGCAAACCGGGGCGTATCTTCATGAAATACGATAAAGAACAGTTCCTTGGTCAGCGTTTCACCAGGCGCCACGGAAAACGGCTTGGCGGTGCGCTGAATATCTCCGAAGTGGTTTGACCAGAAGGCCATGGTGTGAACCCCGGGCTGCTCACTCCAGTTGGTGCACGGCGGCCATTGGCTCTCGATATTATACCGCGCAATGAGGTGGTCCAACGCCTTACCCGAGCCGTTGTACACGGAAAAGTCCAGCTGCCAGAGATCCAGCGGCTTGCCTTCGTTGGCCTTGAGGCGCGCATACTCGTCCTCGTCGTATTTTTCTTCCAGGACGTGACAGGTGGCTGCGCCGTACATCACGATCTTGGCAGTGCCGCGCAACTCAATGCCGTCGATTACCATAAGGCGCCGCGCGTTGACACCGGTTGCCAGCAGCAGAAATACCAACGCCAGCGCCATTTTCCAATGAATGCCCGTTTGCCGCATCGTCACCCCTCCCGAGATGGCACACCTTCAGCTAAGTACGGTGGCCCCTCTGATTTTCCAGTTGGCAGATTTATAAGCTTACCTCAATTGACCGGATTCAGACAAACGCGCTGTCCGGCAGTCCCAGGATGGCTTTGCACAGCTAACGGGGTCGGGTCGCGCAATATACACGTGAAGGTGCGGCCACAATAACTACACTGAAGTGTTTGTGCATTGTGCGACCTGACCCCGCGCATCATATCTGTTGCTGCCTGCAATCATCATCGGATTGCCATGAGTGACGGCCGGTGTTCTGGCAGCGCGAGCGTGGGCCGACCTGCAGTTTTCCAAGCGCTGACAAATTAACTCCCGGAAATGGATAAGGAATGTGTCTGTCATGTGTTAACCTCACTTGACGTCTATTAAGAGAGCAACGCCGAAGTGACAGCGAGGCAGTGACTCAGCAATGCGCCCATACCCTGAACATCATACCTGACCAACCTTGCTCATGCAGCGAGACCCGCGCAGTGACGAAACATTGGTGGACATCTGCAACCACGGCCACCCGCGCGCCGCCGCGGCAGCGTTCGAAGCCCTGTACCTGCGCCACAAGGACTACGTGCTGCGCGTGGCGCTGCGTTTCACCCCCGACATCGATACCGCGCTGGACGTGCTGCAGGACACCTTCGTCCAACTGCTGCGCTGTTTCCCGCCCACCGGCGAGGGGATAACGCTGAGCGCCAGACTGACGGCGCTGTTGTACCCCATTGCAAAAAACACCGCGCTCACGGCGGCGCGCAAGGCCGGCCGGTTCCCATCATCCGATGATGTAACCCCTGACGACGTGCCCGCCCGCCCGGGCAGTAACGACGGAGACCTGGGCAGGCTGCTTGCGCTGCTGCCGCCCGGCCAGCGGGAGGCGCTGACGCTGCGTTTCGTGGACGGGTTGTCGCTGGATGAGATCGCAGAAGCCCTCGGCATCCCCGAAGGCACCGTGAAATCTCGGCTTCATAATGGTATCGCAAGCCTGAGGGCCTCCCCCCTGCTCACAGATTTTTTTTCGAGTGAATGAACCTTTTGCGTCCGTCGTGCGTTATATAGATAAGGAATTCAAGACATGACAGGCACAAACGAACAAGACGAGCGACTGCCGGAAGCCCTGATCGATGAGTTGAAACGCATCGACCGGGCGCCGGAGGTGATCACATCCCGGGTAGACCGCTATCTGGCAAACAGGGCGAGCGACCATTTTGTATCTCGCCGTACCCCGCGCTGGCAACAACAGCCCGCCTGGGGCGCTGCAGCGGCCTGCGTGCTTGCAGTTGCGCTGTTCGCAACCCATCGTCTTTCGGACCGGGATGACACGTCGCTCTACGCAGACATCGACGGTTCCGGTCAAATCAATATTGCCGACGTTTTGGCCCTGGCGCGCACGCAACAGGGAATCGACCAGGCTGATCTTGACGCCTTTGCTTATCGCCTGGTTGCACTCGATAGGGACAGCACGCTATGAAGTGGCTGCTCCCGGTTCTGGCGTTAATAGCCCAGTTTTTCGGCATTATTTGTGCGAACGAGATGTCGAACCCGCGCTTCATGCCCCTGGCAATCTACCTCGACAGCCCGGCAGCCGTGGCCGCCTGGCAGTTCGAACTCAAGGACCGTAACAGCGCCATGAAGGTGGTGGGCATCGAGAACGGCGGTCATGCCGCGTTTTCACGAGCGCCGTATTACGACCGCGAGTCCGTTGCCGATGGCAAGGCAACCAGAATCGTGGTAGCCGACTATTCCCTGGCCGACGAAAACCTGTTACCTGTTGGCCGTTTTCATCTTGCCACGCTGCACCTGATGCTGGAAGGGAAACCTGATTTTGAACTGCGCCTGGTCACGGCAACCACGCCGGATGGGAGCGCAATCGATGCATCGATTACCCTCGCAGAGCTTAATGACAACCCACAAGGGAGGTTCCAATGAACAGACAGATTAGACTCGTACTCCTGATAACGGCCTTGCCGATTGGCATCGCATTGCTCACGTCGTGTGAATCAATACTTTCACCGTCTCCATCCACATCAGTGGAGCGGGACACTCGGGCGCAGGGCTCTAGAATGGAAGAGGTAGTGGTGACGGCCGGTAGGTCGCCAGTGTTCCTGGAACCGGACTTCGAACCCTTTGAAGAGGAAATCTGGGTTATCGCAAAAACCTCCCCCGATCCCGATCTTTCGTTCGATGAAGACGACCTGGACCCCGGTTCCGGAACGCTGGTCGCAATCATCCCGTCCGAAGAGGAGGTGGATGGTGCAGGGCTGGTCCCGCTGCCCCTGCAACACACGGCCGTGGATGCCTCTATTGCCGGCCATATCAGTACGGTGCAGGTGAAACAGCAGTTCGCCAACCCGTTCGATACCAGGATAGAAGCCGCCTATGCCTTTCCCCTGCCGCAGAAGGCCGCGGTCACCGGGTTTCTGATGGTCATCGGCGAGCGCACCATCCGCGGTATTCTGCGGGAGAAGGAAGAAGCTGAGATCATTTACCGCGCGGCTCAGGACCAGGGTTACCTGGCCAGCCTGTTTGTCCAGCGGCGGCCAAACGTGTTCGAACAGAAGGTCGCCAACCTCGAACCCGGCGACGCCATCGATATTGACATCACCTACTTCCACACGCTTGCCTACAGGGACGGGTGGTATTCCTTCGTGTTTCCCACCGTGGTGGGGCCCCGATTCAGTCCGCCCGGGTCTCCGGACCCCATCCCGGCGCTGCCGCGCGGTGGCGCCCCGGCAACGACGGGCGCAACCGGGGTGGAATACCTTGCGCCGGCGGAGCGGTCGGGCCATGACCTCGGCATCAGTGTACGTATCGATGCCGGTGTGGCGATTGAGGAACTGACGTCTACCCATGAGATCGTCGTCGAACGGGATGGGCCTGAGTCTGCAACCGTAAAACTGGCGGACCAGACGACCCTTCCCAACCGGGATTTCGTGCTCGATTTCCGGGTCGCGGGCGAGGAAATCAAATCAAACCTGATGACTTACAGGGACCCGGATACGGATGAGGGGTTCTTCTCGCTGATGGTAATCCCGCCCGGTGACACCGCAGTCCTTCCCCGGCGGCCGATGGAGATGGTGTTCGTCATCGACTGCTCCTCTTCGATGGAGGGCCGACCCCTGGCGCAGGCCAGGGAAGCCGTCGCCACGGCGCTGGCGCGGCTCAACCCGGACGATACCTTCCAGATTGTGCGATTCTCGGACGATGCCTCCCAATTCAGTCAACAGCCCGTACAGGCGACGGAAGAAAACCTGGCGGACGCGCATCGCTATCTTGCCAGCCTGGACAGCGAGGGCGGCACCTGGATGGTCGAGGGCATCAAGGCGGCTCTTGATTCTCCCCACAACCCGACTCACCTTCGCTTCGTCACGTTTTTGACAGACGGCTACATCGATTACGAATCGGATGTGCTGGCTGAGATACATCAGCGTCTCGGCAGCGCCCGCATATTCAGTTTCGGGGTCGGAGACGGCGTCAACCACTACCTGCTGGAGCGCATGGCCACGGTGGGACGCGGTGTGGCCGCCTACCTGGGCCTCAATGACTCGGCTGAAGAGGTCATGGATATGTTCTTCAACCGGGTGAGCCGCCCCGTGCTCACCGATATCAAGGTTGACTGGGGTGGCATGACCGTTTCGGACACCTACCCCGCCCGCCTCCCCAACCTGTTCGTGGGACGGCCTCTTGTTGTCTCCGGCCGGTTCGAAGGCGAGCCCATGTCTTTGACCGTATCGGGGACGGTAGAGAATTTGCACCGTTCATTCGTGGTGGAGGCCGCTGAAGTAGCCACTGCCGGACCGTCCGTCGCTAAAATCTGGGCGCGGTTGAACATCGCCGAACTGTCGGACCGGCAGGCGACCGTCGGGGACCCGCAGGGAGAGTTGGGCGCTACCATAAGGCACATCGCGCTGAAGCACCAGCTCGCGTCATACTACACATCGTTCGTGGCCGTGGACTCAACCGAGCCCACCGAGGGGCAATACGGCGTGACCGTGCACCAGGCCGTGCCAGTGCCTGAGGGAGTGCGCTATGAGACAACGGTGAAATAAGCAGAAAGGCTTTCCATGCTTGCACTGGAGAACGAAGTATGAACAAGACTATGCTGCCGGTGTTATTTCTGAGCCTGTTGATTACGGCGTGTGGAATAACACCTGAAAAAGATCAAGCGCCCGAGGTAGTAGATAAATCGGACAGCGCCGGAATGGTTGGTGATAACGCTGGCGATGCGGAAACCGGACATGATGTGGAATCATACGGCGTGGATGACGACCGGCTCAGCATTCAGGAATTACTGGACGATCCCGACAGCCTGTTGTCCGTGCGCATCATTTATTTTGACTATGACAGCAGCATCGTACTGTCGCAATACGGGGAGATAATTCAGGCACATGCCGGTTTTCTGCAAGCCAATCCCGACGTGATTACAATTCTGGAGGGTCACGCCGATGAACGCGGTTCCCGCGAATACAATCTTGCGCTGGGCGAGCAGCGCGCGCAGGCGGCCAAACAACAGTTGGTTGTGCTGGGCGCAACTCCTGAGCAGATCAGGACCGTGAGTTTCGGTGAGGAACGGCCTGCGCAGCCCGGCCATGATGAATGGGCCTGGAGGCAGAACAGGCGCGTGGAGATCCGGTATCCTGATTATGCCGGTACCGGATGCGGGCCTGAAGACAGGCACCCGCCCTGCTGATCAAGGGGAAGCGCAAAGCAGGAGTGTTGTGCCAGAAATACGGTCACAATGGTTACCGGGGACTGAGCGCACGATCTGATCAGAAGTACAGACGGTCAAGTCCTCAAAGATTATGACACTGATGTGTTTGAACACTTGCACGGGGTCAGGCCGCACAATGCACACTTCCACCATTTTAACATACAAAACTAACCCCGAAGATATCTGGAGTATCGCCCGGCAAACGCCAGAATGCCGCGAGAAGCAATGTGCAATGTGTGGCTTGGTCCCGTTGCTTCCCCTGGGCAAGCCGTTCTACCCCTCCACGTTCTGGAATAGGGCCGATATGTCAACGCCGGCAAAGTTCACCGTACTTTGACTCTCCGCCAGATACAACCCTATACTTGCCCGACTATGAAAAAACAATTAGCGGCTATCGGTTTTGTTCTTCTCGTAGTGTCAGCGGCCACACCGGCCGGCCCGTCGGGTTCTGCCGACCCAGCGACGTCACAGGCGTCGCCGCAAACGGCCGCCGCCGCGCCGGCAACCCCTGTACCTGGCAGCAGCTTTCGCGATACGCTCAGGGGCGGCGGCGAGGGACCGGAGATGGTGGTCATTCCGGCGGGCCGTTTCATGATGGGCTGCGTGTCGGGTCAGGGCTGTAGTGACAGGGAAAAACCGGTGCACGAGGTGGTGATTGCCCGGCCTTTCGCCATGTCCAAATACGAAATAACATTTGAGGACTACGACCGGTTCATCCACCCGAACAAGGTGGGTAAGGTGGATGACGAAGGCTGGGGACGCGGCAATCGTCCGGTGATTAACGTCTCCTGGTTCGATGCGGATGAGTATGCGGATTGGTTGTCGGCACAGACGGGCAAGCGCTACCGCCTGCCGAGCGAAGCGGAGTGGGAGTATGCGGCCCGGGCCGGGAGCACCACGAAATACAGTTGGGGCAATGACATCGGCCACAACCGGGCAAACTGTGATAATAAATACTGCGGCGACCAGTGGAAATACACGGCGCCGGTGGGCAGTTTCTCTGCCAATGCCTGGGGATTGCACGACATGCACGGCAACGTGTTGGAGTGGGTGCAGGACCGCTGGAACGACAGCTATGCGGGTGACAGCGGGGATTATATCTGGCGCGTGGTTCGGGGCGGTTCCTGGTTCTACGACCCGTGGGGCCTGCGTGCCGCCTACCGGTTCGGGAGCAAAATTCACTCGGTCCGGAAGAGCCAGGGGTTTCGTCTGGTACAGGACCTGTAGGACGAAGGCGCAACTGTCGTTCATTCTGCACGGAGCGGGCCGGCAGGATTCTATTTACACCTTTGGTTTTTTCCCTGTTCTGTCCGGCGCTAGAGCGCCGGCCCTGTGTTTTTGAGGAGGTTTCAAATGCACGCACCCGACCTGAGCTTACCGCAAGTCATCTACGATTGTCACGAACTGCTGAAATGGCTGACCCCGTGCGTCCAATGGGACAGCCTGCTGTAACCGGGTGTCGGGCTGTTTACTGTTCTCGATTGTCTTCAGCGTCGCTTTTTATCCACTCTTCAACGTTCATTTGTACACGTCTGTAATTACTCTTCGAATCACAATATTCGACACACATGACCATATCCAGGTGATCGTCGTCAATAAATCCGTGAATTTCCTCTAAGATAAAATCTTTCGGCCACCTGTCACTATAAATGCTATTGACACTAGTCCAGACAGGCCCGCTGTGCCGGCGCGCGAAGACTCCCAGAAATGAGCCGTAGGGGTCGGTTCCATCCCAAATATCGACAGTCACAACAGCGTATTTCGATGACTCGAACCGCTGAACATCAAAGTGGGTGTAAGCATCAAACCAGATAAAAGGCTCCAGGCGGGCGATCCTGGAGAGCAATGCGCTGAAGGCATCATCGCCAATGGTGCGAGCCATGGAGTCTTCCTTTGCGGAAGCCGCCCGCCAAATGTCGCTGCGCAGTTGTTTCATAGTGGAACGGTATAACTCGTTGCCTGCGCTGCCTGTACACCGGCAGGGCAGGAACGGTTCTCCCTCTTTCCATCTGGTTTCATTATCCAGGCATTCAACCAGGTTCGGGCCAGGATCGTCTATTGCGTAGTGATCGTCGAAGAAGATACCCTCGCCCGGTTCATAAAAGTAAGACTGTTTTGATGCGGGAGTCGAGGCGCCACCACTCCAGGATTCAACCAGTAGTTTGAGCCGTCCCGATTCGGTGCTCAGACAGACACCGTTAATATCGGTACGGAAATTACTCCGAAAGCTGTCGGCATACTCTCCATTGCGATAAAACTCCAAGCGATCGGTATCAAAGTGGAAGTGTTGTTCGGGGCTATATTCACCCAGACGTTCTCCATACATGTCATCGAACTCTGCAGCCCCGCTTGGGAAGCCCCGGATAGTGAGCTTGTCGGCCTTGCCGGCCTCAAAGAAGGGACCGATCAGGCTGAATTGAAAATACAAGGGTGGTCCTTCGATCATGGAATACCCCTCAATCCGCACCGGTTGGTCTACAGTCCCGGCGGGGCGCTCGGGGCGCCGGGGACAGGCCCGGCTTATGGCCTCGTAGGCCTCGATGAAGCCCTCCGTGTAATAGCCGCCCAGGAGGCTGACGTCCTTATCTTCCCAACGTTGCGGGAGTTGCGTCAGCAAGACGGTCACTTCGTCTCTCGATTTCATCATACTGTCCACCACCTCATCATGAATGGAGGCACTCCACGGTTCCAATAAATATGTCAGGCCGACGGATGATATCAGACCCCTAGCGTACTCCATCAAGTACAATCCAGGAGGAAGTACGTGTGGCGAGGTAAAGCGAATTAAGTTCGTGCCGGGATTGAAGGCTCGGTTGCTCACCTGCAACCGCACGGCACTGAGCGCCGGATCTGCCCCGCGAATGAGATTAATCATTGTCACCGCGTAACAGACCTCTAATCCGCCGTCCTCAAGCCGGTAGGCAGTCCAGTCGCCGTAGGCGCCGAGGGTTTGTTTGACTTCAGTCTCGTCAATGGGCGGATTGGCCTGGCTCAGGACTGGGTACATCCCGGCCAGCAGGATAGCGCTTACGATCAATCGGGGGACCCTGTCAAATAACTTTGTCAGGTTGTGCGCACCAGCGAGGTTATGATACATGGTGTTCTCCTCAGCGGAAGTCGTTTATATTTTATTGTAGTTCTCAGAGTCCTATTAATGGATGAAATCGCGGCTTCTGCGTGCCCCGTCAGGCCGAGCGCGCGTAAAACTTGCACACTTGCATGGGGTCAGGTCGCACAATGCACACTTTCGCTATTTTAACATACCAAACTGACTCCGAAGATATCTAGGGTATCGTCCGGCGAACGCCAGAATGCTGCGAGAAGCGATGTCCAATGTGCGACCTGACCCCGTTTGCTGCAGTGGGGGGAGGTTTTTGGAGTACCGTGTTATCATTCCTGCTCGTTAAGCCGAACTTGTCTGAGTTGAATGGACTCCGATAACACCACTGCGTCCTACCACCGTAACAGTCGCCTCGTTGTGAGTCACGGAGGCACTGAAGAGGTTCGCGAGATTAATAGCAACATCGATAACCTAACCGATATTACAAGTGCCAAGAACCCCTCCGCTATTTTACCGCCCGAGGTAACGGGCATGGTCAGCGTTTACGACATGGAAACGAAGTCCTTTCACCTGCTTCTCATGCATCGTCTCAACCACCAGCCATGGATGGCGCGTGACGCCAGCAAAGTAGTGGTGTTCTCTGAACCCCAATATGCAGTCTCTTGTACGGAAAATCTTCAACTCGCAACCCCCGCGTATTACCGTGAGAAAGAGGAGCTCAAACCCGGGATTCATGATCGGTACGACGGTTCTCTTACCAAGGACGGAACTGGTTGGGCGCAGCACACCATCGGTGCTGGCGGCGCGGTGGCTAAAGCGGAGTTTTCGTTCATCTCTTTGCGTGAACCGTGGGTCTACTGTGCGTCGCATTACCGTGACGACCGTGACCTGCACCGATTGAGATGTCACTTCGCCGATAATTACGACTATACAGCCGCAACGAGGATTCAAGATCCAGATGCTTTCGCAATGTGGCTCGGTATTGATTTCGCACTGACACTAGACAAGACAGTTCATGTCAAATTAAATAGGCTTGACGTTTTCAGCTATGAGCGCAGCCAATATCACACGAACTTGTGGGATGGTTCTCGTCCGATAGACACAGTGCTTCACCTCTGTTACGGGCCCGTGTGCTACGAGGATCAATCAGGTCGAATCGATACTCAGGAACAGTTTTTCGACCCAACTGCTGGACCGAAGGCCTGGTTTACCAAGAGAAAATCCTACACGATGCAGAGCGAATATCGTTTCGCTGTTTCTACAGTCGGTGACCCAGTCAGACCGAAACATTACATAGCCGTCTCGCCGGAGTTGCGAGGTCTGACCTCCGTTCTATAAATCCAGGTTATGCTTAGCTGCAGAGTTATCAGAGTTCAGCAGAAAACGGGGTCAGGTCGCACATTGCGCACCCGCGTCATAATTTTTGAGTACTTGACCGTCTGCAGTTCTGATCAGATAGAGAATGAATTGGGATAAACCGGATTCTGTTGTCAGCGATGTGCATTGTGCGACCTGACCCCAAAGACGAAATACGTTGACACCCCATTGATGAAGCTGTACTCTTAAACAATCCGCCCCACGGCAGTACGCCCTGCTCCCAGCCTGCCAATCTTGGTTCAGGCTGGCAATCATGAGCGAGGCCGATCCCTTGGGGCTTTTTTCTATCGTTTTGTATCAGGATATTGTGGAAGATGCCAAATGGAAAAGGTCGCGCTTCTCATTGACGGTGGCTACTTCTTGAAGCGGTTACCAATTGTCAGACCTGACATCGATATATCGGACTCTGAGGCTGTCGCCCGTTCAATTGATCAGTTGATTCGCGGTCATTTGGATAAATTGAACGAGATTTATAAAGTCGAGAATGTTTTCCAGCTTCTTTATCGTACTTTTTACTACGATGCACGGCCTTACAACCAGAAAGTGCACACTCCAATCGACAAAGATCCGTTGGATTTCGCTAAATCGAATCAAGCGGACTTCCGAAAAAAACTCTTCAATATCTTGCACAGCCGCCCGAATCTCGCGGTGCGACTAGGTGATGTTCGTAGAGACAGCGCTCGTTCCTGGATTCTCAAAACGGAACCGCAAAAAAAACTATTGAATGGTGACCTGTTGCTGGATGACCTTTCGGATGACGACTTTACGCCTGCCTTGCGACAGAAGGGTGTTGATATGCGAATTGGTCTCGACATTGCGTCGATTACGCTGAAACGACAAGCGGATGTTATCATCCTTGTTTCTGGCGATGCAGACTTCGTTCCAGCAGCAAAACTAGCGCGCCGAGAAGGTGTACAGTTTATCCTTGATCCACTTTGGCAGAACGTGCCTCGCGATCTCTTTGAGCATATTGATGGCTTGAGAAGTGGTTTTTACAAGCCGCAGAATAAGAATGCTAAGCCTACGAGGCGAACCCCAAAAAAATTTAAAAACCAATAACCACAGATAATCGTGGGGTCAGAGTAAAATCATCGTTATCGTGGCCGATGTTACTGTCGGGGATGATTTTACTCTGACCCCTGGATTTACGGGGATTAATCTTCCGTATAACGGGAGGTGATCGGGTAGCGCCGGTCGCGGCCGAAGGCGCGTTCGGTGATCCTGACGCCGGGGGCGGCCTGGCGGCGCTTGTATTCGTTCCTGTCCACCATCCTGACCACCTGGTAGACCGTATCCCGGTCATAACCGTCAGCGATAATCTCCGCCGGCGTGCGGTCCAGTTCGATGTATTTCTCCAGTATCGGGTCGAGCACGTCGTAGCCTGGCAGGGAATCCTCGTCTTTCTGGTCAAACCGCAACTCCGCGGTGGGCGGGCGGTCGATGATCCGCTGCGGGATGATCTCCCCGTCCCGGTTGCGCCAGCGGGACAGTTCGTACACCAGTATCTTCGGCACGTCCTTGAGCGGG
>JAJDUB010000003.1 GCA_022826885.1 Gammaproteobacteria bacterium
AATACCTGTTCAGTAATTCACCCCAACCTTGACGCCGAACCAGCGCGGCATGCCCATGTTGCCATAGGCGTGATCGCTACCCGCAAAGGCAATCTGGTTGTCAATGTATTCATGGTCGAAGACATTCTCTACGTAGCCCTCGACTTGCCACCTTTCTGATTGCGAACGCCAGAACAAGCGCAGGTTCACCAGCCAACGATCCTCGTTGTAGGTATACTCGTTGCCGCCGAGCCCGTTGGCGTCGTCGCGGTAATTGAAATCCACCTGCGCGCTGACCTTGCCGCTGTTTCCTAAAGGAATGTGATAGCGGGCAAGACCGTTGATCGTCCATTCCGGCGCGCTAGTGCCGAGCTCACTGCCGTCCACGAAAAATTGATCGCCCACAAAGGCTCTGGCGCCGGTACCGAAATTCGCAGGGACGAAAAAGTTTGCGGGCGCATCGACTTCGGTATCCAGCCAGCCCACACCCAGGCTCATTTCCAGTTGCTCTACGGGTGCCACGAGCAGTTCCAGCTCGGCGCCGTAGATATCGGCATCGCCAATGCTCATGAGCCGGCCAACAGGCGCTACGGCAACGTTGTCGTAGATGAGGCCCTGCTTGTCCGTGACGTCCTGGTAGAACAGCGCGGCATTCACCCGCGCCCGGCCGCCTAACAGCGTTGCCTTGAAGCCGCCTTCGTAGGATTTGATTTTCTCCGGAGCCACCGCGGCCAGGAGGCTGATATTGCCGCCCAGCAGATCCGTGTTGAAGTTACCGGAGCGGAAGCCGGTAGAGAACGACCCGTATAACATCCATTCCTCGCGCGGCCGCCACTCCAGACCCACCTTGCCTGACGTGTTGGTGCTGGAGAGCGACTGTGAACCCGGAACGCCGGTGGTAAGCACCGCGGCCTTCTTCTCGTCATCGGTGTAGCGTATCCCGCCGACAAGCCGGAGCTGGTCCCCGAGCGGTACGCCCACTTGCCCGAACACAGCCCACGACTCCGTATCCCCCTCTGCCTTGGTATCGGGTGATTGAATACTCTCGAAATCCCTTATGGTACTGGTCGAATCGCGTTCTTCGTCGAAGTAATAGAAGCCCGCGGTCCAGTCCGCACGCATGAACACGCCGGATAATCTGAGCTCCTGGGTAAACTGGTCGGAATCAACGGTGTAGTGGTCGTTGAACTGGAAGAAGCCACCGAACACGCCCACAGCGGTGGCGTCTTCATCGGGGTTGAAATACCGATTGTGGCTGTCATAGGCAGTGATCGATACCACATCTATGGTATCGGTCAGCTTGAAATTAAGCCTGGCAATCCCGGTAATCGTACCGAGCGTGTAACGGTTACCTCCGTTCCCGGGATCGAGCTCAGTATAGACCTCTTCGGGATCGAGGTTCGGGTCGCCAAACGTCGGTAGACCGAAAAAGGCGCCGCCCCCGACACATTGTCCGGCCCGTACCCGCTCCACCTCACACTGTGCCAGGGTTAGCGGATCCAGGAGCCCCCAGTAGTGAAAGCCCTTACCGATGTCGTCCCGGTCGCTGGCTTCGATGGTGAGCATCAGACCCGCCCGCTCGCCGAGGTCAAATTCAAGATGACCGCGGCCACTCAGGTGGTCGATTTTACCGAGTTTCCCGCCGGCCGGCCCCAGGTTGTCCTGAAAGCCGTCGTCCTCGTGGTACTGGAACGCCAGACGCCCCCTCACCCGATCGGTCAGGGGGCCGCTGACTGCAGCTTCCACGATGCGCGTATCGTAGGAACCGTACTCGAAGGTGGCATAGGCTTCGAACTCTTCCGTCGGCTTGCGTGAGATGAAGTGTACAAGACCACCGGTCGCATTGCGTCCGAACAGGGTGCCCTGCGGTCCGCGCAGCACCTCGACACGCTCCAGGTCCAGCATGTTGTTGCCGCCGTAATAGGCCTGCGGCCGGTACACATCATCAAAGTACAAGGCCACGTTCCCTTCTCCCCCCAGCATGGTATTCAACGTGGCATTCCCCCTGATTGTCAACGCTCCACTATAGGAACCCTGGTCGGCAGTCACATTAGGTATATGATCGAAGATCTCGCGCGTATCCTTAAAACCGAATTCGCTGATCATGTCGCCGCTCAGAGCGGTTACGGAGATGGACACATCCTGTACGCTTTCTTCGCGTTTTTGTGCAGTGACAATCACTTCTTCAAGAACTGACTGCGCATTGGCGGTCAGACTTTGTGCAAGGAATAGAATCAGGATGACTCGGATAGTTTGATTGATGGTATTCGCACTGAATTGATGAGACATGCAACCCTCCCCCTGCTCAAAGAAAAAATGGCACACAAGACTTTTTTATTATGATTGTTATAATTAAAAAATCAAGATGAAAATTACGAAAAAGAACCGGGCGATATAAGCTCGGCACGGAATAAAAGCAAGATGGCGATGAAAGAAATCAATGAGCGTTCGCTGTGGTGGGAAAACACCTTGCCGGTGTCAATACCGGATTTTTCTCTGCCGCAAAGAACCGACGTCGCAATAGCAGGCGGTGGCTTTGCAGGCTTAAGCGCAGCATTGGAACTGCGACGCTCCGGTGTTGAGGTAACGCTGATTGAGAAAGACTGGCCGGGGCACGGGGCATGCTCGAGGAATCTTGGGTTGGTGATGGACCGTATTGACGGTACAACAACCGGGGACCTCGACGGGCTTGTTCATGGCGTCAAAAAGTGTGATCTGATCAGGGAAGGACGTGCTGCCCACGATTATGTTCTTGAACTGATCAAGCGTGATAACATCAGCTGTAAATTGAGACAACGTGGAAAGCTGGTACTGGCAACCACGAAATCAGCCTACGAAACAATGGCTGATACCCTGGAGCGGCTGAAGAAGCAGTCTGGATCGGTCGACGCATACATGGTCCCCAAACAGGACCTTGGCAAGGAAATCGGCGGCCGGGCAAATAAAATCTACCATGGCGCGAAAGTACATCCGGAAGCTTACGATCTGAATCCGGGACAATTGACCGCCGGCATGGTCCAACGCCTTGCGGATTCAGGCGCTATGGTATGTTCCTCTACCCAACTTGAATCGGTGCAACGCCAGTCAAATGGAACGTTTACCATATCGACGAACAGGGGCGACATCACTGCAGAACATGTCGTACTGGCGACACAGGGCTATTCCGGCGCAGAAACAGGCTTTTTGCAAAAGAAAATTTTTCCGTTTCTGGCACATGTTGTTGCAACAGAACCAATGCCACAGGATTTACTGAAGGAACTACTACCCGCTTTGCGTGGAGTCGTCGATACAAAACAGATGTTTTTTAATTTCAGGCCCTGTGATAAGGAAACCCGGCTTATATTGGCTTCACATTATTTACGCACCGATGATAACCATACACAATCAAACAGAATACTGAACGCATACAGAAAGCTGTTTCCGGAATTGGAGCAAATCGAAGCGGAATATTGCTGGTATGGTAATCTGGCGTTGCCATCCGATCACTTACCCCATATCGGCACGCAGGATGGCGTACATTTCTGTGCCACACCAAGCTTTTCGATGGCGCTCTATCTTGGTTCAAAAATGGCCAAACGAATACTGAAAGCCGATGATGCCGGTACATTGTTTGATAATATGCCGACACGGAATTTTCCCTATTACTCCGGAAACCCGTCATTACTCTATCGGGGGCTGAGGATGTTGTTCAATGGGCTGGATTATTTGAATGTTGCGGCCCCGAAATAACGTTCTTTAATGTTTTAAAAATGCATTTTTTCAATAAGACACAATCTTTTCCAATATTTATGGAGCAATCTGTTTATGCCAAAACTGGTTAATCATGATGAAAGAAGGGTTGAGATAGCGCACGCAACCTGGGCTGCCGTTCAATCCGTCGGTGTCGATAAGCTTACATTACGTGATATTACCCTGGAGGCAGGATGTACTACGGGTGTGTTGTCGCATTATTTCAGGGACAAGGACAGCGTCTTGAGATTTGCATTTACAATTGCATACAGAAAAACTTTTGAACGAATTCTCAATGCCAATAAATCCGCCGAAAGTAACTTATCGTGCATAAGAAACGCGATGGTAGAACTTCTGCCCGACCCCGAAAAACTGGAGAGCGTTGCGTTTGTGTCCATGTGTTTCGGGATCCGGAACAGTAATGATCCTCTGTTGGCCGAGGAATACAATGCAAATAAAAATGAATATCGTGATTTGCTGAATAAATATATTACAGACTCTATTAATAAAGAAGAAATCCCTCGTGTCAGGAAAACGGAGGATATACTGGATCTGATTTTGGCGGTGGTAGATGGGGTATGTATTCAGTCCTTACTCAGCCCCGAAGTTTATACAAAAAAGCGATGTGTTCGCATCATTGAAAGCATGGTGGAAAGATTGCCAGGTTCGTCAAGCCAGACACTTCAATAGTTGTACTTCCAGCCCGGAGAAAATATTAAATGAGTAACAATAATAAACTTGTACGATTGGATGTTGACAAGTTGGCAGGTATCGATCTTGACGACTATGCACCCTACCCGGATGAAATAATTTTATCCGGAAAATCACAACACCAGACATATCATTTTGAGCACGGCGAACTCCTTGTTGCAGCCTACCAGGCTGCGCCTGTAAAACTTCTGCTGAAAGACTACCCTCAGGATGAATTTATGTATTTGCTGAGCGGAAAGATAGTTATTTCTGATGAAAACGGACCATCCGAAGAGTTTTATCCGGGGCAGGCATTAGTGCTTAAAAAAGGTTTCTGCGGCACATTTGAAATGCAGGGTAATGTACGGAAAATCGCTATCATGAACGGCGAATGTTATTCGCCGTTAAATGAATAGCGATCATACGCAGCCGCTTGTGATAAATTAAAAGCTGATAATTCGAGCAAAAATCAACTTCAGGAGAAAGGCATGTCCGCATTTGATAACGCAACCCGTTTTTTTCACGCATGTGAAACACTAGAGGGTTGGAATGGCTGTAAACAATACGTTGTGCCCGGCGCGAGTTTTGTTGCACAGAGTGACGCCCTGGCTGAAATAGACACGGTCGAAGGGTACACTGATTGGATGGCAGGACTCGGGAAAAACCTGATGCCGGGTTGCAGTTACGAGCTGCACGCATCATCCTATGATGAAGCGACGCGCACCGCCCTGTTTTTTGGAACGTTCACAGGCACACATACCGGAGAAGGCGGGCCGGTGCCGCCAACGAACAAGCAGACCAACTCGCACTACGTTTACGCGCTCACCCTCGATGAAAATGATCTTATTTCCAGCATGGTGAAAACATGGAACTCAGCGTGGGCACTAAGCGAGTTGGGCTGGACCTGAAAGTGTAGCCCGCGCCAGTCCTTTTAAGACACCAGTTCCACACCCGGGGGCAGGATTTTCCCCGGCCGGCACGCGCGATCTGTAACCTGTTTATCCGACGAGTTGAAAACCCGCAGATGTGAAGTGGTGATCAAAAGCGAAGGCGATTTTGATATGCCGTTTAGCCATCAGCACAAAACTCGTCGCGTCTACGGCAGAGAGCTTATGAAATTTTTGCCCGGTGAAATACTGCCAGGCGGCGCGCATCTCCTCCGCGTCACAGGTGATAACTTCAAGGTTGGACAACTTTTCTAACGAATCTTTCCAGGCTATAGCGATATCTCGCCGCGCATGCCGATCAAGAAAAGTAAATGTCTCCAGGATAACCGGCACGGATGTATAGAGGTAAGCACGACTTTCATGTACCTGTTTCCAGACTTCGACCGCTCTCTCGTGAAACGGGTCCCGCGACAATGCCAACGCTATCCAGCCCCCTGAATCTACAAAGACGTCCTGACGATTCCTCATTGTTCGTCATAAATTGCGTCATGCTCAACAGAGGTGCGGGAAGGCATCCCATCCCACAAAGCCACAGGGCCGGTGGAATTCGGGTCCGGGTGAAGCCAGACTTGCCGAATCGCCTCACGCACAAGGTCCGCCATACTCCGGCCCGAGCGCCGGGCGGTTTCCCGCAACGCTTTCAATTCATCTTCCGGTAAATATATTTGTGTTTTGATCATGTGTGTCATCATAGGCATATAACTGACATATATCAAGTACTTTGGGATTCCTTTTGGATCCTTGGATTTGTGTTTACCTGGTCCGTGGCGCCGAGTCCGTACCGTAGCCGGTAAGCTCCACGTAGCCGCGCCCGCCTACGTTGCTTGCGCCGAAAGTGCCATCGAATTCCACCGCGCCCTCCCAGTAACGGAATGAGAGGTCCAGTTCCTGGTCGGCCAGCGCCGGCCGGATACTGATGTCCAGTTCATATTCCGGTACCCGCAGACGCCATGCGGACGGGTAAATAACGCCGCTGCCGGGGCTCACCCAGGTATCCAGCACATCGAGTTCTACCTGGTCGAAGCCCAGTGTATGCACGCGCTTGTCAGGCAGAACGACGGCACCGTAGCTGAACCTGTCCGGCGCGTTATCCGCGCGGCGGAACCGGTAGTACATGAGTTCATGATCATTGGACAGTTGCAGCGCAAACCAGTCCCACCCGAGCTGTTCCTTGCCCAGGGCGCTGCTGCTCCATTCCCTGTCCATCCAACTGTTGCCCTGTACTGTGTAGATCCTGTCGCCAACGCTGACACGACCCTCTGTGGGCATGCGGGTATAGGAGTAGTAATAGGAGGCATTACCCGGTTCGCTGTTCTTCACGCTGACGCCGTCATCACCATGGAGAACGACAGCCTTGCCTTGCTGCAGGTTGAGGTCCAGGGCGATCCGGTCTTCCCGGGCGCGGATACGCAGGGGGAATGTCTCCGTTGAAGTTGTTCCTGCGGACCAGTCATCCAGCCAGACGTGCAGCGCGCCGGTACTTGCCCCGGCCAGACCCGCGGCGCCGCGGCTGAAGCGCTCAAAGGTATGAATCTTTTCATTGTTGATATCGGTGAGGGCGAAGTGGGCCATGTAGAAATGAGCAGTGCGCCACCGGGATGCGCTACCGGTTTCATCAGCCTTCGGCCGGAAACGAAAAAAGGTGAGCTGGTAACCGAAGCGCTGCCCCTCACCGTCGTCGATGTTGCCGGTAAAATACCACCACTCGGTACGGTACTCATCGTGGGGACCATGGTCGGCGGGGAAAATGAATTCCCGCGGCTCCTCCACCCGGGCAAAGGCCTGGGCAGCATCGCCGCGCAATACGTTGCTGACAGAAATCGGCTCGCTGCTTCTCCCTGCGCTCTCTTCACCACAGCCGGGCAATACAAGGACCAGCAGTAAGACTGCAATGACAAATCGGCAGGATAGCCAATTTGTACGATGACAATCGCCCATTGGGTTGCGCACAGACTATTCCTCTCTCAGGGCCTCGGCCGGTTCCGCACGGGATATCTTCCAGGCGGGATAGATACCGGCGAGCAGCGCCGCGGCAAGGCCGAGGGCTATACCCTGGAGTACGATATCCGCGCTGAAATGCAGTTCCATGGTCCAGCCGAAGGAGCGCCGGTTGATTACCAGGATCAGCAGGGCGGTGATGATACAGCCCACGGGGACCGCCAGCAGACCGGCAACAAGACCGAGGAGGCCGGTTTCCGACATAATCAGCCGGCGCACCTGGCCAGGCAGAAAACCCATGGCCCGCAGCAGGGCGTGTTCCTGGCTGCGTTCCAGTTGCAATGCCATGAGCGCGCTGAACACGCCGATAAAGGCAATGATTGCCGCCAGTACCCGCAGGATATCAGTGACAACAAAGGTATTGTCGAATACCTCAAGCGATGTCTGCAGTATTTTGTTTCTGTCCTGTAACCACAGGTCCCTCCCCGGCGCCAGTTGTTGCACCTGGCTGCGCAATTCTTCCATGTCCGTTCCTGGCAGCGTGTATATGCCGAAGCCCGAATAACGGTCATCGCGCCAGTGGCGTTCATAGGTGCGCCTACTCAGGCTGACGACACCCTGGTCGGAACCGTAATCCTTGTAGACACCCAGTACCCGGAATGACCGGTAACCGTTATCGGTACGTAGTTCCAGCACGTCATCCTGTTTCAGGCCGTGGCGCCAGGCATAGGGTTCGGAAACTATGACCGTATCCTCCTGCTCAAAGGCCGGCCGGATTTCGTCCGCTTCACCCTGCTTGAACTGGAACCCTTTCCAGGCGGTCTCGTTCAACCCGTAGGCGGCGAGCTCAGTCCGCCCCCGGGAAGATTCAATGTTAATGCGCCGTACGCTGCTCACGGCTTTCACCTGCGGCAACGCAAGGATGGCATCCGCAAAACCGGCATCCAGGGCGTGCGCCGAAGCCGTCGTGCCCGTTGACGGCAGGGACACGTACATTTCCGCTCGCAGCGTCTGTTGTAACCAGCGGTCCACCGAAAGCCGGAAATTATTGACCATCAGACCTATGCCGATAACGGTGGCAATGGCGATCATCAGGGCGGCGATGGCTGCCGTGGTGCGGCTCAGGGAAGCCGTTACCGACTGGCAGGCATAGCGCCCCGAAATACCGAAACCAGCGCCCAGGAGGGGTTTTAAACATGCCATCAGGACAACGGTCACGAGGGGTATCAGCAGGGTAATGCCGAGGATAATGATAAAGATGCCGCTGAAACCCAGTTCAATACTAGGACTGGAGAGCTGGATGACCGTAATACCTGCACCGAGCGCAACAACACCCGCGAGGGAAGTGGGCAACACCAGGCGCCGCGCCGACCTTTCAAGATGGGAACGTATCAGCGCCTGCCTCGGGGTGACCCTGGTTGCTTCCAGCGCCGCAGGTATGGCTGCCAGCAGTGTCCCCGCTATTCCCAGCAACGCACCTTTGAGCAACGAGAGATTCGACAGGGTGAGACTCGAATCCGTCAGCAGGTCATAAACCTCGTTTATGGTACGGTTCACGACCTGTAACAGGCCGTGCGCCAGTGCGACGCCCAATAGCAGGCCGGCAATACTGGCCGCCAGGCCTACCAGCAGTGCTTCCATGGCGATGATCGCGCCCAGTTGCCACCGTGTTGCCCCCAGGGCGCGCAATCTGCCAAGAAGTGGTCGCCGCTGCATCACCATGAAGGTCATGGTGTTATAGATAAGATACATGCCCACCAGCAGGGCCAGCAGACTCAGCGCGGTCAGGTTCGTATGAAAAGCGCCTGTCATCTGCTTGAGGGAACGGGTCCTTGTGGTTGACGGCAACAACGCAGCGCCGTCAGGCAACAGGGCTTCCAATGTGCTTTTCGCCCTGCTGTCCCCATCTCCGAGCACCGCGTCAATGCGGTTAATCCTTCCCGGCATGCCAAGCACTTCCTGGGCGGTGGCAATATCCGCGAGCAGGAGGCTGTCAGGGCTTTGGGAAGAGCCCGGCGTGGAGTCCGCCAGGACCCCGGCTATGCGAACGGGTATGCTCCTGCCTCCGGTAACCAGGACTGCTTCATCATCTCTCCCGATTCCCAGACGGTTTGCCGTGACGGCATCGAGGAGCACGGTATTCCTTTCCGTCAACATGGGGATGAACACCCCCTCACCTTCCGGGTTCTGCAGGTTGTTGAACCAGGCATATTCGCGAAATGTCCTTTCCGCGAAGGGATCGAGGCCAAGGAGGGTCAGGGTCTCCCGCTTTTCGTTCTTTTCGAGGGTGACGTGGGCCTCAATAACGGGAGCGATGTCGCGAACACCATGGTCGACGCGCATGCGCGTGTATAGCCTCTCATCAAGACCGGCGGGACCGCCAACGATGCGATGGGTGGCCCTGCCGACGATGGTTTCAGTGGACCGTTCGAAGGAATACCGGGCGCTTTGATTTACCAGGTCGACGGACACCACCACGGCCACAGCCAGTGCGATACCGGTTACGGCCAGACCCAGTTGCCAGGGATGGCGCAGGAAAAAATGCCGGCTTGAACGGAACAGGATGTTATTCACGGTTACTTTCTTCCAGCCGGCAATCCCGTATTGTCATCAGCCGGTCAGCCAACCCGATAACCTCCCGGCTGTGGGTGACCATAATCATGGTTCTCCCCGCCCGGCGTACCAGCTGGTCCAGCAGGTTCAATACGTCCTGCCCGGTATCGTGGTCGAGATTTCCCGTAGGCTCATCGGCGAGAATGATCGACGGAATATGTATGAGCGCCCTTGCAATCGCTATGCGCTGCTGTTCGCCGGTGGACAGCCTGTCGGGGTAATAATCCATCTGGTGCGCCATGCCCAGTTCCTCCAGCATATCTGCCAGCCGTGTCCTGCCACCATTATCAAGCTGGCCGGTCAACTCCAGCGGCAACAACAGGTTGTCCCTTACCGTCAATGTAGGGATCAGGTTGAAACTCTGGAACACGAACCCGATATGACGGCGCCGGAACAGGGTGCGCTCATCCTCGCTCATCCCGGTCAGTGATTGTCCCTCGACAAGTATGTCACCCCGGCTCGGGGCATCGATACCACTGATGAGATTCAGCAGGGTGGATTTTCCGCATCCGCTCTTGCCGAACAACACGATAAACTCCCCTTCGTGCACTTCACCGTTTACGTCATTCAGAACAACATGCTCCTGATCGGCTTCCCAATAGGATTTGGACAGGTGGCGAAATTCTATAACAGGCGCGGGCATGGATTGGAATGATAGCAAACTGTTAAGATTTACCCCATGAGGTTACCTCGCATACTTACTACCCAAGCAATAGTGGTGACTCTCGCGGCGGTATTTTTCACCCATATTTTACCGGCTGCGCCAACCCCGAACGGTTCAAGCTTTCTTGATGCGGAGCGCTCCCGTATCGATTACACCCGCCCTGAAGTCACCCGTCAACGGATGGACTGTGGGGACATCATCAACCTGTCCGACGCGGATAACAGCATCCTGTCCGCCACCCTGTCTCCTGCAGAACCGGACAGCCCGGAAATGTGCGTGGTGCGGGGGGTGATCAGCCCTGAAGTCCGCTACATCGTCTACCTCCCCACCCGTTGGAACGGGCGTTTGTACATGCACGGCAACGGCGGTTACGCAGGGGAATCGCTTGATGACGAGGTCGGTCACATGGTGCGGTTGAAGGCAGCCCGGCATGGATTCGCCGCCGCGTTTACCAACACCGGTCACGACGCGGATACTGAACCCGGCGGCACCTGGGCGTACAATAATCCGCAGAAAGAGATCGATTTCGGGTTCCGTGCGGTACACCTCACTACAGGGGCGGCAAAATGGCTTGCCGCGGCCTATTATGGAAAAGCGCCCGCGTATTCTTATTTCGACGGCTGTTCAACCGGTGGGCTACAGGGGTTTAGCGAGGCGCAACGATTCCCCGCCGACTTCGACGGCATCCTTGCCGGGGCGCCTGTGTTCAGCCTCAGGGAGACGATCTGGCAGTACTGGAACATCCAGAAAGCGATAGCGGAAACGCCCTTGTCCCGGGAGAAGCTTGAAATGCTGGGCGATTTCATCCTTGACCGGTACGATGAAACAGACGGGGTAAGAGACGGCGTTATCGGTAGCCCGCCTGCAGTGGATTTCGACCCGCAACGGGACTTGCCCCGTATGAAAGGAACACACCAGGGTTTCACGCATGATGAGATCAATACGCTGGCAGTTATTTACAGACCGACGTACATTGAGGGCACGAAAATCTACCCCCGAACCGTCATCGGCGGTGAGTTTCCCGGGATCGCCTATGCAGTTGGCAGCTATACACCTGTTGCACCGCAATCGGCATGGGAGGGACGTTCGGTACCTGACAGTAAGGGCGGACTGGAGCAGAAGTTGATTGTCGATTCCTGGTTCCGGTACCTCGCATTCGAAACGGATGACGCTGAACGGGACTGGATGGAACTGGACCCGGTGCGGGACTATCCCCGAACGGTGCAGTCGGGACAGATTTTCAATGCAACCGACCCCGACCTCAGGCCATTCCACCGGCATGGTGGAAAAATGATCATCTACCACGGCTGGGCTGATTTCGGCGTAAACCCCATGCGCACCATCGAGTACTACCGGCAGGTGGCTGCACTGCTGGGCGATGAGATATCCACGTTTCTGCAACTCTACCTGATTCCCGGCATGCACCATTGCACAGGCGGAGTGAATATAGACCGGTTCGATTTGATGACACCGTTAATCAACTGGGTGGAAGGCGGTATCGTTCCCCAGGGCCTCACGGGTCACCGGGTAGAACAGGGCAAAGTCACCAGGACACGCCCGTTATGCGCCTACCCCCGTGTTTCCAGGTATCGCGGGTCAGGCAGCATCGACGTGCAGGAAAACTTTGAATGTGCCGAGCCGGAGTAACCGGGTAACGGTACAGGCCGGCAACAGGTAAAAAACAATACAAATTTTTTAATTTCTGGATTATATTGTGCGAAGTTCACTTCCTCGTGTAACCACGGTGCAGAAAAGAAATGATTAAGCTCAACGTTAATGACAAGCCTTATGAAGTTGACGTCGAAGCGGACACGCCGCTTCTGTGGGCGCTGCGGGACGAGATCGGGTTGACGGGAACCAAGTTCGGTTGCGGTATCGCCCAGTGCGGGGCCTGCACCGTGCACATCGACGGAAACCCCATGCGCTCCTGCGTGCTCCCGGTAAGCAGTATCGGCGACAGGAAAATCACCACCATCGAACACCTGGCCAGAGACGGCTACCATCCGGTTCAACAGGCCTGGATTGAGTTGCAGGTGCCCCAGTGCGGTTATTGCCAGTCAGGACAAATCATGTCTGCCGTCGCCCTGCTAGCCGATAACCCCTCGCCTTCCGATGAGGATATCAATATGGCGATGTCCGGCAATATCTGCCGTTGCGGGACTTACCAGCGCATCCGCGCAGCCATTCATCGCGCCGCTGAACTACAACAGGAGAGTCATTGAATTGGAATTATCCGGCCGGGTAGTTACCGGAACAGGCCAGGCCGCGGGTTTTACCGAACTGGGACACGCAAAGCAGCAATTCCTGGATAAACTCGGCATTGATACCTGGCCCGGTACGCTGAATCTGAAACTGGACGATGCAGATTCCCTTGCCGGATGGCAATCCCTGAGAAATGGAGACGGCATCGGCATTCTTGCGCCTGACGCCGGCAACTGTCATGCCCGGAGCTATCCAGTTCAGGTCAACAATCATGTTACCGGAGCCATTATCTTTCCCGAAGTCGACGGTTACCCGGATGACCAGGTAGAGATCATCGCCCCGCTGTCACTGCGCCGGCATTTCTCCCTTAACGACGGAGACCGTCTTACCCTCAATTTGATCAGGCCCGTACGAACCAGAGCGGTCCTGTTCGACCTGGACGGCACCCTGGTCGATACCGTTGACGCATTTTACCAACTCGCCAAACGGACCGGCGCGGAGTTCGGCCTGGAAGTATCCAGGGAGCGCATGTATGAGACCCTGAATCACGGTATTTCCTACTGGGACCACGTAGTGCCGGAGACGGCGGAAGACCGGCCGGCCATGATCAAAAAACTGAACAACAGGGCCATGGAACTCTGGCCCGAACTCATCAAGGACAGCGCCGGGGCTTTTACGGGCGTTGTGGAAACCCTGTCCGGACTCAAGACAGCCGGCTTTGCGCTGGGTATCGTCACCGGTTCAGGGGAATGGTCCCTGGACCTGCTGTACGGCCTTGGGGTTGCCGGGATGTTCGATGCGGTAATTACCGGCTATGACGTGAAAAAACGCAAACCCGACCCGGAGGGCCTGAACAAGTGCCTGGAACGCATGGACGTCGCCCCGGGCGATGCGGTCTATGTTGGCGACAGCGTTATCGATATGCAGGCAAGTCACGCGGCAGGGGTACTACCCATCGCTGTCCTGACCGGCGCCGGCACTTCCGCCAGCCTGTGTGAGGCGGGGGCTTACAGGATCGTCCGCAGCCATGAACAGGTAAGCGATTTACTGTTAAGGAAGCTCTGAGACTTAATCAGAGTTTCCTTAACTTGATCGGCTCCTTGGAGAAACCATGTCGTAACCGCGCTGTTCATAGTCAAATCCCCCCAGTTCAAGGCGCTCCAGGTCCGTTGCCTGTGGCGATGCATAATAGGCCCTGATCTCCTGCATCAAACCTGTTTCCCTGTCGAAGACGACCCACTCCGCGCCGCGCAGGACAGTCCCCTGGTACGTCTTGAAATGGGTCCATTCGATCACCGCCTCTGCCTTGTCCGCATCGATCAGCACTGCGTCAATGGTCCACCAGGAACCGAACTTCTCCACGGCCTGACGCCAGCGCTCCGCAATCTTTTCAGCCCCCAGGAATGGCCCCTCATACATCCCGGGCGGAAAATAGTGGGCCGCATCGGGCGTGAAACACCCCATTATCTTCTCCCGGTCGGCCTCGTTGCAGCCGTCGTAATATTCACGCATCACTGCTTCCATTGCAGCCGCATCCAATTTCTTTAACGACATGATGATTACCTGAAAGGGGAAAGGGAGTAGTATTATAGCGGATGATGAAAAGACGGAATTTCATAATCGGAACGGCCGCGGGGCTTGCCGCTTCCCGGGTTTCAACGCCTGTTGTTGCGGGACCCGGACTTTCCACAAACCCGTTCACGCTGGGCGTCGCTTCCGGAGACGTGACACAGGACTCGGCAGTTTTGTGGACCCGGCTTGCGCCGGAACCGCTGGCTGCCGATGGCGGGCTCGGCCGGGACGCCATACCGGTGCGCTGGGAATTGTTCCAGGACGAGGATATGCAACAGCTTATCAGGCAGGGCGAGGAGTTGGCTGTCCCCCAACTGGTCCATTCGATACATGCTGACGTACAGGGACTGGAACCGGGGCGGGAATACTGGTACCGGTTTTCCGTTGGCGCGCACGCTTCGGAAGCGGGCCGTACAAAGACCCTTCCGGCACGCAACAGTCAAACTGAATCCATTCGTTTCGTCACGGTGTCCTGCCAGAACTACGCACACGGTTATTTCATCGCCTACGACCACATCGTTGCAGACAACCCGGATTTCGTGATCCACCTGGGCGACTACATCTATGAAACATCCTACGGTGTAAACTTCAGGAGACACGAGACTGATGTCATGCCGCTGACGCTTGACGGTTTCCGGCGGCGGCACGCGCTGTACAAAACCGATGAAAACCTTAAACGCGCCCACGCCAGACTGCCCTTCTTTACCACACTGGACAACCACGATGCGGTTATCGATACAGATCCGGCCACCATGGCGATAAGGGCGGCCGCCTACCAGGCCTGGTATGAACACATGCCGGTCCGCGGTTACCGCAACCCCGGTGATGACCGGTTTGAGCTTCAGAGGACTGTTCACGCCGGGGACCTGATACAGGTGAGCCTGCTGGACACCCGCCAATTCCGCGCCAGGCAGTTGCCCTGTCCCGGTGGCAGGTCCCCGCATGGATTCGGCAACTACGTGGTACGTTGCCCTGAAATGTTTGCTGAGGAACGCAGCATGCTGGGGGAGAAGCAGGAGAACTGGCTGGCGCATAATATCCAGGCTGACAATGCCCCGTGGAACGTGATCGCCTCCTCCAGCGTGTTTTCACCATTCCACCTGGATATTAACGGCAAGTCGTATAATTTTGCGGGTTCCTGGGATGGTTACCCGGCTAACAGAAACAGGGTCGTGGATGCGATAAACCGGAGCAATAAGGGCCAGGTAGTGGTACTGAGTGGTGACATGCACTCCTTCTGGGCCATTGACGGCATGCAGTCCACAGCGCCGGCCGACCGTTTTCCGGGGGTGGAGTTCGTGGCCTCTTCCGTTTCGGCCAACTGGCCCGACCAGATGGATAAACCCATAGCCGACAACCTGGTTCGTAACCCGCAGATAAAGTTCTATGAACCGGACAGGCGCGGCTACCTGTTACATGAAGTCACTGCAAAGGAGTGGCAGACTACCGTACGCGCCGTACATGACGCCAGGGATGCGCAGTCTGGTGTTTTTGACCTGGCGCGTTTTGTCGTCGAGAACGGCAAACCCGGTCTCAGGCGCGTCTTTTAGACGAACACCCTCAGGGGACGGACTTCAAGTCCGTCCCCGGCAAGCCAGAGGGCGGGGCAGGAATGACGATTAACGGGGTTGATGAAGCATAGAAAAATGGCTGACTTTACATACGAGATAGAAGACATCGGGCTCGCCCGGCAAGGGCTTAAACGCATGGACTGGGTACGCGAGCGCATGCCGGTATTGCGCGGGATCAAGGAGGACTTTACCCGGACAAAACCTTTCGATGGCTTGCGTATCGGTATCTGCCTGCACGTGGAGGCGAAGACGGGCGTATGGCTGGAGGCGTTGACCGCCGGCGGCGCGCAGATCGCCATTACCGGCAGTCCCGGCACCGCCCAGGATGAGGTGGCCGCGGCCCTGGTGGCGGAATACGGCATTCAGGTATTTGCCAAAAAGAGTGAAACCTATGAACAGCACCTGGACTACGCGGCAAGAGTGCTGGCAACCGGGCCCAACCTGGTTGCTGATAACGGAGCGGACATACACATGCTGGCACTGACCAACCCCGACTTCTCCACGGCAAAGTCGAAGATTATCGGCGCCACGGAAGAGACAACCACGGGGGGCTTTCGCCTCCGGGAAGAAGTTACCGGGCACGTCTTCCCTACCATCATCATCAACGACAGCCGTACAAAACGTATTATCGAAAACCGCTACGGTGTTGGACAGTCAGTGGTTGACGGTATCATGCGCTGCTCCAACCTGCTTATCGGCGGCAGGCGAACAACCGTAGTCGGTTATGGTTACTGCGGCCAGGGGATCGCCCGCACCCTGCGCGGCCTGGGCGCGCATATCACCATCGTTGATATCGATCCCATCTCGCGGCTGGAAGCGCACACGGAAGGCTACCAGACAGCCGATCTGGAACAGGCATTGCCGCCCAGTGATTTCGTTATCACCGTCACCGGCAGGCCGAATGCTCTCAACCGCGACCACCTGGCGCTGCTGAAAGACAACGCTGTCCTCTGTAATGCCGGTATGTTCGAGACGGAGATTGACCTGCCCGGCTTGCGCGAACTGTCAGTTGAATCCAATCAAATCATGCCGGATATACGGCAATTCAAGCTTGAAAACGGAAAGACCGTCTACCTGCTGGGAGAAGCCAACTCAATCAACCTCAGCGCCGGCGATGGCAATCCCATCGAGATTATGGACCTGGGCCTGTCCCTGCAATGCCTGTCCCTGGCCCACATCGCGATGAACAGCCGGTCATTGCCGGCAGGGCCGCAAAACGTTCCGGTGGAAATCCAGAACGATGTGGCCGTCAGGACCCTGCGGGCCTGGACCCGGAGTTAGAGATGAAGTTAACCGGGAACACTATTTTAATTACCGGCGGCTCGAGTGGTATCGGCTTCGAAATGGCCAGGCAGTTTTTGCAAAAAGGAAACGAGGTCATTATTACCGGTCGGGACGGCAAAAAACTCCATAATGCGGAACAACAACTGGACGGTGTTGCGATAATCAGGAGTGACGTCAGTAACCCCGATAATATAAAAGAGCTATATCAGCAGATCGTAAACGATTTTCCCGGTTTAAATATCCTGATCAATAACGCGGGCATTCTGCAGACGCTAAATCTGCGGGACGGCAATCTTCCAGCGGCAGATCTTACGAAGGAAATCGATATTAACCTGAAAGGGACCATATTGATGAATAACGCCTTTCTACCGCTATTGCAACACAGCAACAATCCTGCAATCGTCAATGTCTCCTCAGGACTGGCATTCGTTCCGCTGCCTATTGCGCCGGTATATTGTTCTGCCAAGGCCGCTATTCACTCATATTCCTTATCCTTGAGAGCGCAGTTAAGAAACACCGGCATCAAGGTCTTCGAACTTTCGCCCCCTCTTACTGAAACGGGGATGCTGGGGGGTTTTAATGAAGAAGACATTAAAGGCGTCCCGATAATGCCCGTGGAAGAAATGGTTACGGGTTTCCTGAACGGTTTTGCAAAAGACAATTATGAAATTCGCTTGGGCGTGGCCAACCAGCTCTGGTTCATGAGCCGGTTTTTTCCTAAGTTCATTTTTGCACAATTAAGCAAAAGTATTAATAGATTACTTTAACTAAAATTATTATCTATTTGAATAATATATTATAATTTTCAGAATGTCGGGGACGGATTTAAAATCCGTCCCCTGTTGGTTGCGGAACTTCCTTGAACTCCAGTTCCCCAGGATTGATGATCTTGCCGTTTTTCACCACCAGTTCGACATTACCCAGGACAGACAGGTCCTGCAACGGATCGCCGTTGACGACCATGATATCGGCCAGCTTGCCGGCTTCAAGGGTGCCGAGTTCCTCTCCCCGGCCGATGACTTCGGCCCCGTTCCGGGTGGCAGCCACGATTACCTGCATCGGCGTCATACCCGCCTCGTACATCAACTGAATTTCGCGCAGTACTGTCGCGCCGTGCAGCATCCCCGCATTGCCCGCATCACTCCCCATTGCAATCCTGACGCCGGTCTGCAGCGCCCGTCCCAGGTTCGCCATGGCGATTTCCAGGCTGCGTTCCCTGTCATTAAGAAGACCAGGAACCTCCCGGGAAGCCAGAACGACGCTGTCAGGGGCAGTAATCGACGCCAGCAGAACATCCCATACCTTGTCATGTAGTTGCGGGGAAAAAAACGAGTCCGGTTTCGATGTATAGCCGCCTTCAAACACCGCGAGTGTCGGGATATAGGCAACATCGCGTTCGGCCATCAGTTCAAACACCTCATTGGCGCCGGTCTCGGCCATGTGTACGCTGTGCACGACGACGTCACCGCCGGCTTCAACAAATTCCCTGACCTCGCTGGGAAATGACGTGTGCGCATAAACCTTCAGACTGCGGGTGTGGGCTTCCTCAATCAAGGTGTGAAGGATGTCAGGCTTCAACTTTTCCATGTCAGCGTCAAACCGGGTAGTCCCGGCTTCGACGCGCGAGTGGAACAGCTTGATGCCGTCAACCTGTTGTGCACTGATACTGCGAATGGCTTCCCTGGCGTCTGCCACGTTGTCAACCTGGAAATAGAAAGGTCCAAGGTATTCAAGCAGTCCGAGTTCGGTTATCAGGCGGATGGGATGCGAACCGGGTGCGGTGATGCCAAATCCGTTGCCGTACAACCTCGGACCCATCAGCTCACCGGTCTCCAGCACTGTTTTCATGGAATTCAGGCTGGGATGTGCTGCCATATCGTAAATAGTGGTCACGCCGAACTTCAGGTAGCTCAGGAGGCTGTTTTCAACAGCAGTGGGGGTGAATTCACGGGGGTCTGCCGACCCGCCGCCGCTGCCACCGATGTGGATATGCGCATCAATGAGACCCGGCAAGAGCGTCATGTCGGCAAGGTCCAATACGCGCGCGTTTGCGGGGACGACGGAAGCAGGACCGATTGCGCTGATTTCCGAGCCCTGGATAACGATTGCACCATCTTCCAGGGGGGCGCCGCCGTTACCATCTATAATCCTGGCGCCTGTCAACGCCAGTATTTCCCCGGCCCAGGAATGGCCGAAACAGACAGGGAGCAGTAGCATCCCGGCCAAAAGCAGCCTGCGTGAGCAGGGTATCCTTCCCGGACGACCGGCAGTATCAGCGCTCACAGCCAGCAACCCTGATCCCAGGCCCTGCCTGCTACATCTCGTAACGCAGCTCTATACCGTATGTCCTCGGATCATTGATATCGCCGTTGCGGGGGAAGCCGCCACTGGCCAGGCTGATATAGTTGGTGATATACGCATTCTTGTTGGTCAGGTTGTTGACCCAGGCGGATATCGACCAGTTCTGGTTACGCGGTTGGAAAGTCCCCCTCATGCTGACATTGGAGTATGAATCCTGGGAGGCCACTTCCCTCTTGTAGGGGTCAAAGTAAGCCGTATCCCGCCAGCGCCAGTCCACCCTGAAGTCGAAATCCCCCATCGTAGTGGGGAAGGCCTGGCTTGCGCTCAGGGTGAACATGTGTTTGGGTGAATTGGGCAGGGGATTGCCTTTCAGGTTCAGCAGGCCCAGTTCCGGGAATATCGGATCCTGGGTGTAGAATTCGGTAAATTCATTATCCAGGTATCCGTAGACCAGTTCCAGCTGGGTATTCTCGGTCAGCAGGTAGGCGAGTTCCGCCTCCACGCCGATAGCTTCGGCAGCTGCGGCATTGGTAAGGGTAAACGAAAGGCCCAGCAACTGGCTTACCTGTAAATCCGAATAGTCGTAGTAGAAGGCCGACAGGTTGGCTTTCAGCCTGTCGTTAAACAGGACGGACTTTATGCCGCCTTCGTAGCTCCAGATAAATTCGGGGTTGAGCGGCGGGGCCGTGTTACCCGGCAGTATCTGTCCGCTTTTAAAGCCGCGTGATGCGGTGAAATAAACCATGGCATCGTCTGTCAAGGCATAATCAATGGAGAACCGCGGCGTCCAGGCGTCATATTTGCGCTGGTTGTTCAGCGGGATAAACAAATCCAGACCAAACAGTTGAATCTTGAGCTGGAACGAGCTTTCCGTGGTTCTTTTTTCGTCGCTGTACCTGACTCCCGCCGTCAGGTTCAGCCTGTCCGTCACCGCCCAGGTCAGGCTGCCGAATGCCGCGTAGGCCTCCGTTTTTGCATGTCCGCGTTCATCAAAGATGTCGCCGGGCAGGTTAATGGCAAATTCGAACGGGACCGTATTGGTGACAAACACGTCATCATCGAAGTAATACAGGCCGAACACGCTGTTAATCCTGTCCGTGTCCCAGTTCAACTGAAACTCCTGGCTGAAATGGACGCCGGAATTCCAGTTGGTGGAAGGCCAGCCCGGGTTATCCGTGCCGTCATACTGTGATTTCTTTACGCTGTGCTCATCGCGATAACCCGTCAGGGACTTGAAGGTAAAGTTTTCATTGATCTCATAGGTGACATCCAGGGAGTAGCCGTATGTCCTCATATCCCGGCTTTCTTCGGTTTCACTTGCTATATCCCTGAAACTTTGTTTCCCGTTGCCACCCTCGACAACCCCCTGCAACTCGCCGAATGCAGAGCCGAAGGTATGCACGACCGCGCCCGAGTCATCGGCATCCCAGTAATCAATCGCCGCAACCACGGTCAGGTCGTCCGTCACCTGCCACTTCAGCTTGCCGCGCGCCGCGACCTCATCACGATCGTCGATATCCTCGCCGTTAAAAGTGTTTTCACCGAAACCGTCCCTGTCTACCTTGTAGAAAGCAGCACGCGCCGATAACTTGTCTTTTACCAGGGGACCGCCGACACCGAGTTCAAACTCCCGCGCTTCATAGTTGCCGAAGTTGGCGCGGGCATTGACCTTTACCTCTTCCGTCGGCGACCGGGTGATGATGTTGAGCGTGCCGCCGGTTGCATTTCTGCCGAACAGGGTGCCCTGTGGCCCGCGCAATACCTCAATCCGCTCAATATCGTAAAACGAGGTGCCCTGCGAGTTTGGATAGGCTATGACCACACCGTCCTGGTGCACCGCGACTGCGCCCTCAGAGCCCGAATTATCCAGCGTGAGACCGATGCCGCGGATAAATACCTTCACCCGGCCGTTATTCTGTACTATGTCCAGGTTGGGAGCCAGGGACGTCAGACCGAACAGGTCATAGACACCTTTGTCACTGAGGTTCCGGGCAGAAAAGGAGGTGACCGCCAGGGGAATATCCTGCAGGTTTTCGGTGCGCCGCTGCGCAGTTACTATGACTTCTTCCAGGACACCCTTGTCTTTCTCCTGTGAGTATGCCGCAACCGCATCCAGCATGAATAAAACCGCGCACGAAAACGTGACGAGAAATTTTGCGAAATTTCCTGACTTGAGCATAACGGTCCGCCCCCCAAAGATTATTTATAGTTAACAGTGTTGCTCCATGGATACAGACCAACATGGGCTATGCTACTCTGCTCCCCCGTGCCTAATGGTATCATAAAATCAGATGACTGGAGTGTTCCTTTGGGGACGGACTTGAAGTCCGTCCCCGGACAGGCTCGGACTCCTGCATTGATTTTGCCGATACATCCTTGTACCGTAGAATCATGAAACTGAGCAGAAAATCTATTTCCATGCCACTAACCAGGGGACCGCTGTAATGAGTTATGAAATTGGCATCGATGTCGGTGGGACGTTTACCGATTTTGTCGTGCGCAGTGCGGATGAGATCATCAGCGGCAAGGTGCTGACGACTCCTAACGATGAAACCGCCGGTATCATGAATGCCATCCGCACATCAGCAGAGCATTTCGGCCTGGATTCGCAAGGCTTTCTGAAAAACGCCGACAACCTGGTGCTGGGCACGACAGTAGTAACCAATGCCATGCTGGAATATGCCGGCGCCAAAACCGGACTCATTACCACGAAGGGCTTTCGAGACATTATTGAGTTGCGTACCGGGTACAAGGAAGATCATTTTGATATTCGTCTGCCCGCGCCCTACCCCATCGTTCCCAGACAAAGACGCCTGGGTGTCACTGAACGCATCAACCACCTGGGTGAGATCGTTCTCGAATTGAACGAGGAGGAAGTGCGGGACGCGGTAGTTAAACTGAAACAGCTTGGCATCGAATCGATCGCGGTCTGCCTGTTATTCTCATTCAAAAACAATAAACACGAGCGCCGTATCAGAGAGATTATCCAGCAAAAGTACCCGGAAGCCTACGTTTCCCTGTCCAGCGAAGTACTGCCTCAGGTGCGGGAATTCGACCGTTTCAGCACGACCATTCTGAACGCATACCTCAGTCCGAAACTCGATAATTACCTGCGCCAACTTGAAATCAGCCTGAATGAGGCAGGCTTCGGCGGCCGCCTGTTTATCAAGCTTTCCAACGGCGGCGTGATGGATACTGACTTCTGCTGCAAGCGCGGGGTTGAACTCATCCAATCGGGGCCATCCGGCGGTGTAACCGCGGCGGTTGCGGTGGGTGAATGGTCCGGCTACAAGGATCTGATCGCAGTGGACATGGGCGGAACCAGTTACGACGTCTGCTTAATCAAGGATGGCAGGCCCGATATCGGCGTTGATTCCTGGGTCAGCCGCTACCGCGTGGCAACTCCCATGATAGATATACATTCCATCGGGACCGGAGGGGGTTCCATAGCCTGGATCGATGAAGGTGGCGCGCTCAGGGTCGGACCCAGGAGCGCGGGGTCTGATCCGGGACCTGCCTGCTACGGGCGGGGCGGAAGCAAACCCACAGTCACCGATGCCAACCTGGTACTGGGCTACCTGAATCCGGGCACTATCGGAGGAGGGGAAATCAACCTGGACGTAGCGGCTGCACACAAGGCGATAGAAACTGAAATTGCACAGCCCCTTGGCATGTCCGTCGAGGAAGCGGCAAGCGGGATATTCCGTATATCCAACAGCGCCATGACCAATGCAATCCGTTACGTTTCGGTTTCCCGCGGGCGCGACCCCAGGGACTTCGCCTTGATGGCTTTCGGTGGCGCCGGTCCCGTTCACGTGGGAGTACAGGCCAAGGATCTGGGTGTTAACACGATCCTGGTGCCGAAGAACGCGGGCGTATTCTGCGCACTGGGTTGTATCATATCGAATTTCAAAATATCGAAAGTCAAGAGTTTCATCAGCCGTTCCAATACCATCCGCATCGATGACTTGAATGCCATCTTCGAGGAGATTGAGAGCGACGCCCTGGAATTGCTTAAACAAACGCCTGGTATTGTCGAGACCCAGACCCACCGCGCCATAGACATGCGCTACGTCGGCCAGACCCACGAGGTTACCGTTCCGATTCGATCGAGGACAAAACGGGTAACGGAACTGAACCTGAACAAGACCTTTCAGGACTTCCATGAGGCCCATGAGCAACTCTACTCTTTCAAACGTCCCGACCAGACGGTCGAAGTGCTCAGTGTCCGTTCGGACCTGGTCGGCACCCGCGACACGCTGAAATACCACAGTACGCCATTCGAGTCCGAAGACCCTTCCCCGGCATTCAAGGAAACGCGTCGGGTGGGTTTCGACGGGGTCGGGTTTGTCGACACACGTATCTACGACGGCACAAAAGTCAGGCCGGGAAACCTCATCACGGGTCCTGCCGTAATCGAGGAACCTGAAACGACGATAGTTATTTATCCACAGCAGGAAGCCATGCTGGATCATTACCAGACTTACATTATCGAAAGCTTCCAGTAATGCCATGGTAGACAAAATTACCGCCGAAGTCCTGCGCAGCAAGTTCGACGCGGTTGTCGCGGAAATGCGCGCTACCGTGATAAACACGGCCTGCTCGACTACCGTCAGTGAGGCAAATCAATGCTGTAACGGATTATTTACCGAGGCAGGATCTCTGGTCACAATCGACAACCCGTTATACCTTTCATCCATGGCGGATACCGCTGCCGCCGTGCTTGACTACTTCCAGTATGACCTGGGCAGCGAAGATATCCTGCTTACCAATGACCCTTATGGGGGAGGTTCACGTCTGCAGGAATTTACCGCTTTTGCGCCGGTGAGTTTTGAAGAGGAAATAGTCCTGTACGTAGGCGTGCGCGCGCATACCGAAGATATCGGCGGGGACCTGCGTGGAAACTACAACCCCAGGGCTACCGACATCTGGGCTGAGGGTGTGCGCTGCCCACCCGTCAAGATTTACCGTGACGGGAAATTGCTCAAAGACACGCTGAACACCATCGCCCTGAACAGTCGCAATCCAAAGGCTTTCAGGCTGGATCTGGAAGCCATGTTTTCAGCAGTCAGGATCGGCCAGACACGTATGATGGAACTGCTTCACGACTATGGCTCCGGGGTCGTACTGGATGCGCTGGACTGGTCGGTCGATTACGCAGAAGCCCGTTTCAGTTCGATGCTGAAGGATTGGGGAGACATCAGTGCTGAAGGCAGTTGCAGGCTGATGCATGATTGCCAGGAACGGGAAGACCTCAACATCCACGTCAGACTTGAAACAACAAACGGCCGGCTGCTCCTGGACTTTTCAGAAACCGATGCCCAATCCACCGGCTTTATAAACACTACGCCGGCGCAGGCTCTCAGTTATGCGCTGTTACCTGTTTTCGCTTCTCTGGGCAGCGATATTCCGAAGAATGCGGGCAGCCTGCGTTGTGTCGACCTGGTTGCTCCGGAAGGTTCCCTGGTGAATGCCCGCATGCCGGCGCCGACGGGCTGGTCGGCCTCACATGTAGGCACTGACCTGGCGCTGGCGGTCACGGATGCCCTGTCCGGCCTTGTTCCGGAAAAAGTTGCCAACGTGGCCGGGAATTCGATGCTGATATACATGATCCGGCGCGGCATACGCAACGGCTTTACCGTCGAGCAACTGGCATTCACTGACTATGCCCGCTTTACCCAGGGTGGCTGCAGCGGTGCGGCCGGACGGGACGGCTGGGGCATGCCCGGTATTTCCTCAACGACCCCCCTGCCGTCCATAGAGATGTTTGAAGCGGAGGTCGACGGGGAAATCCGCAAGCTGGAATACGTAACAGATTCGGCCGGCGCCGGACAGTGGCGTGGCGGACCTGGAACGGAAGCATGCATTGAATTGCCCGACCCGGATCCGGATGAGTTCTATTTGACTGCCTGTGTCTTCCCGCGCCAGCAGACAGCCGGATTTGCCGGAGGGTCAGCAGGCGCGGACAATTCCGTGCTGGTACATTCCGGTGATGCGGACATAAACGTCGAGAACGCTTACGTGGACCAATTACTCGGACAGAGATCCGATCTCAGTATCAGGATGGGAGGCGGTGCAGGCTGGGGCAATCCCATGGCCAGGGACCCGGAGCAGGTACTTGCAGACGTACTGGATGGTTACGTATCCCTGGAAGCGGCAGAGAAACAATACGGTGTCGTTGTCGATCCGGAAAAGCAGCAGATCGACACCGTCCGAACCGCCGAACTGAGAAAAGAACTGGATGTGAATGGCTATCGCCCGGAGAAATACGACAATGATTGACGTGATCACGGCTGAAATCATACGTGAATACCTGGAAACGGTATCGGAGGAAATAAGCAAAACCATGGAGAATACCTCCGTCTCCACTGTTTTCAGCGAGGCCCATGATTATTCCACCGGCGTGTTTTATTCAGATGGCAAGAAGGTCAGTCTGCTGGCCAGGGCAAACTCGCAACCCATCCATATTTATGCATCCGTCCATTCGGTTGAAACGCTGTTAAAGTCGTTTAAATACAACCTCAATGAAGGGGACATCGTGCTGGCCACCGACCCCTATTCCGGTGGCAGTCACATCCCTGACTGGACCCTGATGAAGCCCGTGTTCTACCATAACAAACCCGTTTTTTTTCCCGCCGTACGCGCTCACTTTATCGAAGTCGGCGGCCCCGTGCCGGGAGGATACAACTCGTTGGCCACGGAAATATGGCAGGAGGGTTTTCGCCTGGCGCCCGTCAAGATCTGTGAAAAAGGGGAAATGCGCCGCGACATCGTTAACCTGCTGGCAGGCAACAATCGCCTCCCGGACACCATGGAGGGGGACCTGAATGCGATGATCGGCGCCTGCAAGGTCGGCGAAGACCGGATCGTCCGACTGGTGGAGAAGTATGGCCTGGATACGGTGCTGGAGTCGGTGGATTATATCCTGAATTACAGTGAACGCCAGGTGCGCGCCGAGATCTCTTCATGGCCGGATGGCGAATACAAGGGGAGAAGTATCCTCGAACACGATTTCAACGGCGGTATTGACATTAACGTGGACGTCACCATCAACGTTGAAGGGGACGCATGCACTGTGGATTTCACCGGCACTCACCCCCAGACCAAGGGGTTCGTCAACAGCGTCAAGGGCAACACCCTGTCCTGGGTGTTTACCGAATTTTCCGTAGTGATGCCGGATGTGCCGCTGAACTCCGGGTTTTTCAGACCGATCGAGGTGATCGCACCGGAGGGTACTGTGATTAACCCGTTGCCGCCGGCGCCGGTGGGCAATTCAACGCTGTGTATCGGCAGCGATATCGGCCAGGCTGTAATGAAAACCCTGGAAAAGATCGTTCCGGAAAAAACCGGCTCGGCATTCATCGACCTGACCATCAATACCGTTTTCGGGTTGAATTCGCACTATGACAACCAGATGTACGTCAGTTTTGACTATTCAACCACACCGACCTCCAGCGGGGGCGCCTGCGGCACGGACGGTTGGGGCGGATACTCGGCGCCTCATGCCTCCCTGCGCATCCCGTCGTTCGAACTTCAGGAAGTGATGTATCCGTTCCTGTATTACCAGAACGAATACAGCACCGACAGCGCCGCGCCGGGTAAATGGCGCGGCTCACCCGCGCACCAGATGCTGCGCATGAGCACCACCGATCCGGTCATCAATTTTATCCAGGTACAGGCTTGCCGGCGCCCGTTGATGGGTTTTGCCGGTGGAAAGGAAGCAGCCGGCAATCACGTCATCCTTGATTACGGCGGCGACAACGAAGAAGAGGTACGGGTTGCCAAGGCAGACTATGCCCAAAAACCCGGTGAAATCATGTACGCGCAAAGCGGCGGCGGCGGCGGTTGGGGAGACCCGCTCGCCAGAGACGTAAACGCGGTTCTGCAGGACGTCGTGGATGAGTACGTTTCCATCGAGGGAGCCGCCAGGGACTACGGTGTGGTAATTGATCCCGCGACAATGACCATTGACGTGACGGCTACCGACACCCTGAGAGCTTCCCTCTCTGCTGATATGACGACACATGGGAGCACACCGGCATGAGCAAAATGCAATTCATCGATCCGGGCTGGGACTGGGATGAGAACTTTCCACTGTCCCAGGGTATTCGGACAGGCAACCTGGTTTTTCTTTCCGGACAGGTCCCGTTTGACGGCGACGGCAACGTCGTCGGCATCGGCGACCTGCGCCAACAGACTCGTCAGGTTTTTGAAAATATCAAGGGTATACTGCAGGAAGCAGGGTCTACCTTTCAGGATGTGGTTAAGATGACCACATTTTTTACTGTCGATATCACAGACCACGATAAAGTCTCCGATTACTTCGAGGTGCGCAGGGAATACTTCGGTGACCACAAACCCTGCAGCACAGGCGTACAGGTTTCCGCCCTGGTCGACCCGGAACTGATGCTGGAAGTCGAGGTCATCGCCCTGCTCCCGGATAGCTGAGCGGGGCAACAGCAGATGCGTGCTTTGCGGCATTATCGTAATGGCGCCCTGAAACTGGCGTATGAGAGAGAGGGAACCGGCCCGGTTGTCATCTTCATGCACGGTATCGGCGGCAACCGGACCAACTGGGATGAACAACAAACCGGATTGAGCAACCGCTATTGCACGGTAGCCTGGGATGCCAGGGGCTACGGCGACAGTGACGACCCGGTTAATCCGCTGAAGTTTTCAGATTTTGCCGATGATCTCAATGTCCTGCTGGATCATCTCGGCGTGCAGGCCGCACACCTGGTCGGCCTGTCGATGGGCGGCATGATTGCCCAGGATTTTTATGGCCGCCATGCGGGCCGAGTGGCAACATTAACACTGGCGGATACATCGCGAGGATTTGGCGCCGCGACCGAGGCGGATAGACACGACTTTCTGGCGCGCAGGTTGAAACCGCTACAGGAAGGACAGACACCGGCAGACCTGGCACCAAAAATGATCGATGTGCTGGCCGGTTCCAAAGCAACGGAAAATATGCGCCAACGCCTGCTCGAATCCCTGTCTGCAGTCCGGACCGCGCCTTATATCCAGGCGTTGAAAGCATCAGTAACCACGGATTTCAGAAAAATTCTGCCTGGTATTGCCGTGCCTGCACTCATCATCGTGGGGACTGAAGACAAGGTACTGCCGGTACCCGAAAGCCAGGTACTGGCGGATACCATACCCGGAGCGGAAATGGTGACAATCGATCATGCAGGTCATTTAACCAATATTGAAGCGCCCGGACTGTTTAACACGATCCTGGGCGACTTTCTTGACCGCCATGCAACCAGGGCAGACAAGCTGTAAGCGGCAAGTAAATGGGGTCAGGTCGCCCCATGCACACGTAGCGACATTGCACCGCCCCAGTGTTATTGGTTGGCGGGGGCAATGTGGG
>JAJDUB010000029.1 GCA_022826885.1 Gammaproteobacteria bacterium
AGGGTGTCGGACCGGTGCTCGCTTCAGTGGAATGTGCCGATCTGGGCTGTAATATACCATTGGTTCCGGACCCTGCAGATACCAACCCGCTCAATACGGAAGGCTATCGGGATAACACGGATACGAATTTCAAGGTCGAACTGAACCACTCGTTCCCGTTTGCCGACCTGACCTTCATCGGTTCCTACCGGGACCACGAACGGGATTATCTCATGGACACCGACGGCACCGGCGCTTCCGTCTTTCTGCCGCCTGCCGGCAGGCTGGTTCCTATCGACACCGTTGTCGTGGAACAGACGGAATCCGAGTCCTTCTCAGGCGAACTGCGCCTGAATTCCAACACGGACGGCCGTTTCCGGTGGATCCTGGGAGGCTTTTACCTGGATGAGGATATCGCCGGTGATTTCCGTTACCAGCCGGTATTGCCGAACGGTTTGCACCTGAATGTGCAGTTTGTCGATAAAGGTTTCAACGTGGAGTCATGGGCGGTGTTTGCCAATGCTTCCGTGGATGTCACCGACCGGTTCACCCTGAACGGCGGCATTCGTTATACGGAAGATGAGAAAAACAAGGGCGGCGTCAATAACCCCGCCGACCCTACGGCCGGCAGTTACATGACGGTCACCATCAGGGAATTCGGTGCTCCTGTCGCCCCGGTATTTCCCCGCGCCCAGGTAGCGAACCCGTCCTGGAGCGAGATCACCTATTCGTTCGGTCTTGACTGGCATGTCAACGACGACACCCTTGTCTATGTCAAGAACAGCAAGGGTTTCAAGTCGGGCGGTTTCAACCGCGGCAGCGTCGATCCCTTCAAGCCAAGTGGCGCATTTAACGTCGCAAACCTGATCGTCTATAACCCGGAGCAGGTCATCGCCACCGAAGCCGGCATCAAATCCACTTTCATGGACGGCCGCGCCCGGGCTAACTTCAGCTTGTTCTGGTATGACTATTCCGACAAGGAGGAAGCCGTGGTGCGCGTCATCGGCGGCATCCCAACCAATACGGCAATCAACGCGGGTCAGGCAACCATTTACGGAGCGGAGCTGGAAACCTCGTTCCTGTACGGCGATCACGGCGGGCGCATCGATGTTAACGTCGGCTGGCTGGATGCGGAATTCGATGAATTCGTCGGCCTGGATGACCCGTTGACGCCCGGCCAGGACAACCTGGATCTGGGCGGCAGCGAGATGGTCAATGCGCCGGACTGGAATATCGGCGTTACCTGGATACCGGTTGAGCTGGAAGCGATGAACGGTATTCTGCGTCCCGTGGTCCAGTTTTCGTTCAAATCCGACTATATCACCCGGCCCCATAACCAGTCCGTGGACCTGCAGGATTCCTATACCCGCACCAATGCAAGCCTGCACTGGGAATCCAACAAGACCGGCCTGTTCCTGGAAGGTTTTGTGCATAACATAGAAAACGAAGACATCCAGACCGCTTCAGGATGCCAGCAGATGGTCAATGGCGTGGCGGGCTCACCCTTCCCCGGACTGGGTTGTACCCATATGTATCAACCACCCCGCACCTATGGCGTGCGGCTGGGGTACAGGTTCTAGACACCTGACCGCACTATCACTGCCGCCGGCATTGATTTTGAAAATACGTCCCTGTATCGTAGGAACCTCTGAGACTTTAACCAGAGGTTCCTACGTTCATGCTGAAATCCCTAACAATAATTCTGGCCCTGGCAGTGCCTTCATATGCGGCGGCTGCCGGGTTTCCTACAGTTGAAACGGTCAGGCAGGTCGTCAGTTGCATGGCCGAGCTTGGCGACCAGACCGAAGAAAACCTGTTGACCTGCGCCTGCCGGCAGGACGTGATTGAAACCGGGATAAGTTTTGAGGTTTTCGAGCAGGCCAGCCTGCAGGAGCGCTATAACCGGATGCCGGGTAAACGCGGCGGCCTGTTCCGTGACGATGAAATAAGCAGGGAACAACTCAAGCAGTTGAAAGACGTCAGGAAACAGGCCCTGACGGCATGCCCCGCAGTAAAAAAGGTCAGGCGGGCAGAGGAAGTAAGGTAAATCCGTTAATTCACCGCAAAATCGGATGACCAGGAGGCGTTCTTGGTATCCGTCGCACTGACCGTCAAAGTCCCCTCGTTTTCCGGCACGAAGAAGAACCGCAGGCTGGGGTCCATGCTGATGGCAAAGGTCAATATCGCTTTCATTACCGGAGTCCCGTTGTAATCGACACTCAAGGTGTTGACGAAATGAGCGGGAGGATGGACGTGGGAGCCTATGCGCATCGGCTGCAACCCGGTTATGTTGGGGTGTTTAATCCTGATCTGCATCAGGTTCGGTTTGCTGTATTCGACGTCGCCGATCAGTTTCATTTTCATCTGGCCCATGTTGGCGATGGAATCACCGATGCTCTTGGGCGGCGGCGCGGAACATGCGCCCCTTGCCCGGGTGAAACTCTTGACCATGTACAGCTCGCCGGTACTCAGCTCGGCGACCGCGCGCACGTAGGTATGATCGTTTATCCTGACGCGCATGGCCAGGTCGGCCTTGCCGCTGGCGGGCGTGAAATCGAAGATGCCGACAAGCGGGACAGGGTTCTTGTCGATGAAGACATGTATCCGTTGTATATACAGTTCATCGGTCTGGGGAATTTTGGTATGTATGGTAACGGGAGCGAGCGTTGCATCTTCCGCCGCGTACGGCACTCTTATTTCCAGAACACTCTGCTCGGCGTCTTCAACGATTTCCCTGTCCTGGAAGGCTGCGTGGCGTGAGTTCTCCTCCCAGGCCTGGTCCGACAGTTTCTGCCGCCAGTCAGGAGGCATCACGTCCGCCGCCACTGACGGTGCGTAGATGAGTATCAGTGCAACATATATGAGCGTTTTTATGGTTGTGTTCAACATACGTTTCTCCATAAATTCCCGGAGTTATTCAGGGTGACTGATCTTGTCTGCCGAAGTATACAGGATCAATAATATTATTTCCATATTTTACGGATCGGGGGAAAGATCGCGAATTATGCTTGACATCTTCTGAAATTAAGGTGAAATATGCCGTTTGTGTGTAAAAGTTCTTGCTTATTGCATGAATATTTCCTACTATTTGACTTGTTATAGTATTGTGATAATATTCATTGGAATAATAAGAGCATAAAAAAACAACATAACAAAATGTTAATGAAAGTTTGACGCAGGGATGTGGCTCTGATAAATTTAACTCTCAGCTATCTTTCATGATCTCGAGATAGCCGGGAGGTCAATAAAAATCGAGATCAAAATTGTTAATTAGCAATAAGAGGAGGAGGTCATGAGTAAATTTTCCTTCAGTAAATGGATAATTGTCTCTCTTGCCCTGTTCATGTCTTTACCAGCTTTCGCGAATGATGGTCTCAGAGAGTTGATGAAAGACGCGAACTACTGGGTATTTCCGGGCGGCAATTATAATAACTGGCGTTATTCTGAACTGGATCAGATTAACACAGGTAACGCCGGTGACCTGGTGGCTGCGTGGACGTTCTCGACGGGACGCCTGCAAGGCCATGAGGGAGGTCCGTTGGTCCTGCCGCCCAGTGAGACGGGTCTGGCTACCGACCACCTGTATATCCACGCATCATTCCCGAATGATGTTTTCGCCATCGATCTCGAGACCCTGGAAATCACCTGGGACTTCGTGCCTGCGCAGGACGAGGAAGCAACCGTTCCCAAGATGTGTTGCGACATCGTAAACCGCGGTCTGGGGTACGGCGACGGGCAGATTTACCTGCAAGCCGCTGACACCACTTTGTATGCCTTGAACCCGAAGGACGGCAGCATTATCTGGCAGACAAAGAACGGCGCCGATATCTCTGAGGATGACGGCGGCCCCTATGGCCCGCATAACGGCATGACCAACACCAATGCCCCGCACCCGATTAAGGACAAGGTCTTTACCGGTTGCTCCGGCGCTGAGTTTGGCGTACGTTGCTGGATAGCGGCTTTCAATGCTAGCGATGGCAGCCTGGCATGGCGTGCGTTCAGCATGGGTCCGGACGACGATATCCTGTTTGATGAGAATACCACGTCCATGGGCCAGCCTGTAGGTGCGGATTCTTCCCTGAAGACATGGTGTGCGTTTGACGCCGAAGTAGGTACCGGCAAGAGCTCCTGGGGCGAAATGGCCCTGCGCGCCAACTCAGCCGCTGAGCGTGATTGCAAGGAAACTTCCGACCAGTGGAAGATCGGCGGCGGTTCCGTATGGGGCTGGTGGCCTGCCGATTTCGATGAGAACCTGATGTACTACGGCAACGGCAACCCCGGCACCTGGAACCCGGTCGTACGTCCCGGCGACAACAAGTGGTCCATGACCATTTTTGCCCGTGACATCGACACCGGTGTGGCTCGTTGGGTATACCAGATGACGCCCCACGATGAGTGGGACTATGACGGTATCAACGAGATGATCCTGGCCGAACTGGATGTGGGTGGCACTATGACACCGTCACTGGTTCACTTCGACCGCAACGGTTTCGGTTATACCATGAACCGCAAGACCGGCGAACTGCTGGTAGCCGAGAAGTATGATCCGGCCGTTAACTGGGCAACCCACGTCGACATGAAGACGGGTTATCCCCAGGTCGTCAATGAGTTCAGCACGCACTACAACGGACAGGACGTTGTATCCAAGGATATCTGCCCAGCAGCATTGGGAACAAAGGATCAGCAGCCTGCTGCATTCTCCCCGAAAACCAACCTGTTCTATGTACCTACAAACCACGTTTGTATGACATACGAACCGGTCAGCTATGACGCCGGTGGCGTTACTTACGAGCAAGCAGCTGGTAGCTGGTATGTAAACGCTAACCTGACGATGTATCCGGCCGGACAGGTAATGGGCAACGGCACGACCAACATGGGCAACTTCATTGCCTGGGATGCCGGCGCAGGCAAGATCGTATGGTCTATTCCTGAGCGTTGGTCGGTATGGAGCGGCGCATTGGCAACCGCGGGCGACGTAGTTTTCTACGGCACCCTTGAAGGTTATGCCAAGGCGATTGATGCCAGCAGCGGCAAACTGCTGTGGCAGTTCAAGACTCCGTCCGGCATTATCGGCAACTTCAACACCTGGTCCCACAAGGGCAAGCAATACGTCGGTGTGCTTTCGGGCATCGGCGGATGGGCTGGCGCTGTTGTGGCTATCCCGGTTCTGCGTGACATGTCCGGCGATGCGGCGCTCGGCGCTGTCGGCGGCTATCGCGCACTGTGGAATTCAACACGTAACAGTGGCGTGTTGATGGTGTTCAGCCTGCCGTAGACCGAACAAACTTTTCACGAAGTTTGTAGTCATATCCCCGGTATCGATGATACCGGGGATTTTTTTTGGAACTAACCGGAGAATCATCAATCATACCTGTATGCCCAATAGCGGCGGGTTATGCTATGATGACCGCAAAAATAACAGGTTAAGGGGATAGAGAATATGTATTTGAAAAGAAGTCTTTTTTTTGTTTTGTTTTTACTTGGATCCTTACAGGCGTCCGCCCAGCAGATTCACGTCGTTAACGCTGAGGCGCGAATATTCAACCCGGACGTGATATACGTAAAACCGGGCGATAACGTGAGATTCGTCAATATGACGTCACATGACGCCGTATCGATTAATCAAGTGCCGCTTCCCGACGGCCAGGTGTTCGAGGGAATGCTTCCCGAAGGCGCCGAAGGCTGGAAAAGTAAAATGGGCAACGATTTTACCTTGCAAATGGATATAGAGGGTGTGTATCCATATGTATGCATTCCCCATATCGGCTTCGGAATGGTAGGTGTCATAGTGGTAGGTGAGCCGGTCAACGTTGATGCCGCCATGGATGCGGCGAGAGCCAACCTTACGGGTCCTTACCGCCGGCTTATCGGCAAGATCCTCAAGGTGCAGCGGGCCGCGAAAAAAGGTTGATGAAAATGAAAAGGTATTTTTTGGCATGCCTGTTGTTATTACCCGGCGCGCCCGCCATGGCGGTTAATGTCGAAGAAATGACCGTGTTGAAAGTGTGTGCCGACCCGTACATGCTGCCTTTTTCCAATCTAAAGGAACAGGGCTTTGAGAACAGGATAGCCGAGTTGTTCGCCGAGAAACTGGGTGTGGAACTGCAGTATGAGTTTTTCCCCCAGAGAATCGGATTTATCCGCAATACACTCAGGGCAGAATCCGAATCAGGTACCGGGTACAAGTGCGACCTGGTGATGAGCGCGCCGGTCAATTTCGAACGGGCTGCGGCTACAAATCCTTATTACACGTCTTCTTATGCCCTGGTATTGGCAAAGGGGCGGGGGATGGATGATGTGACATCGCCCGAAATGCTGGTCGATAAGGTAAAAAACGGCGGCCTGAAAATAAAGTTCGGCGTCACCGATCGCGGCCAGGACCAGTTCTGGGTCTTCAGGTACGGACTGATGGGGAGTATAGTGCCGTACCAGGGACAGCCCGGCGACCCCGAGGAGTATCCGGGTAAAACCCTGACCGAGGATTTGATTGCCGGGAAAATCGATGCGGCGATTATCTGGGGACCTACCATAGGCTATTTTTCCAGGACCATGGAAGGCGGCCAGGATCTCATCATCCTGCCGTTGACCGACGACCCATCGTCTCCCTACCTCAAGTTTACATTCACCGTGGCCATGGCGGTCAGGCACGGGGAACAGGAATGGAGAGACAAGGTAAATCAACTCATCGCCGAAAACCAGGCGGAGATGAACGCCATCATGGAAGACTACGGGGTGCCCTTGCTGCCGATAGAAAAAATCGAAATAAGGGATGATGACGACGACTGAGATTTATCCGCAGATGACGCAGATGAACGCAGATAATATTAATGTTGCAGTGCAGATTGTGTAGCACTTGTTTATACAACGAAGAATCTGAAATGTTTGCAGACTTGAGAATACATCCTGAAGAAAAGGAAACACATAAAAACATCTGCGCTAATCTGCGTCATCTGCGGATAATTTTATGCGTTCTATGGCTGTTTTCAGCGCCGCCGGCTTTCGCTGAGGAAGCCGATGAAGGTATGGAAGTGAAAGGGGCCACCATCGGCAGGATGGGCGACCCCGCAGTGGTTGATCCGAATACCTACGAGTTTGCCGACGCGGAGGTCAAACTCTGGCTGGATAATCACCTCAGGAACATCGACAGCCCCGGGCGGCTCTATTACGATTTCGTCAAGAGCGGCAGTTACGAGGAAGGATTCAGTGACTCCGTGTTCCTGGATATCCTCAAGGTCAATGAAGACGGCAGTAAGGACGCCGACCTGGAATTTTTCACTGCGGACAGGCAACAGAATGCCCGGCGTGATAACCTGATCGGCATAACGGGCAACCCGGTGCTGGTTGTGTACATGCAGGGTGATGTCTACGAGATGAACCGCCTTACCAACGGTAGCTGGCGCTATTTCCAGAGGCGCATCAAGTCGGCGTTTGCCGAGAACGCGAAAATAGAGCCGGTTACATTCGAGTATGACGGCACTGAGATGACAGGGGAAAAGATTTCCATCACCCCGTTTGTCAACGATCCCAGGCGCAGGCAGTTCGCCGAGTTCGCCCCCAAAATATATGAGTTCATCTTGTCCGACCAGGTGCCGGGGAAACTGTACCAGATCAAGACCATCATACCGGCCGGTTCGCCGGACAGTGAACCGTTGCTGGAAGAGATCCTGACCCTGCAAAACGCAGAATTCGCGAACTGAGGTTTCCCCCTCAACCCCTGTTCAGCAGCACCATGACCTCGCCCTTGCCGTCGTTGGCGAGATCGCCGGTGTACAGGCGCACTTCCGGACCGAAGTTGCGAAAAAACCGGTAACGGCTTCCCATCCGGGACAGTTGCTTGAAAAACAGGCGCAGGTATTCCATCTTCAGCGTGCCGCAATTTGCCAGGGTGGTCCCGATACGGTCCGGCCGCCTGCCCAGGATGATGGTCCCGCGTTTCATTCCGTAGCCCGGGAGTCTGCCGGATTTGCCCAGGATCAATATCGTGCCGGCAACCATGCCGGAACCGCTGAAATCGCCCGCATCGCCCCCGATCATGATCATACCGCGCCGCATCCTGTCGCCGATTCGGTTCCCGGCATTGCCCCATACCGTTATCAGCCCGTCACGCATTCCATACATGCCGGTGTGCTTACCCGCGCCGATATAATCGCCGGCATCGCCTTCCACATCGATCCTGCCCCAATACATTTCACAACCCAGCCAATCGCCGCAGTTGCCGTTGACCTTTATTGTGCCGCCTTTCATGCCATGACCGAGGTAACTGCCGCCGTGGGCCTTGACGCTGATATGGCCTCGCGTCATGTTCGCGCCTATCCGGGTCACCAGTTCCGTGGTGCGGCGCAACTCGATGTGCTCAGGGTTTTCCCCACTGATGGAAAACAGTTCTCCGAGTCTGGTTGGCCTGGAACCGTAATCCAGTTCCAGATCGGTGATATGTTGCACAGCCGACAACCTGTCCGGTGTCAATGATGACAAATCCAGTCGCCATCGCGGCTTTTTCTTCAGGGTGAAGATCATGGGTTTCATTTCAGGATGCAATCGTCGCTATCGGAGACAGAATGTCCCGCAGGTGGAAGTGGTACTGTCCCAGTTTCCCGCCATAGTTTCCCGCGCTGATTCGGTAGATGCCCTTGTCGGGCCCGTTTTTGCATACCGCCTCAATCCCGGCGCGCATCGCTTCGCTTATCGCGGTTTCATTTAAACCATCGATGACAATTTCCAGGACGGAACCGACCTCTTCGGTAAGCGTGCTGTTTACCCGGCCTTTCAGGGTGGGGCAGAATACTTCGTTGGTGGAGGCCGGTAAAAATGAATATTTGGACCCTACCTTGGAGCCGGACCCGACAATGCCGCCCGGGAACGTAGTGACCGCGCCTTCTACCGCCCTGATTGCTTTTACCGCTTTTTCACAGGCGTTCAGGCCGTGGCGGGATGTCTTTGCCATTACCAGGAAGTTGCCGCCGCCGATGGCGGGGACCACGCCGGTAGTCTCCTCGCACAGGAATTCGCCGTGCATGACCGGGATGCGCCAGTAGCGGATTCCGTCCAGTATCTTTGATATCTGGTAACCGTCGCCGAAATACCTCAGGCTTTTTCCCAGGGGCAGCATGGTATCGCTGTGGGTCCCGGCAAAACAGGCGCTGGTTGCGGTGGTCATCACGGATTGCCCGACGCGCCGGGTGAGTTGGTCCGCGAGTTGGGATTTGGACATGGCGAACATGATAATCGCCACGCCGGGCCTGCCGTCCGGGGTTTCATCGGGTCTCAATTCCCGTTCTATGTCGGCCTCACAACCGCAGGCGATCACGGAAGAGGCGAACCCGGTCAGTGAGTTGGCCGCGATGTATGCGTACTTCATGGTCATCGCGGTGATGATCAACCGGGTCGCCTTCATGGGGAAGGCCTCGGCAAAAGTATCGTCGATGGTTACGCCGTTAATGTTCATAATCTGCAGTCATGTACCAGCAGTGAATGCTGGTTATACCCTTCAAGTTCGTCCCGGCTGATTTTGAAATTCTCAAGGCTCATGGTCATGTACCTGTCGAAGTAATGTTTAAGTGATTTCTCTATGCCCGGGTCGTATTCCGGTTCAACCACGTGGGTGGAGGTAGCCGGGATGGCGCAGACCTTGCCGTCCCTGACGCAGGGTTCGCCGTGCTTGAATACGTATTCCGGTTTGCCGAACATGGCCTCGAGGTTGTCGTCGGGCCTGTACACGGTGATATCCGCTATTGCCCCGATGCCGAGGTGGCCCAGGTCCCGGAGGCCCAGGCTCCGTGCCGGCGCGGCGCGGGTGATGATCGCTATCTCGTATAACGAGTATTCACGGTCGATTGAGGACAGGACGCTGGCGCCTGCTGCGTCCCTGTTTATCGTGCCCAGCATATCGTTGCGGAAACTCCTGTCCATGAGCAGCCTGATCAGGTGCGGGTAAAAGGTAAACGGCGCGCCGTTGGGATGGTCGGTGGTCATGAACACGCGCCAGGGATCATTCACGAGCAGGAATATTTCCAGGCCGATGCACCACTGCAAGGCGTTGACAAAATTTTTGTCCCGGTAACGGAACGGCACCACGCCGCAGCCGGCATCGCATTCGATATCCATGCAGACCCATTTATTCGGATGGGCATGAACATGTCCCCTGTGCTGCATCATGGTATCTGCGGAGGCGGTGACCGTCTGGCCGAACATGACCTGACCTACGTCAATGGACAGGTTCGGGTTCAGGTTTACCGCCTCTGCTACCTGCGCCGCCGCGGACGAGAATTTCCTGTCCCCTTCCTGCCCGTAACTGTGGAACTGTACGTGGGTCAGGTGCACTGGCCTGCCCTCGGCCGAAGCAATGGTATTGAGCGTCGTCCGGTAATTGCCCGGCACCCCCAGGTTGCAGGCATGGACGTGCAGCGGGTGGGGGACGCCGATGGCGTCCAGCGCGTCGAGCAGGGCGGACAGGATGGCGCGCGGCGTCAGTCCGTAATGCCTGTTGGATTCATCAAGGTCCAGCTTCCTCTGGTTGAACTTGAACGCGTTGATGCCGCCGGGGTTGACTACCTTGACGCCCATGGCCCGTGTTGCCTGTATGGTCCATGCCACGTAGTCGTTGACAAGTTGCGGGTCCTTGTTGCGTTGTAGCAGGCGCAACAGGAAATCATCACTTCCGAGCAGGACATAAGCGCCGGTATCCAGCATGGGAGTATCGGCCATCTCCAGGTGCGACTGGCGCGCATTCACCGGCATCATGGCCGGCTCGAAACAGGAGGTATAACCCATTTCGGCATAGCGGTATCCGGTAACGAAACTGCTGGGCGCGATACTGCCTGAACCGGAGCGCATAAGCATGTCGGGAGCAACGGGATTGCTGGCGTGGTCCTCCGCCAGCAACATCCTGGCGATATTGACCTTGCCTCCGCCGATATGGGTGTGGATATCGATACCGCCCGGCATGATAATACGCCCGGCCAGGTCCAGTACCCGGTCAATCCTGCCTGCAGTCGCCGGATCGGCCAGCCTGCCGTCCTCGATATACAGGTCCATAACCCTGCCGTCTATCCCGTTCGACGGGTCGTAAACCTTGCCGCCTTTGAGCTTGATCATCCCGCGGCGCCGGTTATGTGGGACAGGACCTGGCCGATGACGGCAGCAGCGGCAGGGGCGCCCGATTCCCTCAGCTTTTTCAAAGGCAGGCTTATGACGCCGTCCGTCCTGAACAAGGTGCCGGCATGGTCTATGCCGGGAACGCCTGTGGGAATGTAAACGTCTGCATCACTCGCCCCGGCGCGGTATGGGGAAAGAATGACAGTGGGTACTTCCAGGGCAGGAGGCGCTGCTTCCGTAAATCCCGATATCCACAACAGGCTGTCCACGTCCGCCGGGTGTACGCCGCCGCCGGACGGATATCCGCCGTTGAAATCGACTGCAGCCGGGAAGCCGGTCTGCCAGGTGGCTACGCATTGCCAGGATGCGCCGCCGTTGCTGCCGCCCAGGGATAACCCTGCAAAACGCTGTTTTGCATTCAGGTCGCGCAACAGGTCCTGCGCTGAACCGATGACCATGTCGGCCTGGTCCTCCGGCAACGCCGCGGGATTCCATACCAGCACGCCGTATTTCGCGTCCCTGACCAGATCAGCAACCTTTTCCAGTTTACGGGCCTTTGCCGCGGGTATATTACCGAAATCCAGCAGTTGACCGTCGCTTAGCAGGGCGCGCAGCAGCGCGAGGTTTTCGGCGATTTCATCACCCTGGCCGGAAATGACTACAGGCTCATGACCATCGCAGCCATTTAACTCGGTCCTGCCCGGCCTGCCCATGTAAGCCAGTTTCCTGTGTTGCCCCGCGAACAATGTATGGGGCGCGTTGATGAATCGCTCGATAAACCGGGGATAATTACCGCAGACATTATTGCCGATAAAGATGATGACGTCTGCACGGTTCTTTACCTCAGCCAGGGTGGCTGTGATCCCGCCGCGTGCCTGCAACGCTTTCAGGTTATGCAGGGATTGACTTTCCTGCGAATGCAACAGCGCCGCATCCGTCTTTTCGGCCAGTTGCAGGGCTGCGCGTATGCCGTTAACGTCTGTGCCCAGGCCGCCAATCAGTGGTTTGCGGGATTTTTGCATGAGCGCTGCCGCGGCCCTGACGGCTTGCCCTGTGGTTGCCGGAACGCCTTTTATGCTCGCTTTGGAAGCCGGTTGCGGAGCGGAAAAACCCTGCCTGGCAAGCCGGCAGGCATTGGCGGAGACGCTGAGTTGATTCTTCTGTGCGCGAAGCGTCAGATCATCGCATAACAGGCTGCAGAACGGACAGGTGACGTTATCAACCGACGCCATCAATCCAGCAGGGCCAGCATTTCGCTGACGTAGGTATATTTCTCCCTGGGTTTGCCGGCAGGTTCGCCCCGCGCAATCTCTGAGTCATCGATTATTTTCCAGTCTGCGAAACTGATATGGCGTATGTTACGCCGGTCCAGGACCTCGTAACAGCCCTCAGCGCCGCGCTTGTTTTCACCGCTGTCCAGATTGTCAAGGTCTTCCAGCAACAGGCCCACGGTTTCCACACTGTCAGCCTTGTTGGTGCCGATGATGCCGGTAGGACCGCGCTTGATCCATCCGGCGGTATACAATCCCCGTTCAACCGTACCGTCCTTCATGACCCTGCCTTTATCATTGGAAAAGACCCCGCGGGATTCATCAAACGGCACCCCGGGCATGGGTATGCCGTGGTAGCCGATACTGCGAAAGACGATGCCCGTGTCGAGGGTGAATGTTTCTCCGCTGCCCCTTGCGGACTGCCGGAACGATTCTCCCGACAAGGTGTTTTTTTCTATCAGCAAGCGTTCCACGCTGCCGTCGCCGAGTATTTCCCTGGGGCTCTTCAGGAAGGTGAAAATACAGCGCCTGTCCCTGGCCGCCTCCCGGTCGGCAAATCCGCAGAACAGGTCATAGATTTTTTTGTTGCCGGTATTTTCCAGTTCAGCTTCACTTTCCGGGTTCAACACCAGTTCGCCCTCATCAATGACCGGGTCACAATCGGCCAGGACGCCGAATTCCTTCAATTCCTTGGAGGTGAACTTAGCCTGCGCCGGCCCGCGCCGGCCGATAACGTAGATGTTTTTGATTTTACTGGTCGCAAGTACATCCAGGGCATGTTCGGATATGTCGGTGTGTTTCAATTCATCAACGGTCTTGGCCAGTATCCGGCTCACATCGGCAGCCACGTTGCCCTGGCCGATAATGACGGCGGTTTCATGGGACAGGTCGAATTGCCTGTCGCGATAATCGGGATGGCCATTATACCAGCCGACAAATTCCGTCGCCGTATAGCTGCCCGGCAGGTCCTCACCGGGGATGCCCAGGCGGCGGTCGGTTTCGGCGCCGCAGGTGAGTATCACCGCATGATGGTTTGCCCGCAATTCGTCAATGCTGATGTCCCTGCCCGCAGCCACGTTGCCGATGTAGTTGAACTGTTCCGCCTCGGCAAGCCTGGCATAGACCTTGATGGCCTGTTTCAGCTTCGGGTGATCCGGCGCAACGCCGCTTCTTACCAGGCCATAAGGCACGGGCAGGCGCTCGAACATATTGACTCTGAATTCGATGCCCGCTTTGATGAGCGCGTCTACGGCGTAGAAGCCGCTTGGGCCGCTGCCGACGACGGCGACTGTCAGGGGATTATCCGGGGTTCCTAATCGACTCATGATTCACACAATCGGTAAAAAGAAGAGAAACGTATCCCGAACACCCGACGCCGCGCCGTCCGGGTCTGTTCGGGGATGAACCTGGGAACCTCAGACTTATTCGGGGTTCCCTTATTTAATCGAATGTTGGCCTAGAAGCCCAGGGCCGCTTTCTTTTCGTCCGCGCCGGGCAACGGATCCATGGTATCGGTGATGACCGGCAGTTCCTTGGACCTCTCCGCGTTGATTTCTATCCACTCATACTTGTCTTCGGGCAGGTCATCTTCCTCGTAGATGGCTTCGACAGGACATTCCGGCAGGCACGCGCTGCAGTCGATGCAGACTTCCGGGTCGATATACAACATCTGATCGTCGTAATGGAAGCATTCCACCGGGCAGACCGCGACACAGTCGGTATAGCGGCAGTCTTTACAGTTGTCGGTTACGATTGTTGTCATGATGTTCTCCTGTATAAGCTCTTCTGCGGGATATTACCCCATCTATCCTGCATATAATAATATTTCTCCCCGGTTCAACTCAACACTGTCCCCGCAATAGCGTTTATACGAGCCCTGCAGGTATTCTTCAGCAATTGCGAATACCCGGGACAGGTGCAATAAATAAAGTGTCATATAACCCGGCCGGTAGGTACAGGAATAGCTGAACGTGGGCAGTAACGGAGCGTCTTTCATGCTGATGATGGATCCCCGCTTCATCCCCGCGCCGGTGCGGATGCCGAGTTCCCCCAGGACGAATATGCTGCCGGACAGCATGTTGACGCCGGTAAAGTCACCGCTGTTGCCGCCTATGGCGATCAGCCCGCCACGCATGGCGTTACCGGTCTCGTTGCGGACGTTGCCGTGAACCATGATTTCCCCTCCTGTCATGCCCACGGATGCTCCCCGATAGGCGCTGCCGGTCAGGTGGCCTGCGTTACCGTGGATTTCAATTCTTCCCCCCGACATCTCCGGTCCGACCCAGTCGGTGGCATTGCCGTTGACAAGGATTTCTCCTCCGCCCATGCCGGCGCCGAGGTGTTCACCCACGTCGCCTTCAACCCGGATTGTTCCCCGGGACATGCCGGCGCCGATGAATTTCACCCGCTTCAGGTCATCACCCTGGAGGTCGATGATCCCGTCATAGCTGCCCGTAGCGCTGAAGAAGTCTCCGATGGAGCGGGACTCGCTGCCGTGCATGAGCGCCAGTCTTTCCACGTCAGCCGCGCCCTGGCCGGTGAGCCGGTCAGGCGTGATGTTATCGGCCTCCATGGGCACGTCCGGCGCGGCAATCTGTCTCAGTAATAAAGGCATATCATTGTGCTGTCAACCGAGGTTGAGATCGTGCAGGTTGATTTTGTACTGTCCGAGGTTCCCCCCGTAATTGCCCGCGGAGACCTGCCTGATCCCGGGTTTTGCGGCGGCCTGTATGCCCGCGGCCATAGCCTGTTTGACCGCATCTTCGGTCAGACCGTCGATGACAATTTCCAGGACACAGTTGACATCCGCCGGCAGGCTGCTTTCGGTGACCGCCTTTAACGTTGGACAATAGGCGTCGTTAGTGGATGCGGGCAGGGCCTTGTAACGTGACCCCACCTTGCTGCCGCTGCGCACGACGCCGTTGGGGAACGGCAGGATAATATCACGGATGGTTCCCATGGCCCGGGTTGCGGCGCCTGCCGCGGCCAGGGTTTTCTTCTCATTGGTGCCCAGTATGATGATATTGCCGCCTCCCACTGATTTCCGTACGGAAAATGATTCTTCCACGGTAAATTCACCGTCCATGACCGGGATGCGCCAGAAGCGCCGGTCCTCCAGTTTCTTGCTGCCCTGGAAACCGTCGCCGAAATAGCGCAGTTGTGAACCTACCTGTACCGTTTCTTCTCCATCCAGGCCATTGAAACAGGCCGTTGTCGGGCAGGTCATGATGCACTGGCCGATGCGTTCCAGCAGGCGCTTCCCCACCGATGCCTTGTCCATGGCGAACAGCAGGATGCTGGCGCCGGGACGGCGATCCGGCGTCTCATCCGGAGTGAGGAATCTTTCGATGCCGGCCTCGCACTTGCAGCCGATCACCGATGTGGCGAAGCCCGTCATCGATTGCGCCGCTGCCTGGCTCCATTGCCTGGTGGCCGCGGTGACAATTACCCGCGCGCCCCACATGCTGAATGCCTCGGCAAAGGTATCGACGATCTCCGTGGATTTTATCTTCATACGGTCGCGATCACTTCGTGGTCATGCAGGTAACTGTCATCGACCGCATAATTGGGGAACTCGATGGAATAATAGTTCTCGAAAAACGGTCTCACTTCTGCGACTATGGACTCATCATACCCCGGTTCCGTATGCAGGAGTTTCCCGTAGTAATCCCGGCGGAACTCGTGGTCCTCGATGATGAGGGCGCCGGACTTGATCACGTATCGCGGAGCGTTGAACATGGCTTCCTTGTCGGCCATCTCATCGTAGATGGTGATGTCGGCATCGGCGCCGGGCCCAAGGTGGCCCTTGTTGCTGAGGTTCAGGGCGCGGGCCGGACCGGCGCGGGTAATAATGGCTATCTCATTGAGCGTATATTCACGCTCCAGTTCATTCAGTATGGTGCTGTTGATGGCCTTCTGGTTGACGCGTTTGATCTCCTCCCTGCGAAATTCCCGGTCCATCAGCAGGCGGATCAGCTTCGGGTAGCTCATAAAGGAACCGCCGTTGGGGTGATCGGTGGACAGCACGATGCGCCAGGGATCTTTTGACAGCAGGAACAGTTCCAGGCCGATGGCCCACTGCAGGGCGTGGACATAGATGTGTTCCTGGTAACTGAACGGCACGATACCGCAACCGCTTTCACACTCCGTATCGGCGTTTACCCACTTCCCTTTCTTGAATCCCCTGAGCATGTAGGCCAGCGGCGCATCCGCGGTCATGATCGTCGATTTGCCGAACATGACCTGGCCGACGTCACAGGTGATGTTGGGATGGTCATTGACGTACTCGGCAATTTCCCGGGATGCCGATTTGGGATTCTTGCCGAGTTCCCCTGCGTAACTGTGAAACTGAATATGGGCCAGGTGCGCGCGCCGATCACCGGCGGTTTTCATGGTCTCCAGGGTGGTCTGGAAGTTGCCGCTATGGCCCAGGTTGTTGCAATGGATATGGGGCGGGTGTGGCAGGCCCAGTTCATTGACCGTATCCACAAAGGCGTCGATCACCTGCCGCGGCGAGACCGGTATAAAATCGCTTTTCTCATCGATGTCCTTGACGTTGGAATTCTTTTTGCCCTTCCAGGGTTCATCTCCGCCCGGGTTGACCAGCTTGGTCGTATAAGCCTTGGTTGCGTTGACCCACCAGGCGACGGCCTGGCGGAATTCCTCCTTGCGCCCGTCCCTGATCAACTGCTGCAGGAAGATATTATTGCCCAACAGGACGTAAAACCCCTTGTCGATGACCGGCGTATCATGAAGTTCTTCAATGGTATGCCGGGCGCCGATTGGGGTGACGGCCGCCTCCATGGCAGTGGTATAGCCCAGGGTGGCATAGCGGTACCCCGTGGCAAAGGTGGAAGGAACGGTGCCGCCCGCGCCTGAGCGGGTGTGTTCCGTGCCCGGATGGGGGTCGCGGCGATGGTCTTCAGGTTGCAGTTTCCTGGCCAGGTTTACCTTGGGGCCGGCGATGTGGCAGTGGATATCCACGCCGCCCGGCATGACCACCATGCCGCTCACGTCAATAGTTCGGGGACTGGAGGAGGGCGTTTCCACCATGCATCCCTGCTCCACGTAGAGGTCTCTTACTTCCCCGTCGATACCATTGGCCGGGTCATAAACCTTGCCCCCTGCAAGTTGAATGCACTCCGTCATATTATTATCTGAATTCCGTAATCAGCCCGCGTTTCTTACTGCAGGGGCGCGGCTGCTCGGCTTACGCCGGTCGCTCCTCGGGCCTGGCCTCTGGCCAGAACCAGTTCGCGCACGCGTTTTCTGATCGCAGTCAGTATTTCCTCGTCGTTGGGGAAGGGTGAATCGAAGGCCTTGCGCAAGGTGATCGGCACGTCGTCCATCCGGTATACGGTGCCTGCGGTATTGATGCCGTAGGTGGAAGTCCGGAATGCCACGTGCGCCAGCTTGCTGGTGAGGGTTGCCTTGGTGTCCAGGCAGACGACCGGAATGTTTGCCAGGTGGTCGATAGCCGCCTGGGGGAAATTGGATGCGGGGTCGGTGGCGACGATCAAGGCGGCATCGACGTCCCGCTTCGCCAGCAGGTCCACGGTTGTGAACTCGCCCGGGTTGAAACGGGGGAAGCCGCGGCTGAAATTGACGCCGAAAGGATAGCCGGTCTGCCAGGACATGACATTGTCGGCGCCGGTGACGTTGCCGTGGCCCCGTACCGGTTTGGCGACGAAATGGGTGTATTCATTCAGGTCCGTGGCCAGGGCGAGCAGGGCGCCCGAATTGAAATGCCGGCCGCGGGTCATGGTCAGGCCCATGCCGAAAAACAACACGCCGTAGCGGCAGTTTTTCATCCGCTCCACCAGTTCCTCCATGGTTTCCAGACTGACCCCGGTCTCTTCTTCGATATCGGGGTCAATCCTGCGGTTTTTGACCAGCGCCCGCAATGCCCATAACACTTCAAAGTCCTTGCCCGGTTTTACCTGGATAAACTGGCTGGCCGCCGGCGCGCTGGGGGTCCTGCGCACGTCCACCAGGACCACGTGGCGATCTTTTTTGCCCCTGGGGGTAAACATCCCCTTGGCGGTGACCGCATAGCGGCCGAAGTGGCGCGGGTGGGACTCGGCAGGATTGCCGCCCCAGTAGATGACCAGGTCGGCGCGGTTTTTGACTTCACCCAGGGTCATGGTGCTTTCCCCGACTCCCTGGAGCGCGATGCCGGACGGGCCGTGACAGACCGACGTGGTGGTATCGATATTGCCCCTGATGGTGTCGGTAATGGCGACGGCCTGGCGCTGCGCCTCACAGGTCGTGTCGCTGAGGCCGTAAGTTATAGGGAACCTGGCATTTACCAGTGTTCTCGCGGCTTCCTCCACCGCTTCCTCCATGGAGACAGGCCGGTTATCTATCATGGCCACCGGCGCGTCCTCTTCGATATAGTGTTCCGCAAACCAGGCTTTGCCGAGTATACAGGCATTCTTCGATTTGGTGATCCGCTTTTCATCCATGTCCACGGTCAGGATCATGTCGTCACAGACACAGCCGCAGAATGTGCAGGTGGCATTTTCTACAACTTTTACGTTTTCACTCATGATTAATCCCCATGGGGTCAGGCCGGCCTTGATATTGCATCCGCTTATGAAATATCAAACAACCATTTTAACCAATTTTTTCCACCTCAACAGAAATATGTTTGGACAGGGGCATGCCGCTGCCCGCGGTGTCGCTTTCCATCAGGCGGCTGGACGTGGGCCCATAGGCAATGAAGATCATCCCCTCAGGCAGATCGGTGGCTTTTTTTGAGACGCAGGTTACAACGGCTTCGCCGATATGATTTTTCAGGCGCAGCCGGTCACCGCTGTTGAAACCGAGGCGAACCATCTCGTCTGCATTGATTTCAACGGTAGAAGTAATGTCCAGGTACTCGTCACCGAGTTTTCCCTTGTTGAGGGAGGTCCCCTGTTTACTGGACCGCCCAGGTATCAATAACATGGTTTCCGGCATATCTCAGTTCCGCAAATGCGCTATAAGAATCAGTGAAGAATCCTCCGGCCAGGCCGGAGGAAATAGAAACAGACAGGGATATATGCCGGCGCCATAATCCACATCGGTTCCTGTTTATATCATTTTCCCGGATTATCGTCAAATCCGCCTCTGTGCCCTATGCGGCCGAAAAAAGGTTAAAATGATTTCGTGCTCCTGAAGACGACACGAAACGATATTGCTGCTGCGGAAACAGTGAGGGTTGCCGCGCCGGCCCGGCTGCACCTGGGTTTCCTGGACCTGGATGGCGGCAGCCGGAGACGTTTCGGCAGTATCGGCGTAGGAATAACGGGTTTTACTACGGTGGTGAACGCCGGCCGTAGCGACCGGATAGATGTCAGCGGTGGTGATGACGAATATATCGCCGGAGTTGCGCAAACCGTCCTGGACTACTTTCGTATTAATACCGGTATCCGGATAGAGGTTGAAGAATGCATACCCAGGCATCAGGGTCTGGGTTCAGGCACGCAGATGGCATTGGCGCTGGGCACTGCAATAACCGGCTTGTACGGCATTGATGCCGGTGTTGAAGAAATTGCGGTCGCTACCGGCAGGGGCATGCGTTCCGGGGTGGGACTGGGCGTGTTCACGCAAGGTGGTTTCATCCTTGACAGCGGCAGGTCGGAAGGACGCAGGTTGCCGACTACGATTTTCCGTCATGACTTCCCGGAAGAATGGCGGTTTGTGCTGGTCATGGATACGCGGGCTGAAGGGATCAGTGGAACCGATGAAGTGGAAGCTTTCAAGTCCCTGCCGGACATGTCCCCGGGAGCTTGCGCGGAAATTTGCCGGCAGGTATTGATGCAGATGTTGCCGGGCATCATGGAAAGGGATTGCGACCGGTTCGGCGCGTCCGTCAGCAGTATCCAGTCCAGCATCGGAGAGTATTTCAGTGCTGCCCAGGGGGGCTCGTACGCAAGTGAAAACGTCAGGCAGGCACTGGAATTCCTGCTGGAACACAATGCGACCGGCACAGGCCAGACATCCTGGGGCCCCACCGGTTTTGCCGTTTTTCCGGATGAAAAATCGGCGCGACGGGCCATTGACGCTTTTGCGGGGCGCGATGACATGGTAAGTCTCCTGCTTGCCGGGGCGGAAAACAACCGGGCGCGGATCAGCTGTTCCCGTTGACAGTTGGACATTTTGCACATACTGATATACAATCCGCCCCCTTGCCGCAGGTATAACGTAACTGGCGCAGAGCAGATAACCTGAGGTTTCACCACACCGACCGGATGATTGCCTCCCGTACATCGCCATGCGCATTTGTGACCATGCCGTAACGGGGATTACGCCCTGGTCGGAGAAATCATTAATACGTTCGAGCCGGGGATGTAACGATATGAATACGAATATTGCGACAGTGGGAAACATGAACAGTCCTGACACCGGGAGCACAAGCCTGAGCATCAACACCTTGATCGCTCCCAAGGTGGATCAACTGGTCAGCTTCGCGAACGGCCTGGGCCTGGGCACCAGCCGTATGTCAAACGGAAGCCTGTTGATTGACGCCGGCATCAGCTACCATGGCAGCATCGAGGCCGGCCGGCAAATTGCCGAAATCTGCCTGGGAGGACTGGCCACTGCCAGGTTGCGGGCCTCGCGGGACTATGAAAACTGGCCCTGGCACGTGGACGTCCATACCAGCCACCCCGTCATCGCCTGCCTGGCCAGCCAGTACGCAGGCTGGAGCCTCTCCCACGGCCAGGGTAAGGGCACCTTCAACGCGCTTGGTTCCGGACCGGCCAGGGCCCTGGGCAGCAGGGAGCCGCTATTCGATGAAATCGGATACCGCGACAAGGCGGACACCACCTGCATTGTGCTGGAAGTCGACAAGATGCCGCCGGTTGAGATTGCCGACAAGATTGCCGAACGCTGCCAGGTTGTACCGGAAAACCTCACCCTGATCCTGACGCCTACTTCCAGCCTAGCCGGGTCGGTACAGGTTATCGCCCGGGTGTTTGAATCCGCCTTGCACAAGGCCCACACGTTGCGTTTTCCCCTGGCTGAAATTGTGGACGGCATGGGGACAGTGCCCATGTGTCCCCCCTCGCCGGACTTCCTGACGGCCATGAGCCGCACCAATGACGCGATATTGTTCGGCGGCCACGTGCATTTGTTTGTCAGTTGCGGCGATGAAGATGCGCAGGACCTGGCCCACCGGTTACCGAGCAATACGTCGGAAGACTACGGCAGACCGTTTGCGGAGGTGTTCAAAAACGCCGACTTTGATTTCTACAAGCTTGATCCCATGTTGTTCAGCCCGGCCCGGGTGACCGTGAGTTCGCTCAGGACGGGACGTTCTTTCCAGGCGGGCGACATCAACCTGCAGGCGCTGAACGATTCATTCACCGGGATATTCAGCTAATCCATACAGTAATTAATTCCGAGGATCATCCATCATGGCCGGGACCAACCCGGATTTCTCGCCTGGAGGTGCGGAACCCGGTTTACCGGCCCTGGTGTACGAGTGTTTCACCTGCGATATCAACGCGCTGAAGCCGGGAAACGTGGGCCGTCACGGCGCAGGCCATGGTATGGATTGCGCGGATTTTACCAGGAGCGCAGAAGTCGTTACCCCCATCCTGTGTGATGGACGTACCGGGATCGGCAGAAAAATCCTCTCCAGCATCGAAGCCACCAGGTCCGCGGTACGGTGCAACACCAACCTGGGCATGGTACTGCTGCTTGCGCCCATCATACAGGTGTATCAGGAACATGGTCTGCAGGCAGATTTCCGGCATACTGTCAAATCGACCCTGAAGTCTCTGGGGCGGCGGGAGGCGCAGGACATATTTGCCGCCATCCGCCTGGCAAACCCGGGCGGTCTTGGCAAAGTGGACAGATATGACGTAAACTCTCAGCCGGATATCGACATATATTCAGCCATGGAAGCCGCGCAGGATCGGGACCTTGTTGCGCTCCAATACGTAAACGGATACCGGGAAGTGGTGAATCAGGGGGTAAAATGCCTGCAAAACCATTACGATCGCTGGAATAATGTTGAATGGGCGGTTGTTGCCTGTTATCTTATGTATATGGCAAGTTTTCCGGATTCTCATATCCGCAGAAAACACGGAATCGAAACCGCAGAGCAGGTAAGGAAGAAAACAAAACCTGTACTGGAGCGGTTTATGAGCTATGATAATCCGGACGATGCGAGAGAAGTATTAATGATCTTTGACAGGGAACTCAAAGCATCCGAACTAAATCCGGGCGCCTGTGCGGATCTGACCGTAGCCAGCCTGCTGTTGTTCCGGCTTGGGATCGGCTGAGTTGCCGGTAGTGGCTGACGGTGTGGGGAGTGGTTGATAGACCTTACGTACGGAGGTGAGGTATCATGTTTAAAATTTTTGAGAAACTTTGTAACATTTTTAAATCAGAAGAAGAAGGAGGTAATGAAATGGCTGTTATTGATAGAGTACTCGTTGGTGAAGCATTGGTGGGGGACGGTAATGAAGTCGCCCATATCGACCTGATCATGGGTCCCCGGGGCAGTGCTGCAGAAACCGCCGCCTGCAATGCGCTTACCAATAACAAAGATGGTTTTACATCCCTGCTGGCCGTAGTGTCGCCGAACCTGGCATGTAAACCTTCAACTGTCATGTTCAACAAGGTCACCATCAAGGGTGCGAAGCAGGCCGTGCAGATGTTCGGTCCAGCCCAGCGCGCGGTGTCCATGGCTGTGATGGATTGTGTTGAAGACGGCACTATCCCTGCCGATGAAGCCGATGACATTTTTATCTGCGTCGGCGTGTTTATCCACTGGCTGGCTGAGGATGACGGCAAAATCCAGGACTACAACTATGAAGCTACCAAGATGTCGATCAAGCGCGCTGTCGCTCGCGAGCCCAAGGCTTCCGAGGTATTGAGCAAGCGCGGTGATGCGGATCATCCGTTCCAGGCTCATTCGTAGGCGAGTCCTGCCTCAACAAAGACCCCGGCCCATGTCGGGGTTTTTTTATGCCCGGAGAGCTCGGTACAGGTCAGGACAGGCTTTTGATGTGCGCCTTCCTTGGCGCACCCCCTGCGGGCGCCCTTCGGGCGTCCAAATCTGCTCCCGGCAGATTTGTCAAGACTGTTGTCCGCACGGATAGCGGATGACCAGGCATACTGGGATGTATTAATGGCGTGTCTGGAATAGACTGTCCTGACCTGAGGTTACAGCTGAGCTAAATGTTCTGAAGTGATGGTTTTGTCATGCAATGCCGAGGCTATCAGCGCGCCGTGTACTCCGTGTTCGGCCAGCAGGTGCAGGTCCTCCGTATTGCGTACGCCGCCGGCAGCGTAGACCTGTTTGCCGGGCAGCCGGGTCAGCAGGGAGCCGATGTGTTCCAGGTCGGGGCCGGCATGGCTGCCTACCCGTTCCAGGTTCATGATGATAATGCGTTGCGGCAACCTTGACGGCTGCGCCGGTAAATCCGGATTGCCGATCAGTTCTCCGCCGCGGAAATCCAGTGACAGGATGCAATCCGATTTGCGCGTATAATGGTCCAGTTGTTCACTGGTTATGCCTGTTTCCGAGCCCAGTACGTTGCTGACGCGATCCCTGAAGCAGACGGTATTGTCATTGATGAACGGATCAATACCGGAATCTATCCACAGGCTGATATCGCGGTGGGTCTCCAGCATCCGGGTGATGAGCGCATGGTTGTTGCCGTTTTTCTCGATGGCGTTGAGGTCGGCGATATAAAATGTCCTGAACGGGAATACGGACAGGTAGGCCCGGATGACTGCCGGGAGGTCCGGTTGCTGACACAGCGGAGAGGCCAGGGGTTTGTAGGTTTGCCTTATTCCCTGTCTGGCCGCAACCACCAGGCCGTCCTTTAAATCGATGACGGGGATGATATGCATGCAGAAAATTATACAGGTTGGGATATCGGCGGCGCACATCTGAAAATAGCGCGGCTGGATAAAAGCGGCGCGTTATGCGGCCTTGACCAGTTTGCGACACCCTTGTGGCAGGGCATTGATACACTGGCGCATCCGGTCACCCGTGTAATGGAATCCCTTCCTGCCGGCAAGTGCGTTCATACCCTGACAATGACGGGTGAACTGGCTGACTGTTTTCAAGCGCGCCGGGAAGGAGTAAATAAACTGGTGGATTACCTGTCGGCCCGGCTTGGCCCGGAAAATCCGGTCTACGTGTACGCAGGCAATAAAGGCCTGCTCACACCGGGGCAGGTCCATGCCAGTCATACCGAAATCGCCTCGGCCAACTGGCATGCAACTGCCGGTTACGCCGCGCAATGTCTGGGCTCCGGGGTCCTGGTTGACCTGGGCACCACCACGACCGATATCATTCCTTTCCATGAACATCGGGTATGCAACCGCGGGTATACCGACCAGGAGCGACTGCGGACCGGTGAACTGGTCTATACGGGGTTGACGAGAACGCCTGTGATGGCGGTTATCGATCGGCTGCGGTACAAGAATGTATGGCAGTCAATTGCTGCTGAGTATTTTGCCGGTATGGCCGACGTTTACCGTATCACCGGGGACCTGGATGAGCGTTTCGACTTGATGCCTGCGGCTGACGGAAACGCAAAAACCCGCTACCATAGCATCAAACGCCTGGCGCGGATGCTGGGAGCCGAATATGATAACGGCGACGATGAAGCGCCCTGGCTGGAAGTTGCGCGCCATGTAGCGGAAAAACAATTTGAAAGGATCGACCAGGCCTTCAACAGGGTAACGGACACGCTGGAAGACACCGTTCGAAACAATATCGTGGCTGCCGGGGCCGGGCGCTTCATTATTGAAAAACTTGCGCGCAAGAACGATTGTGAGGTCACGAATTTTGAGGATTTGTTACAGATACCTGACAGGAAACTGCGCGCCGCCAATAATTGTTCAACAGCCGTGGCGGTTGCAACATTAGCGCGGCAGTATGTCAATGCGCCTGATTGAACTGGATTACACCCGGGACTCGGCCGCGCTGTTCAGCCATATCGCGCACGAACCCTGGAGCATCTTCCTGGACAGCGGCTACCCGATGATAGACAACGGGCGCTACGACATCATGACCGCGCGCCCGTACCGGACTCTCCTGACCCGTGGTGAGGAAACCCGGATAGCCGGCGGCGGGTCCTCGCAGTATTCAAAGGATGATCCGTTTACCCTGGTCAAACGCGAGTTGGGCGAACGCCGCATCAATTTTTCCGGGTTCCCCTTTTCCGGCGGCGCCTTGGGGTATTTTTCCTATGACCTGGGACGTCGTGTAGAGCGATTGCCGGCGCTGTGCCGGGATGACATCAATATGCCGGACATGGCCATAGGCCTGTATGATTGGGCGGTAATCGTCGACCATCAAAGAAGGCGCACCTGGCTGATTGCCGCAGACGACTACGGACCTGGCGATACCGGTTGGAAAGAGTTGCAGGAGTTGTGCGGCAACGGCAAAGCCCGGGAAACCCCCGCTTATTCGGTGCAATCGAGTCTGCTCAATCATACGGGCAAGGAGCAATACCGGGAAGCCTTTGACCGGATCAAGCGTTATATCCGCGACGGCGATTGTTACCAGGTCAACCTGGCCCAGCGTTTCAGTGTTGCCGTCTCAGGGGACTCATGGGGCGTGTACGGGCAGTTGAGAAAATTCAACCCGGCGCCTTATGCCTGCTTTTTTCGACTTGAGGATGCCTGCATACTGAGCTCCTCACCGGAACGGTTTATTTCCGTCTCCAACGACCTGGTGGAAACCAAGCCCATCAAGGGCACCATAAGACGCTCGGCGTTTGCCTATGAAGACAAGGCGCTTGCGGCACAATTGCTCGAGAGTGAAAAGGACCGGGCGGAAAACCTGATGATCGTCGACCTGTTGAGGAATGATATCGGCAAGAATTGTGAAACAGGCAGTGTCATGGTACCCAGGTTATTTGCGCTGGAGAGTTTTGCTACCGTTCACCACCTGGTCAGCACCGTGACCGGCAGGCTCGCCCGGGACAGGCATGCGCTGGATCTACTGCGCGGGGCATTCCCGGGAGGCTCCATAACGGGCGCGCCCAAGCTCCGCGCCATGCAGATCATCGAAGAACTGGAGACGTATCGCCGCACCGTCTATTGCGGCGCCATAGGCTATGTCGGTTTCGACGGCAACATGGACACCAACATTGCGATTCGTACCCTGGTGCACAAGGAAGACAGGATTTATTTCTGGGCAGGCGGGGGCATAGTGGCGGATTCCGAACCCGACAGTGAATATACGGAGTGTTATACCAAGGCGGAAGCCATCATGCGATTGTTCAGGTAGTTTATTTCATCTGCGTTAATCTGCGTCATCTGCGGATATATTAAAGAATGTGGGTTGTGAAAATCGGGGGCAGCCTGGAGACTTCTCGGGGATTGCCCGGTTTGCTGGCGTTGCTGGCTGATTACGGGCGGTCGCGCGCCGTCATCGTGCCCGGTGGCGGGCGTTTTGCCGAACGGGTGCGGGCCGAGCAGCGCGTGACGGGCACGGATGATACGGCGGCGCATCACCTGGCCATCCGGGCCATGGAACGATACGGCGCCTTATTATGCGGGAAGGAGCCGCGCTTATATCCCATTGGCGACGTCAGCGAAATATGCGGCGCGAGCGGGAAATCGGCGGTCCCTGTCTGGCTGCCCGGTAACCGGCTTGCCGGTCAACCCGGCATCCCCGCGAACTGGCAGGTAACCTCTGACAGCCTGTCCCTGTGGTTTGCCGGGAAGGTAAACGCTGAAGCGTTGATCCTGGTCAAGTCGGTACCAAATAAGACAAACGATGCGCAGGCACTTGCCGCATCGGGTTACCTGGACGAATATTTTCCCGAGATGATGAAAAAAACAGCCCTCAGAACGATCGCCTGTATCAGCATCAATGAACAGAAAATCCTGCAACAGGCACTGTCCACCGGCACAATCCCCCCTGAATTACGGATTGTCCGGAGCCCAACGAAGTCCTGACGCACAAATCGGCAGGATAGCCGATTTGCACGGCCACAGGCCGCCCAAAGGGTTGCGCCCAGGGACGGGCGCAATGAAAAAAGACAACGAAGGGATTTTAACGCCGGATTTTTTGTGTCAGGCGAGGCGGTCGACGAGAGAGGGAGGGAATGTACATCAGGTACATGACCGACCGAACGAGGAAAACCAACGAAGTCCTGACGCAAAAAAGACAAGTTAAATTGAAAAAGCCTGGCGCCTGAAGGAGGTTGGAGGCGCCAGGCAAAGTGCCGAGCTCCTGCTGGGCTTCCCGCTGAAATCGTTTTTTTACCGCATCAATCCCAGTTCAATACGCCACCGGTCTGGTACTCGGTGACGCGTGTTTCAAAAAAGTTCTTTTCCTTGTTCAGGTCCATGAGTTCGCTCATCCAGGGGAACGGGTTGCCGGCCCCGGGGTATTGCTCACTCAAACCGATCTGGGCACAGCGCCGGTTGGCGATGAACTTGAGGTAATCTTCAAACATGTTGGCATTGAGACCCAGCACTCCCCGTGGCATGGTGTCGCAGGCATAACGGATTTCCAGTTCCACCGCCTCGCGCAACACGGTAATGATTTCCTGTTGAAACTCCGCGGTCCACAAATGGGGGTTTTCAATTTTTATCTGGTTGATCACGTCTATGCCGAAGTTCATGTGCATGGACTCATCCCGCAGGATGTACTGGAACTGTTCGGCACAGCCCGTCATCTTGTTGCGCCGGCCCATGGACAGGACCTGCACGAAACCCACGTAGAAAAAGATGCCCTCAAACACGATATAAAATGCAATCAGGTCCCGTAACAGGCGCTGGTCGGCCTCCGGCGTACCGGTATGGAACGTCGGGTCTCCCAGGCTTTGGGTGAAACGCATGGCCCAGGCAGCCTTGTCATGTATGGAAGGTATCTCGCGATACATGTTGAATACCTCGGCCTGGTCCAGTCCCAGCGACTCGACGCAGTACTGGTAGGCATGGGTATGCAAGGCCTCTTCAAAAGCCTGCCGCAGCAGGTACTGGCGGCATTCGGGGTTGGTGATATGCCGGTATACCGCCAGCACCAGGTTGTTGGCCACCAGTGAATCCGCGGAAGCGAAAAACCCCAGGTTGCGTTTTATGACGGTCCGTTCATCCTCGCTGAGTCCGTCAGGGTTTTTCCACAACGAGATGTCCGCGTTCATGTTGATTTCCTGGGGCATCCAGTGATTGGCGCATGCGTCCAGGTATTTCTGCCAGGCCCATTTGTATTTGAACGGCACCAGTTGGTTCAGGTCGGCGCGGCAGTTGATCATCTGTTTGTCGTCGACACTGATCCTGCCGGCGCCGAATTCGACCTCCTCCAGGCCGGTGACGCCGCCCGTGTCCTGTCCGGGTGTAAACAACAGGTCCGGGTCCGGCTGCGCAATGGCATCCGAGTCCGGTCCGGGCGCCGCGTCCGGCCCGCGCGCCGCAACCACATGGGGCGGCAGGTTGTTTTCGCCCTTCACCTGTTTGATGCTTGCAATAGGATCATCCCAACTGGTCAACATAGTATTCACCCGTTATCATGATAGTTCGTGTTTAACCTGCCCACCGCTTACTGGCATGACTCGCAATCCGCGTCATCCAGGGAGCAGGCCTTGGCTTCCGCCTCTTCGGAATTTGTACGTTCAACCGCGGCAAGCCTGTTTTCACGGCCGCCGCTCAGGGTACTTTTTTCCACGTGGGTTGCGCCCAGGCTGCGCAGGTAATAAGTTGTCTTGAGACCTCTTACCCAGGCCAGCTTGTACAGGTTGTCCATTTTCTTGCCGTCCGGTTCGGACATGTACAAATTCAGCGATTGTGCCTGGTCGATCCATTTCTGCCGCCGCGATGCGCATTCCACCAGCCAGCGCGGGTCGACCTCGAAGGCGGTCGAGTAAAGCATTTTCAAATCATCCGGTATGCGGTCGATCTGCTGCACGCTGCCGTCAAAATATTTCAGGTCGCTGACCATGACCTCGTCCCAGAGCCCGCGCTCCTTGAGGTCGTTTACCATGTACGGGTTGACTACGGTAAACTCGCCGGACAGGTTTGATTTGACAAACAGGTTCTGGTAGGTCGGTTCGATGGATTGGCTGACGCCGCAGATGTTGGATATGGTCGCGGTCGGGGCGATAGCCATGCAATTTGAATTGCGCATGCCCGTTTTCTTCACGCGCTTGCGCAACGCGGCCCAATCCAGCCTGCTGGTCCTGTCCATCTCCAGGTAGCCGCTCCGGTTTTTGTCGAGTGTATCGATGGAATCAATCGGCAGGATGCCCTTGCTCCAGAGCGAGCCCTTGAAACTGGTATAGGTGCCGCGTTCTTCAGCCAGTTCGGTTGATGCCTTGATGGCGTAGTAGCTGACCATCTCCATACTGGAATCGGCAAATTCAATCGCTTCACCGGATGCGTACGGCAGGCGCAACTTATACAGCGCATCCTGGAACCCCATGATCCCCATGCCCACCGGACGGTGTTTCAGGTTGGAGCGGCGCGCCTGCGGCACGCTGTAATAGTTGTAGTCGATGACGTTGTCCAGCATGCGCATGGCGACGTTGATGGTGTGCTCCAGTTTGGCCTGGTCCACTCCATTTTCGCTCACGTGCTGCGCCAGGTTCACGGAACCGAGATTGCAGACCGCGATTTCATCGTCCGAGGTGTTCAGCGTGATCTCGGTACACAGGTTGGATGAATGCACCACACCGGTGTGTAGCTGCGGTGAGCGCAGGTTGCAGGGATCCTTGAACGTGAGCCACGGGTGGCCGGTTTCGTACAGCATGGAGAGCATCTTGCGCCACAGGTCCTGCGCCTTGAGCGTCTTGTGCAGCTTGAGCTCGCCCCGGGCCGCCATTTGCTCGTATTCCTCGTAGCGCCGGGTAAACTCCTGCCCGTACAGGTCATGCAGGTCCGCCGTGTCGTCCGGAGAGAACAGGGTCCAGTCTCCGCCCTCGCTGACGCGCCGCATGAACAAGTCCGGGATCCAGTTGGCGGTATTCATGTCGTGGGTGCGGCGCCGGTCATCACCGGTATTCTTGCGCAGCTCCAGGAATTCCTCGATATCGAGATGCCAGCTTTCCAGGTACGCGCACATGGCGCCCTTGCGCTTGCCGCCCTGGTTGACCGCGACGGCGGTGTCATTGGCAACCTTGAGGAACGGGACGACCCCCTGGGATTTTCCGTTGGTTCCCTTGATGTGCGCGCCCATGGAACGGACCCGGCTCCAGTCGTTGCCCAGGCCGCCGGCAAACTTGGATAACAGGGCGTCGTCCTTGATCGCGCTGAAGATACCGTCCAGGTTGTCGGGCACCGTAGTCAGGTAACAACTGGAAAGCTGGGGCCGGCATGTTCCCGAATTGAACAGGGTGGGCGTGGAACTCATGAAATCGAAGGATGACAGCAGTTCATAGAACTCGATCGTCCTGTTTTCCCGGTCCAGTTCGTTAATGGCCAGACCCATCGCCACGCGCATGAAGAAAGCCTGCGGGAGTTCGATACGGACCTGTTCATCGGTATGGATGAAGTACCGGTCGTACAGGGTCTGCAGGCCCAGGTAGGTGAACAGATGATCCCGTTCAGGCTTCAGCGCCTTGCCCAGGCGGTCCAGGTCGTATTTCACCAGTTCATGGCCCAGCAGGTCCATGGAGGCGCCCGTTTCGATGTACTTGCGGAAATAAAGCGGGTAGTGCTCCGCCATCTGCGCCTGGGTTGCCTCCGTGGCGTTCTGGTTGATTTGGCTCAGGGCTTCCCGGCGCAAACCGTCCAGCAACAGGCGGGCGGCGACATAAGTGTAATTCGGTTCTTTTTCGATCAGCGCCCGGGCGCTCATGACCAGCGCGTGGTTTACGTCAGCCTCGTTGACGCCGTCGAACAGGTTGCGCAACGCATCGTCAATAATGAGGCTGCCGTCAACCTGCTCCATGCCGTTGCAGGCCTCGTTGACGACGGCGAGCACACGCTCCATATCCAGTTTTTTCAACGCGCCGTCTGCGGTTTTTACGTTGATGACGCCGGTCGTCTCGGATTGCTCATCCTCCGCGTCCCTGTCTTTTTCAATACGGGCCCGGGCCCGTTCTTCCCGGTAGATTACATACGCGCGGGCAACCTTCTGTTCCCCGGCGCGCATCAGGGCCAGTTCAACCTGGTCCTGGATATCCTCGATATGTACGGTGCCGCCGCTGGACAAACGGCGCGTGACGCCCCTGACCACCTGCTCGGAGAGTTCCTTTACTTTTTCATGGACGCGCGTGGATGCTGCGGCGGTGCCTCCTTCCACCTCCAGGAAAGCCTTGGTGATGGCTACACTGATCTTGGATGCGTTAAAGGCCGTGACCTTGCCATTGCGGCGGATGACGTTATATTCTCCGGGCTGGTAAGCCGTTGCTTCGCCGGTATATTCCGGACCCGGCCGGTCGCCGTTCTGCCCGACAGGTTTGTCGCCGGTATGAATGCTGCCGGCGCTTACGTCAACGACGGACTCCGCCAGGACGGATTTTTCGCTTTGCATAGGCCCTATCCGCACATCGTTTTTTTGTTATTGAATGCCGTTAACGGGACTGGTCAGGAACCCGGAAACGGGATGAAGCTTGTTACGTAGGACTTATTATTACACTACTATATTATGTGGTCAAGTGGTATTTACACTACAATAACTTGTGGATTGTGCTGTGACCTTACCTTGAATATCATGTGGATAAGATGCGGAAAGAACCAACTGGAGAACAGAACTCATGTCGGCAGACAAAAAAATAATTCAGGCAGATGTCGCAGTGCTGGGGTCCGGCCCCGGCGGCTACACTGCGGCGTTCCGCGCCGCCGACCTGGGAATGAACACGGTTTTAATCGAGCGCTACCCCACCCTGGGCGGTGTTTGCCTGAACGTGGGATGTATTCCATCGAAAGCCCTGCTGCATGCCGCAAAGGTGATCGGTGACGCCAGGGAGGCAAGCGCTTACGGGATTGAGTTCGGCGCGCCGGACATAGACCGGAACGGGTTGCTGCGCTGGAAAGACAAGGTATTGTCGCGGCTGACCACGGGACTCAATGGGCTGGCGCGACAAAGAAAGGTCACAGTGGTCAGGGGCACAGGCCGGTTTGTCTCACCCAACCGGATCACGGTGGACACCGGGGAAGGAACGCAGGATGTGGAATTCGGCAAGGCCATTATCGCCACCGGTTCCCGGCCCATCAACCTGCCCGGGTGTCCGGACGACCCGCGCATAATGGATTCCACCGGGGCATTGGACCTGCCCGGGCTACCGCCAAGATTGCTGGTCGTCGGTGGCGGCATCATCGGCCTGGAACTGGCCACGGTATACCACGAACTGGGCAGCAGGGTCACCGTAGTCGAACTGCTGGACAGCCTGATGACCGGAACCGACCCGGACCTCGTGAAACCGCTGCAAAAACGTATTGCCGGCCAGTACGAGAATATCTACCTGGGTACCCGCGTGACCGGGATAAAACCTTTTGACAAGGGTTTAACGGTGGGGTTTTCCGGTCCCGGGGCGCCGCCTGAAGATACCTTCGACCGGGTGCTGGTGGCGGTGGGCCGGCAGCCCAACGGCGACCAAATCGGCGCCGGGGATGCCGGCATCAGGGTCGATGAGCAGGGCTTCATCCCGGTGGACAACCGGCAGCGCACCAACGTCGCCAACATATTCGCCATCGGGGATGTTACCGGTCCGCCCATGCTGGCGCACAAGGCCGCGCACGAGGGCAGGGTGGCCGCGGAGGTGGCCGCCGGCAGGAACAGCGCATTCGACGCCAGGGTGATCCCTTCCGTGGCCTACACGGACCCGGAAGTGACCTGGGTCGGCGTCACGGAAGCCGAGGCGAAACAACAGGGCCTGAATTACGGCAAGGGCGTATTTCCCTGGGCGGCCAGCGGCCGTTCCCTGAGCCTGGGCCGCAGTGAGGGCCTGACCAAGCTGTTGTTCGATGAACAGACCCGGCGCGTCATCGGCGCGGGCATCACCGGTTCCAACGCCGGCGACCTGATCGCGGAGGTGGCCCTGGCCATCGAGATGGACTGCACCGCGGAAGACATCGGCCTGACCATACACCCCCATCCCACCCTGTCCGAGACCGTAGCCTTCGCCGCCGACATGTACGAGGGGACGATTACGGATTTGTATGCGGGAGGTAAAGGGGATTAGCAATTACGAATACAGCCTCACGTCAAAGGTATTGCGCAAGCTGGTCAAGCGGTGTTACCCAGGCTTTATCGGCATGGATGGGGTAGGCGTTTCCTTGCGGTATGACGAGGAAGAGTTTATCCAGCTTCTTGCCTGATTTCACGTTCAATAAACATGTGCTAATTGTAAATTGGATTTTCAATTCGCACGACAGGAAAACTCAAGTTTTGTAAAATGGGATACAGTTCAGCAAAGGAATAACCAACCGCTGACATGTAATTTTTAATCGAGGGAATACAATGCAATTACCGGGAAAAGTTGCCGTAGTCACAGGCGGTGCATCCGGGCTCGGCAAGGCTACGGCAGAACGTTATGTCCATGAAGGCGCCTCTGTGGCCATTTTTGATTTGAACGATGACGCGGGAGAGGCCATCGCCCGGAATCTTGGTGAGAAAGCGGCTTATTACCATGTCGATGTTGCCGGTGAAGCATCGGTGAAACAGGCGCTGGACTCGGTGATGGAAAGATTCGGTGCAGTGCATGTGCTGAATAACTTTGCCGGCATCGGCACCCCGGGCAAGACTCTCGGTAAACGGGGACCGCTGCCCCTGGAGCAGTACACGAAAGTAGTGGAGGTCAACCAGATTGGCACCTTCAATGTGGCGCGCCTTGCGGCAGAGAAGATGAGCCTGCACGACCCGGTCACGGATGACGGTATCCGCGGCGTGATCATCAACACCGCATCCGTTGCCGCGTTCGAAGGCCAGGTGGGCCAGGTTGCCTACAGCGCCACAAAAGGCGCCATCGTGGGCATGACCCTGCCCATGGCTCGTGAACTTGCTGAGTTCGGGATTCGCGTGAACACCCTGGCGCCGGGCTTGATCCACACACCGTTGTTTGATTCCGTGGAAGAGTCGTTCTACAACTCCCTCAAAGCCTCCGTCGTGTTCCCGCAGCGTCTGGGCAAACCGGAAGAAATCGCTGCGCTATGTGTCAGCATTGTCGAAAATGATTACATCAACGGGGAAACCATCCGGATAGATGGCGCGATTCGTATGCAACCCCGTTAAGGCCGGGACTGATTATAACTGTCCATGAACGAGAAGAGCCGGTAAGACCTTGACGTCTTCGGGGTCGAAAGGGTGTGCTTAATCGGCCAGAGCCTGTCTGACCAATGGTAATTGGTCGTTGCCGAAATAAAGGCGCTCCTTATTGACAAAAATCGTTGGGGAGCCGAATGCGCCGCGTTCGATGGCTTCATCCGTGTTGGCGCGCAGCCGATCCTTGACGGATTGCTTACCGGCCTGTAGCAGCAAACTTTTTCCATCGAAACCACATTCGTCTGCAACAGCGGCCAACACTTCGGGGTCATCCAGGTTTCTTTCATCGGCAAAGTAAGCATGGAAGGCAGCGTCGGAGAACTCGAACAGGGCCTGCTGGTCATCCTCCAGGCTGCAACAGACGCGCATCGGCAGGACTGACCTGAGGGGATGATAATCGGACGGAAAATTCATCGGGAGACCCGCAATGGCCGCCCACTCTTTCAGCCAGGTAAACGTATGCCTGACCTTGGGAGCATCCGGATTTCTGCGGCCCTCATAAACACTGTCATTGACGGCATTGAAAACGCCGCCGACCAGAAAAGGACGCCAGGTAATTCCGGCGCCGGTGTCCGCAAGAATCGGTTGGATGTTGTGGAAGGCGAGACGCGTCCAGGGTGAAGATAAATCGTAGAAGAATTCGACTTTTGCCATTCTCTACCCGGATTTCCCATTGCGCCCTTCCCGGGCCGCTGGTTGCTGATGACTACGTTTGCGGCGGCTTGATATGACCGCTCAGAACCGCTTGCGCAGCGTCACCCCGTAGGTGCGGGTCTCGCGCGGGTAGGAGGCGAGCTTTCCGTTCTGCAGCGGCACGTCGAATATGGGGCCGAACCAATCCTCATCCAGCAGGTTGCGCGCCCAGAAGGAGACATCCAGGTCGAAGGCGTCCAGCACCAGC
>JAJDUB010000035.1 GCA_022826885.1 Gammaproteobacteria bacterium
CATACAGTTTGATGATCTCCACCTGCTGTCCTTTTTCGGCAAAATAGTTGCGTGTCGTCGAGACATACTTGGTGGCAACCCGTAACCGGCCCGGTGTTACCGGGATGCCTTTGGGCCCTGCCAGCATCAGGCGGCAACAGGCTATCTTCAGGTCCAGCGGTTCGTACAGGTTGTCGCTGTCACATTCCATCAGCACGTCTTTCCCGGCGATGCCCAGGTCGGCGCCGCCGTTCAGGACGTAGGTGGGCACATCGGCGGCGCGGATGACGATCAGCCTGACAGCGTCATGATTGGTGTCGAATACAAGCTTGCGGGTTGTGCCGGGATCTTCGAGGGGCTCCAGCCCGGCGCGCGCGAGCAACGGCAGGGATTCATCAAGAATCCGCCCCTTTGAGACTGCGATGGTGATACCGTCATTCATGAAAGTCCGGGACCAGATATTTCCGGGGTCAGAGTAAAATTATTTCAAATTCAGGGGTCAGAGTAAAATTCAGGGCAGTCGCCTGATGCCGGCGCCAAGTTGCATCAATTTTTCCTCGATGGTCTCATATCCGCGATCGATATGGTAGACCTGTTCGACGAGTGTCTGTCCCCGAGCTACCAGGCCGGCCAGGATAAGGCAGGCCGATGCCCGCAGGTCCCGCGCGGTGATCGTGCTGCTTGCAAGCGTATCCACGCCGTTTACCATGACGCGGTTTCCGGACTGGGCCAGGTCCGCTCCCATTTTCCGCAATTCCATGACGTGCATGAAGCGGTTGTTGAAAATATTTTCAGTGATCACGGCGCGCCCTTCGGCAATGCAGTTCAACGCAGTGAACTGGGCCTGCATGTCCGTGGGGAAACCGGGGAAGGGCGAGGTATCGATATCGACTGCCCTGGGTCTTGAGCCGGGTTCCATTTCCAGGGATATGGTGGCGCCGTCACAGGTGATCCCGGCGCCTGCCTCGGACAGTTTCTCAATGACCGCTTCCAGCAGCGCCGGATTGGTATTTTTCAGCCTGATGCTGCCGCCGGTCATGGCGGCCGCGACCAGGTAGGTCCCCGTTTCTATGCGGTCGGGCAGGATGTCGTACCTAGCGCCGTTAAGCTGGTCCACGCCCTCGACTTCAATCCTCCCCGTCCCCGCCCCGGTGATGTCGGCTCCCATACGGTTGAGGCACTCCGCCAGGTCCGCCACTTCAGGCTCCCGCGCGGCATTCTCCAGCACGGTGCGCCCGTCCGCCAGGGTAGCGGCCATCATCAGGTTTTCCGTACCGGTTACCGTAACCTGTTCGAAGTTGATGTACGCGCCATGCAGACGCCTGGCCTGGGCATGGATGTAACCATCGTTAACCGTGATTTCGGCGCCCATGTCGGACAGGCCCTTCAGGTGCAGGTCGACGGGTCTTGAACCGATTGAGCAACCGCCGGGCAGTGAGACATGCGCCTGCCCGTAGCGGCTGAGCAATGGCCCCAGCACCAGTATGGATGCGCGCATGGTTTTCACAAGGTCATGGGGCGCGTACAGCCGGCCCAGATCCCGGTTGTTGACCTCGATGACCATGCGTTCGTCGAGCATCAGTTCCGAGCCCATCTGGCCCAGCAGTTCCATGGTCGTGGTGATATCGTGCAGGTGCGGGATATTGCCGATCAGCATCGGTTTGTCCGTCAGCAGGGTAGCCGCAAGAATGGGAAGCGCGGCATTCTTTGCGCCCGAGATACTGATCTCACCGCGCAGGGCGGCGCCGCCACGGATTGTCAGTTTATCCACGAAAGAGTACTAGGACGATATGACCCGGAATGCGCTCTTTTTCTTCCATTGTTCCGGCGTGTAGGTCTGTATGGAAAGAGCGTGTATGTCGGTCCCCATCCTGCCACCAAGGGCCTTGTACACCAACTGGTGTTGCTGGACCATGTTTTTTCCTGCAAAAACATCGCTCACGATGACTGCGGTGAAATGCGTTCCGTCACCATCCACTTCCACTTCACAGTCCGGGACGCCGGATTTGATTAAACTTGCAATATCTTCGACCTGCATGACAGGCACTCCCCTGGTTCAAACTGACAGGAGGACTGATTTTAAATCCGTCCCCGCTAACGCATATTCTTCGACGCAGATGCGCGAGCTATGCCTCATCGGTCAATAATGACTGTTCCAGTTTCTCGTTCTTGTCCACCAGTTTCTGCAACAGGGTTTCAAGGCCGTTATTGCGGATCTCGGAGGCAAAGGATTTCCGGTATGTCTCTACCAGGCTGATGCCTTCAAAGGCGACGTTCACGACTTTCCAACTGCCGTCGCTGATATGCATGGTGTAATTGACCGGTGTGACGCCACCGTCAGAGACAATCTCGGTCTTCACCATTACGATATTGGGCTTGGAACCCGTCAGGGTCTCCAGGTAATTGACTCTCTCGTTGGTAAACCCGAGCACCGCCTTGGCATAGGTGCGCACCAGCAGGGCCTTGAATTCAGTGGTGAAAGTAGCGCGTTGTTCCTCGGTGGCCTGCTTCCAGTACTTGCCCAGTATCCACCTCGACATGTTATTGAAATCGAAGACGGGGATGATCAGGTCGTTTATAAGGTCGTAGACTGTTTCCGGTTGCGCATCCAGCATTTCCCGTTCCGCGTTAATGCGGTCGATCACGCTGTCCACCGTGCCGAGGATTACGTCCTCAGGCTTGTCTATTGCCTGTGCGGGCGACGTCAGCGTCAGCGCCGGCGCCAGGAATATCGCTATAAAGCAAAGTTTCCGTCTCATGGTCTGGTATCTCCGGATTTAATGGGTCTGTAACAAGACTCCATATTATATTTGAACCTGGCAATTGAGAAAGAGTTTATTTCAAAAAGTTCCGGGAATGTCCAAATATTCGCAAATATCCATTATTTCCCGAAGGGTCTGAATATAAGTATCAGCTTGGGCAGCAGGGTGAGGGCCGCCAGCAGGGCGATGAACATGGCCAGTGCGGTGAGCAGGCCGAAGTAGATGGTCGGTATGAAATTGGACATCACCAGGATGGAAAAGCCGATGATGATGGTGATCGCCGTGTAGAACACCGCGCGCCCTATGTTGGCGTGGCAGTAATATAGCGTGGATATATAGTCGGGTTTGCCCGGGCGCTCCTCGCGGAAGCGGTAGATGTAGTGAATGCTGTTGTCGACCGCGATGCCAATGGTGATGGCGGCGATGGTGATGGTCATCATGTCCAGGGGGATATCCAGGATGCCCATCAGTCCCAGAATGATGCCGGCGGCAAGGATATTCGGGAGGATGCCGATGACGGCCAGGGAGAAGGACCGGAACAGGACCAGCAGCATCAGGGCAATGCCCAGCATGACGACCCCAAGGGTTTCGATCTGGGAAGTGAACAGGCTTTGCAGCATGTTGTTGTACAACACCATCATGCCGCTGACCTGGAACTCGTCGTCGGTCAGGCCGAGTTCATTGCGCAGGTCCGCATCGATTTTTTCCAGGAACTGCTTGCGGCGCAGGTCGGGCAGGGAATCCAGGATGCGCATGTTGATGCGGGCTTCGTTGTCGTCAATGGAGATATACGGATCGATCAGTTGCTCCTTTACCTCCTCCGGCAGTTTCTTGTTGATGACGGCCAGTTCAAAGGCGTCGAACTCCTCGCCCTGGTTCAGGTCTTCGGCTATGCGCAGGAGCGAAGCCAGCGATTGTACCTTTCCCACTGCCGGCAGGCGGTCCAGGTAGTCGTGCACCGCCTTGATGCGGTCGATCTTGTAGGCGGTGAACCAGGCATCCGCCGGGTCCGCGGGTTCCGTATCGAAACCGCCGAACAGGTCGTCCAGGTCGGCAAATTCATCGTCTTCTTCCGTCGTTTCCTCCTCTTCCTCCCCGTATTCCTTGACGGGGTCGAACTTCAGGACCACGTCCAGCGGCGCGGTGCCGCCCAGTTCATTGTCGATCAGTTTCAGGCCCTGGTGTATTTCCGTGGAGTCGCTGAAGTAGTTGACGAAGCTGTTCTCAACCTTGAGCCGCGATACGCCGTAAAGACTGAGAGCGGCCAGCACCAGTGCAATCACAACTACGCCGTTGCCGTATCTTTCGGTCGTTCTTGCCAGCGTTGCGGTAAACGGCACTTCCTGTTTGCCCGGAGACGTGATCTTCTTGTCCAGGGAAATCAGGATAACCGGAAACAGCAGGAACGAGGTCAGGAAGGTAACGCTGAGTCCCAGGGTCATCATCCAGCCGAAATCAATCACCGGCTTGATATCGCTGACCACCAGTGACCCGAATCCGATCATGGTAGTCAGCGCGGTGTACAGGCAGGGCCAGACCATGCGCCGGACCGTGCTGGACACCAGTTCCGTCTGGCTCCGGCCGGCAAAGTCACGGCCCAGTTGCCGGTAACGCACCACCAGGTGCACGTTCATGGACATGGTAAGAATGAGCATCAGCGAAATGAAATTGGATGAAATCACCGTAACCGGCCAGCCGATAAGGCCCAGCAGTCCCATCATGATAACCACTGCAAAGCCGCAACTGCACAGGGGCAGCAGAACGAAACGGGCCTGTCTGAAAATGATAGACAACATGATTACCAGGAAGGCGAACACCCCGGCGCCGAATACCACCAGGTCGTTCTTGATGAAGGTGATCATATCGTCCGCGATCATCGGAATGCCGCCCAGGTAGAGTGTCCCTTTATCCCGGTAACGATCCATCACCGCACGGGTTGCCGCCACGGTTTCGTGATTGGCCCTGGTAGCCTCCTCCTTGACTTCCTCATAGCGGTCCAGGGTATCTGCAAGCTCCTGTTGTTCCGCTGCAGTCAGGCCCTCCGTGTCCTGCTTGATCAGCAGTTCGTTTCTTCTTTGCTGCGCATCGGTCAGGATAACCTTGTTTTTCAGGTTGACCTGCAGCGCCGTGGTCCCGGCATCCTGGCTGATAAGCAGATCGAGGAAGACGGGGCTGGCCAGCAGTTCCTCCCGTGCAGCATCCCGGTCAACGTCCGGGTCTTCCAGGGTGCGGTAGTTTGCGGCAACCTCGGCCAGTGTGCCGCCGACGATTTTTACCAGCGGCGCGTCGAGCAGCGTAAACGCCGAAGCGACGCCCGGAATCTGCTCCAGGTCTTCCCGCAACGCGTGGATAGTCTCAAGCGACGCATCCGAGAACAACTCCGCGTGGGGAGTGAACGTCACGACCAGGAACTCCTGGGTTTCGTAACGTTTGTTCACCTGGCGCAATATGCGCAGGTCCCTGTCGCTTTCCAGGATCAGGGTATCGGTGGAGGCGTCCAGTTTGAAGTCCCTGGCATGCCAGGCAAAGAAAGCGAATACGGCGAGCAGTATTGCCAGCACCAGCCGGGGCCGGCCGAGGATGTACCGATCGTAGAGAGCAGTGATCCGGTTAACCAACACGTTATTCAATTTAACCATTTTCCGCGCCATGCTAAACTAGCGGGCAGTCCACGTAAAGAGGTTCGCAAATGTACAGACTGTTGATCCTGATCCTGGCGCTGTGCCCGTTTTCCGTTCCTGCGCAGGAGAGGACCCCGGCTCCCGGGAATGCCGAACTGTATTTCATCTCACCCGCCGACGGCGCGACGGTGTCGAATCCGGTAACCGTCCGCTTCGGCCTGAAGAGCATGGGCGTCGCCCCTGCCGGCATCAAGTACGACAACAGCGGCCACCATCACCTGCTGGTGGACACGGAACTGCCTGCCCTGGAGTTTCCCATCATCAATGATGAAAACCACCTGCACTTCGGCGGCGGCCAGACGGAAGCCACCGTGGAACTACCCCCGGGCGAACACACCCTGCAACTCCTGCTGGGCGATTTCGCCCACATCCCCCATGAACCTGCCGTGATGTCGGAGCGGATCACGATAACGGTCGAGTAAATTTGTGTCGCCTGCGGCGACGGTTTGATTGACTGGATTCCTGCATTCGCAGGAATGACGACGGGGTGGGCAGGAGTGACGGGAGTAAGACGCGTCATTCCCGCGCAGGCGGGAATCCAGTGGAATAATAGGTCCCGAAGGGACACCTTATTAAGGAAGCTTAATCTCGCCGCGGGCAATGCGGCCTATGGTATCCACGTAGAGTTCGTGCTCAATCTCCAGGACGCGTTTGGCCAGACTGCCTGCCGTATCCGATTTTTTTACCCTGACTTTTTTCTGTGCGAGGATCGGGCCGTTGTCGTAGATGGCATCCACCACGTGGACGGTCGCGCCGGTGGTGCCTGCGCCCGCGGCCAGCACGGCTTCATGCACGCGCCGGCCGTACATGCCCTGGCCGCCGTACTCCGGCAGCAGGCCGGGGTGGATGTTAATGATATGACCGGGGAATGTAGCCAGCGTAACCGGGCCGATCTTCTTCATATAGCCCGCCAGGATCACCAGGTTGACGTCATGTTCAAGCAGGACGTCAACGATTTCCCGGTCCAGGTCCTCCGGATCCGGGTGTGTGCGTCCGCTCAGGTGAAAACAGGGGATTCTTTCATTGCGGGCCCGCTCCAGCGCCCCGGAATCCACGTTATTGCTGATGACCACGACGGGACTGGCGGCCAGCCTGCCGGAGCGGCATGCATCGATGACGGCCTGCATATTCGACCCGTTATGGGATGCGAGAAATCCGAGGTTCATGGTCTTATATCGAATCCCATGCCGGATAATTTCTCGCGCACGGCGGCGTTATTGCCGGACAGGATTACCCGCAAATCGGAAAATTCCCGCCTGAACGGATAATCCGTTCTTGCTGATGTGAAAAATTCACTCCTGCTGTCCCCGGCAACGGTTTCTATCTCCCTGAAGGCTGCGCAATCCGTGCGTACGTCATAACAGGCCAGGGCTGCCAGCCTGACCGCCTCGATGGGGTTGTCGATCCCGGACAGGTCAAGCTCCATGTTCTCACCCGGAAATATCGTATCGTCTGCTGCCATGGCCGGTACGCCGGCCCACGCGCATACCTGCTCATAAACCATGCGCGTCGCATTCAGTTTCCCCCGAGCGCTGTAACCGGCGACGTGGGGGGTCGCCAGTGCCGACATGTTCAGCAGTTCGATATTGATATCCGGCTCATTATCCCACACGTCCAGCGCCAGGCGGCTTGCCCGGTTTTCCCTGGCGAAATCGATAAGCGCCCGTTCATTCACGACGCCGCCTCTTGCGGTGTTGATAAATGTGACGTCCTCCTTGAGCTTGCCCAGGAATTCCCGTCCCACCATTTTCGCGGTAGGAAATTCACCTGTCGTTGTCAACGGGACATGCAGGGAAACAATGTCCGATGAGAGCACCTGGTCCAGGTCCCGGAAAGGGTAGGGATTGTGCTCATCCCGGATAAACGGGTCATAAACCCGGGTTTCGATACCGATGACTTGCAGCAGGTATCTGAGCCGCGCGCCCACATGGCCGCAGCCGATGATGCCGGCGGTTTTGCCTTCCAGTTCCACGCCGTATTGTTCCGATAATACGAGCAGGCAACTCAGCACGTATTCGGCTACTGAGTTTGCGTTACAGCCTTTTGCATCGAACAGGGGGATGTCCCGGCTATCCAGGTAGTCAAGGTCCACATGGTCGGTGCCGCTCGAAGCGCTGGCGACACAGCTTACCTGCGTGCCGTCCAGCAGGCCCCGATCTACCCGGGTCACCGACCTGACCACCAGGCAATCCGCATCACTGATTAATGCGGGTGTGATGTCCCCGGCGTCAAACAGGACAACGTCGCCCAAAGTTGAAAAAAACCGCCTGGCGTAGGGGATTGCCTTGTCAGCGACGATTTTCATTGCAAGGAATAAACGGGGTCAGAGTAAAATTGCCTCGATCCTTGCCATCGGCCACAATAGGAATAATTTTACTCTGACCCCATTTATTGCGCCGTCACTCCTCTTTTTCAACCGGCATCAGGTCCTGTTTGCTGATGCCCAGCGCCAGGGTGACCGGGCTGGCCACGTAAATGGAGGAATAAGTCCCGATGATGACGCCGATGATCAGCGCCGATGAGAACGGACGGATGAGTTCGCCCCCCAGGAAGAACAGGGCAGTCAATACCAGCAATGTGGTCAGCGAGGTGATCAGGGTGCGTGTCAGGGTCTGGTTCAACGAGGCGTTGACGATCTCCACCGGCGTGCCTTTGCGTATGCGGCGGAAATTTTCCCGGATGCGGTCAAAGACGACGATGGTATCGTTGAGTGAATAACCGATGACCGCCAGCAGCGCCGCCAGCACGGTCAGGTCGAAATCCAGTTGCAGGACGGAAAACACGCCGATGGTAATGATGACGTCATGCACCAGCGCGGCAATGGCGCCGACGGAAAACCGGCGCTGGAAACGGAATGCGATGTAGATGAAAATCATGATCAGCGCATAGATCATTGCCAGTCCGCCGTCTTCCTGGAGGTCTTCGCCCACCTGGGGGCCGACGAACTCCACGCGCCGGATCTCGACGTCATGACCGGACCGGTCCAGAACTTCTATGATCTCGTTGCTGATGTCCGCGCTGTTCTTGCCCTCCACCTGGGCAACCCGGATCAATATGTCGCTGGCAGAGCCGAAATACTGGACCACCGCGTCCCTGAACTCGGTAGCGGACAGCACGCTCCTCACTTCGTCCAGTTCCACAGTTTCTCCGTAACCGACCTCCACCAGCGTGCCCCCGGTGAAGTCGATGCCGAAATTGAGCTGCTGGGTGACCAGGGAAACGATGGAAACGCTGAGCAGCAGGGCGGAGAACACGACCGCAACCTTGCGTTTGCTCATGAAGTCGAAATTGAATCTTTGCGTCGGGTTTTGCATCGGGCAGTACCGGAACGGCCGGTCAGATCACCAGCTTCTGCAGTTTCTTGCCGCCATATATCAGGTTGACTATGCTGCGGGTCACCATGATCGCGGTAAACATGGAACAGACGATGCCCAGGGACAGGGTGACGGCAAATCCCTTGATCGGCCCGGTGCCGAAACTGAACAGCACGATGGCGGCAAACAGGGTCGTGATGTTGGCGTCGGCGATGGTCGTAAACGCTTTTTCATAGCCGGCGTGGATGCTGGCCTGGGGCGAATTGCCGTTCCTGATCTCCTCGCGGATACGCTGGAAGATGAGCACGTTGGCATCCACCGCCATGCCCACGGTCAGCACGATACCGGCGATACCCGGCAGGGTGAGGGTGGCCTGCAGCATGGACAGCAGGGCAACGATCAGCACCAGGTTCAGCGCCAGCGCCACGTCCGCGGCCAGGCCGAAAGCCTTGTACCAGAAGGCCATGAAGATCAGCACCAGGACGAACCCGATCTGGACCGACATGAAACCCTTGTCGATATTGTCCTGGCCGAGACTCGGGCCTACCGTGCGCTCCTCGATGATCTCAATGGGCGCCGCCAGGGCGCCGGCGCGCAGCAACAGGGCCAGGTTGCGGGATTCATCGGTGGAGTCGAGGCCGGTGATCTGGAAGCGTTTGCCCAGTTGTTCGCGGATCGTGGCCACGTTGATCACTTCCTCGATGGTTTCCCGGTGTTTCACCATTTCGCCGTCCTTCTCGACCGTCTCGGTCTTGTTCTCGATAAACACCACGGCCATGTTCCTGCCCACCTCTTCGGCGGTAGCGTCGCTGAACCGTTTCGCGCCTTTGCCGTCCAGGGTGATGGAGACATTGGGACTGCCGGAGACGGAATCGAAGCCGGCTGCGGCGTCGATGATATAGTCGCCGGTCAGCATGATCTGTTTCCGCAACAGTACCGGGTTGTCGCCCCGGTCATAATACAGCCGGGAACCGGCAGGCACCCGGCCGTCAACGGCGTCCTGCACGGCATGATCCTCGTCGGTCATGCGGAATTCAAGGGTCGCGGTAGCGCCCAGGATTTCCTTTGCCCGGGCGGTGTCCTGCACTCCCGGCAACTGCACGACTACGCGCTCCAGTCCCTGTTGCTGGATGATCGGTTCGGCCACGCCCAGTTCGTTCACCCGTTTGCGCAAGGTGGTGATGTTCTGCTGCAGGGCCAGGCGCCGGGTCTCCTTTACGGCATTGTCGCTGAGCCGGGCGACCAGGGGAAATTCATCGATCTCGGACTCGGGCTGCTCCAGTTCCAGATCGGTGAAATTGTCCTCTATCTCGGCAATGCCCAGCCGGCGCTGCTCGGCATCCCGGAACCTGATGAGCAGGCCGCCGTCCCTGCGCCGGGTGATGGTCCGGTAGCGGATGCGCTCGTCCCGCAGTTGCGTCCTGATGTCCGAGACGTACCGTTCTTCCGCCTTGGCGACCGCCGCTTCCATATCCACCTGCATCAGGAAATGCACGCCGCCGCGCAGGTCCAGGCCCAGGAACATGGGTTCGGCGCCCAGCGCGCGCAGCCAGCCCGGTGTCGCCGGGGCCAGGTTCAGGGCCACGGTATAGGAACGGCCCAGCGCTTCCTTGACCACGTCCTGGGCCTTGAGCTGGGTTCCCTCGTCTGCAAACCTGGCCACCAGGTTTCCCTGGCCCACGCTGATATTGCCGTATTCAATGCCCGCTGTGTCCAGCGCGTCTTCCACGGCATAGCGGGTCAGTTCGCTGATCTCGCCGCCCCGCGACGCGGAGACCTGCAATGCCGGGTCCTTGCCGTAGATATTGGGCAACGCGAACAGGCAGCCGACTGCAATGACGGTGATGATCAGCAGGTATTTCCAGAGGGGGTAACGGTTCATAAACAACTATCAGGGGCTAGGAACTAGGGATTAGGGACCAGGTACTGGAGATTTGCAATACGGTTCATGGACAGCAATATGTACAGGGCCGGGGTTCAGAGGGTTTTCAGCGTTCCTTTGGGCAAAACCGCGCTAACGGCCTGTTTCTGCACCTTGATCTCGGTGCCCTGGGCAATTTCCAGCACGATGAAATTATCTCCCACCTGGTTGATCTTCCCCAGCACGCCACCGTTGGTGGCCACTTCATCGCCTTTCGCCAGGTTGCCGACCAGTTGCTTGTGCTCCCTGGCCTGTTTCATCTGCGGCCGGATCAGGAAGAAGTAAAAAATGACGAAGAACAGGACCATCATGAACAGGAAGGAACCGCCCCCGCCCTGTCCGCCGCCCTGAGCCCATGCATCGTTTATGAAGAAGTCAATCATCGATCCGGTGCCGTGTGAAACAAGGGCGGCATTATATCACAACACGCGGCCTGTTGATTCCTGCAAGTTTGCTCCGGGATATGTGGGGTCAGGGTAAAAACCCGGAGAGTTTTTACCCTGACCCCTTAAATTCAATGCCTGCCCACCCGTATCGCGCAGAACTTGAACTCGGGGATCTTGCCGAAGGGGTCCAGGGCGTCGTTGGTGAGCAGGTTCGCCGCGGCTTCGTGGTAGGTAAACGGCATCATGAATACGCCCTGCTGCATGCCTTCGTCCACGCGGGTGGCGACGGCCAGCGTTCCGCGCCGGGATTCGATGGTGAGCAAGTCGCCCGATTCCATGCCCATGGCGTGCAGGTCTTCGGGATTGGCCAGGACATAGGGCCAGGGTTCTATGGTGTTCAGCACCCGGGAGTGGCGAGTCATGGTGCCGGTGTGCCAGTGTTCCAGTTGCCGTCCGGTCATGAAGACGAAGGGGTATTTCTCATCGGGCAGTTCGTCCGCCTCGATATAGTCGGCCGCGACGAAACGCCCCCTGCCGTCATCGGTCGGGAACACGCCGTCCCTGAAGATGACCGGTTCGCCCGGGTCGCCTTCACTGACAAGAGGATAGGTGAGTGAATCCTCCTCATCCAGCCGCGCCCAGGTCATGCCCGCCATGCTGGGCACGGCCTGCCTGATCTCCTCGAATACGGCTTCGGATCCGGTGTAGTCCCATTCCAGGCCCAGGCGCCGGGCCAGTTCCTGGATGATCCACAGGTCCTGGCGCGACTCGCCGGGCGGGGAGACCGCCTGCCTGCCCAGTTGCACCCGGCGGTCGGTGTTGGTATAGGTGCCGGTCTTCTCCGGGAACGCCGACGCGGGCAGGATGACGTCGGCGAAGCCGCAGGTTTCCGTGAAGAAGATATCCTGCACCACGAGGTGATCCAGCCTGGTGAGCGCCTCCCTGGCGTGTTCCAGGTTGGGGTCGGACATGGCCGGGTTCTCTCCCATGATGTACATGCCGGTGATATCCCGCGCATGGACGCTGTGCATGATCTCGACCACGGTCTTGCCGGCGTCGGGATCCAGTTCCACGCCCCAGAATTCCTCGAATTTGCTTTTCACCGCGGGGTCTTTCACGGACTGGTAGTCCGGGTAAACCATGGGGATAAGGCCCATGTCGGAGGCGCCCTGCACGTTGTTCTGGCCGCGCAGCGGGTGCAGGCCGGTGCCGGGTCGGCCGATCTGCCCGGTCATCAGCGCCAGCGAGATCAGGCAGCGGGCGTTATCCGTCCCGTGCACGTGCTGGGATATGCCCATACCCCAGAAGATGATGGCGGTCTTCGCCGTCGCATACAGGCGCGCCGTCTCACGGATGGTCTCCGGGGCGATGCCGCACAGCGGCGACACTTTCTCCGGGCTGTATTCCCGCACCGTTTCCCGGAGCGCTTCAAACCCGTCGGTGTGGGCATCGATGAACGCCTGGTCGTGCAGTCCCTCGTCGATGATGGTGTGCATCATGCCGTTCAGCAGCAGCACGTCCGTGCCCGGGCGCAACTGAAGGAACGCGTGCGCGTGCAGGTACATCTCGGAACTGTAAGGCTCAATCACGATCAGTTTGCTGCCGTTCAGGGTGGCGTTCTTCATGAAGGTGGCCGCCACCGGGTGGTTGTCATTGGGCCGGGCGCCGATCACGATGATGACCTCGGCCTGCGTGCCGTCGGCCACCTGGTTGGAGACCGCGCCGGAGCCGATGGTCTCCAGCAGCGCGGCCACCGAGGAGGCATGGCACAGGCGGGTGCAATGGTCCACGTTGTTGGTGCCGAAGCCGGTGCGCACCAGCTTCTGGAACAGGTAGGCCTCTTCGTTGCTGCCCTTGGCGCAGCCGAATCCGGCCAGGGCCTGCGACCCCTGCGCGTCACGAATAGAGCGCAGGCCGGAAGCCGCCAGGTCCAGGGCCTCTTCCCAGGTCGCCTCGCGGAAATAACGGTGCAGCGCCCGGGACGGGATGATCTCCGTGGTCTTGGTTGTTCCCGGTTTCCGGATCAGCGGCCGCGTCAGGCGGGCCGGGTGGTGTACGTAATCAAAGCCGTAGCGCCCCTTGACGCACAGGCGGCCCTGGTTGGAGGGGCCGTCCCGGCCTTCGACGTACTGTATGTGGTCGTTCTTTACGTTGAACGTCAACAGGCAGCCCACGCCGCAGTACGGGCAGACGGAATCGACCTGATTGTCCGGTTCCACCAGCCCGACGTTGCGGGCCGGCATCAGGGCGCCGGTGGGGCAGGCCTGCACGCACTCGCCGCAGGCCACGCAGGTGCTCTCGCCCATCAGGTCGCCCATGTCGAACACGATTTCGGAATGCCTGCCGCGCTGTGCGTAACCGATAACGTCGTTCACCTGTTCTTCCCGGCAGGCGCGCACGCAACGGGTACACTGGATACAGGCATCCAGGTTGACCGCGATGGCCGGGTGCGAGTGGTCCGGCACAACGGCTTCCCGCGCTTCGAAGCGGGGAGAGAACACGTTCAGCCTGGAGGCCCATTGGTCGAGTTCCGAATCCAGCCGGTACGGCGACGTCCCCTGTTGCGGCATATCGGCCAGCAGCAGTTCCAGCACCATTTTCTGCGAGTGCAGAGCGCGCTCATTGTCGCTGCTTACCTTCATGCCGTCCGCCGGTTTGCGGCAGCAGGACGGCGCCAGGGCGCGCTCACCCTCAATCTCCACCATGCAGGCGCGGCAATTGCCGTCGGCGCGATAGCCTTCCTTGTAGCACAGCCGGGGGATCTCCACGCCGTGACGCTCTGCGGCGTCAAGGATAGTCTCTTCCGCCGCGGCCTCAATTTCGCGCCCGTTCAGGGAGAACCGGATTGTTGTATCGTCTTGCTTCTGCATTTTAAAATAATATCTGCGCTAATCTGCGTCATCTGCGGACAAAATCAGGAGAACTCTCCAGGAAAATACTTCATGGCACAGCGCAACGGGTTCGGCGCGGCCTGGCCCAGTCCGCAGATGGAGGCGTCTTCCATGGCCTGAGCCAGGTCCTCCAGCAGCAGCCGGTCCCACTCGGGTTTCTCCATCAGTTTCACCGCCTTGGCCGTCCCCGCCCGGCACGGCGTGCACTGGCCGCAGGACTCATCCTCGAAGAAGCGCATTGCGTTCAATGCCAGGGCGCGGGCGCTGTCCTTGTCCGACAACACAATGACCGCGGCCGAACCGATGAAGGCGCCGTGGGGCTGCAAGGTGTCGAAATCCAGCGGTACATCATCCAGTGCGGCGGGCAGTATGCCGCCGGAAGCGCCGCCGGGGAAATAACCGTAAAATTCGTGCCCGGGCAGCATGCCGCCGCAGTATTCCTCGATGAGTTCGCGGATGGTAATGCCCGCCGGCGCCAGGTGCACGCCGGGGTTCTGCACTCTGCCGCTCACCGAGAACGAGCGCAGGCCCTTGCGCCCGCGCCTGCCCTGGTCAGTGAACCATTCGGGTCCTTTCTCAATAATATCCCGCACCCAGTGCAGGGTCTCCATGTTCTGTTCCAGGGTGGGCCGGTCGAACAGGCCCACCTCCGCTACGTAAGGCGGCCTGAGGCGCGGCATGCCGCGCTTGCCCTCTATGGATTCGAGCATGGCGGATTCCTCGCCGCAGATATATGCGCCGGCGCCGCGGCGCAGGTGGAGCGGCGGCAGCGGGCAGGGAGGATCCTGTTGCAATGCCGCCAGTTCCGCCTCCAGCAGGGTGCGGCAACCGGCGTATTCGTCACGCAGGTAGATATATATCGCTTCCGCCTCGATGGCCCAGGCCGCGATCAGCGTCCCTTCGATGAAACGGTGCGGGTCAAGTTCCAGGTAATAACGGTCCTTGAACGTCCCCGGTTCGCCTTCATCGATGTTGACGGCAATCAGCCGGGGCTGGGGCTGACCGCGCAGGATGCGCCATTTCCTTCCCGCCGGGAAACCGGCGCCGCCCAGGCCGCGCAGGTTGGCCTGCTCCAGCATGTCGATGACCTGTTCGGGTGTATGGCGGCCGTTCATGCAGTCCGCCAGCAACTTGTAGCCGCCCTGATCGCGGTAGCCCGCATAGCGGACCGCATCCGGCACCGGGCATGCGGTATCCCCGTTCTTCACGGCGGCGGTGACCGTTTCCGGCTCGGCCCGTTCTACGGGGTTGGTCCCCACCACGGCAATCGGCGCCGCCTGGCAGCGGCCCACGCAGGGGACCGGTTGAATCCTGACCTGGTCCGGGTCGGTCAGCACGCCAAGCTGGTTGATCAGCCCGGCCGCGCCGAACATCTCACAGGTCAGCGATTCACATACCCGCACGGTTAGCGCCGGGGGTGCGTTCTCATCGGCCTTCAAAACATCGAAATGGTGATAGAAAGTGGCTGTTTCATAAACTTCGGCCATGGGCAACTCCATTTCAATGGCCAGGGCCAGGAGATGGCGGTGCGACAGGTGGCCGTAGTGGTCCTGGAGCCTGTGCAGGTGTTCCACCAGCAGGTCGCGGGAACGCGGCGCGTCTCCCAGGAGTTCCCGTACCTCGGCCAGCGCCTTATGGGGCGTAATACGGCCCTGGATGCGGCCTTTCTTGCCGCGCGTGCGTTTCATTACTCAGTATTGTCCAAGTGGGAAATAATCAGGTTACGGCTTATATACTATTATCAGCTTACAATCCGGTTAAACGCACGTTGAGTACGTCATGATTTGTACAATGCACGACGGTGGTCGGTGGAATACGGTAAAACTATGTAAAATACGCCGAATCGTTGTAATATAGTCCCCGGAACGAATCCTTTGCAGACCGGAGACAACCAATGAAACAACTTACCGGCCCCGTCTATTTTATTGCCTTTCTCTTCCTGCTGTCAATCACGTCCACGGCCTCCGCCGATGAGACCTGCATGTCGCCGTACATGGCGAAAATCGTCGGCCAGGAGGACTTCGTATATGTCTGGACCCTGGGCATGGAGGGCCTTGGGGACGAGCAGGACAAACTGGTCACCGTTGACGTCAACCCGCAGTCGGAAAATTACGGCAAGGTAGTCCACACCCTGTCGGTGGGCGGCCGTAACGAGGCCCACCACTCGGGCCTGACGGACGACCGGCGCTACCTGTGGGCGTCCGGCCTCGATACCAGCAGGATATTCATCTTTGATATCCACACGGACCCGGCCGAACCCAGGCTGCACAAGACCATCGACGATTTCGTCTCCCGCAGCGGCGGCGTGGTCGGCCCGCACACCAGTTATGCCATGCCCGGCAGGATGCTCATCACCGGGCTGTCCAACGACAAGGACCATGGCGGAATTACCGGGATGGTGGAATACACCAACGACGGAGAATACATCGCCACTTACTGGATGCCCACCGATGGTGATCTGCAGGGCGCGGCCAAGTCCGGCAGTTTCGCCGACGGCTATGGCTATGACGTGCGCGCGCTGCCGCGCCGCAACGTCCTGGTGACCTCGTCATTTACCGGCTGGAACAATTACATGATGGACCTGGGCCAGATGATGGCAGACCCGGAAGCCATGCAGCGCTTCGGCAATACCGTGGTCGTCTGGGACCTGCACAAACGCCAGCCGAAAAAGGTGCTGGATGTGCCGGGGGCGCCGCTGGAACTCCGTTGCGCCTGGGGCTCGCGTAATAATTATTGCTTCACCACCACCGCGCTCACGTCCAAGATCTGGCTGATCTACGAAGATGACGGCGGCGACTGGCACGCGAAGCCGGTTGCGGACATCGGCGTCGCCGAGCAGATTCCGCTGCCCGTGGACATTTCCATCTCGGCGGACGACTCGCTGTTGTGGGTGGACACCTGGAACGACGGTATGGCCCGGGTATTCGATATCAGCGACCCCCATAACGCAAAGGAAATCTACGCGGAGAAGATCGGCGCACAGATCAACATGCTGTCCCAGAGCTGGGACGGGAAACGGGTATATTTCACCTCGTCCCTGTTGTCCAACTGGGACAAGCGCCAGGCGGAAGAGGGCGAAGACCTGCAGTACTTCAAGTCGTACACCTGGGACGGGGAAAAACTGACCCTGCAGTTTTCCATCGATTTCCTGGCGGCAGGCCTGGGCATGCCGCACCAGATGCGCTTCGGTTCCTATGCCCTGTATGCGAAAAACAGACCAGCGGGAGAAGATGGCGCCGTATCCGTGGCGGCCAATTACTGAACGGCGCTGCAACCGCCTGACGCCGGCCGTCTTGTTGGCAGCCGGCGTTTTTTGTCTTATCCCTGCGGAAACACTTCATGCGCAGCAGCCTCAGCACCGGCATGAGGCGCCGGCACAGATACTGGCGCCCGGCTATCGTGTACTCGAATACGAGGCGCCCGAACCGGGCACCTATCAGTTACCCCCGCTGGGCAGGGCCGGTGGCGGCCTGGTCCTGGACGAAGCGGGGCGCGAACGGCCCCTGAATGAGTTCCTCGGCGACAAGTTCGTCGTCCTCAGTTTCATCTTCACGAGTTGCAACGACGTAAACGGGTGCCCCCTGGCCACCTTCGTCCTGGGGCAGTTGCAGCAACGGCTGGACGCGGACAGGCGCCTCAAGGACCAGGTGCGGATGGTCAGCCTCAGCTTCGACCCGGATTTCGACACGCCGCAGGTGATGGTCGAGTACGGCAGGAAGTTCAGCCGCAACAACTATGACTGGCGCTTCCTGACCACGGCTTCGACAGAGCGGCTGCAACCGCTGCTCCGGGGATTCAACCAGTCGGTGCAGAAGGAATACAACGAGGCCGGGGAATACACCGGGAACATTTCCCACATCCTGCGGGTGTTCCTGCTGGACAAGGCAAGCCGGGTGCGCAACATTTACAGCGTCTCGTTCCTGCATGCGGACACGGTGATCAATGACATCATCACGCTGGCCATGGAAGGCGGAGATGACGGCTTCGGCGCGGCGCCGCAGGCAACGGCCGGCGCAGGGGAGGGCGCGGCAGGTGATGGAGCCCTGTCCGGCCTGCCCGCGCTCGAAATCCCGGAAAACAACCCGCTGACGCAGGAAAAGATACTGCTGGGCCGGCAACTGTTCTTCGACCGGCGCCTGTCCCACAACAACACCCTTTCCTGCGCCATGTGCCATATCCCGGAACAGGGTTTCACCAGCCAGGAACTGTCCGTCGCCATAGGCATCGAGGGCCGGACGCTGCGGCGCAACGCCCCGACGCTGTATAATGTCGGCTTCGCCCGCGTGCTGTTCCATGACGCCCGGGAGAACCTGCTGGAACAGCAGGTCTGGACCCCGCTGCTGGCGCGCAACGAAATGGCCAACCCGTCCGTGGGCTTCGTCATCGACAGGCTGAAGTCCCTGCCCGAATACCGCGGCAAGTTTGAGCAGGCGTTCGACGGGAAAGGGCCGGGCATGGAGACCGTGGGCATGGCCCTGGCCAGTTACCAGCGCACCCTGAATTCGGCGGGCAGCGCGTTCGACCGCTGGTATTACGGCGGCGATAAAGACGCCCTGGACGAGCAGGCGAGAGCCGGCTTCGGGCTGTTCACCGGCAAGGCGCGCTGCGTCGCGTGCCACACCGTCAACCGGGATTACGCCCTGTTCACCGACCACGCCCTGCACAATACCGGCATCGGTTACCTGGTTTCCATGGGGACACCGGATGACAAGGTTCAGGTCACCGTGGCGCCTGGCACCACGCTCACGGTGGACCGGGCCTTCATCACGTTAGCCGGCAAACCGGCGCCCAACGACCTGGGGCATTACGAGATTACCGGCGACCCCGACGACCGCTGGAAATACAGGACACCCATGCTTCGCAACGTGGCTCTCAGCGCCCCGTACATGCACAACGGTTCGCTACGTACCCTGCGCGAGGTGGTGGAGTTCTACAACCGCGGCGGCATAAGGAATGAATTGCTGGACCCCCTGGTGCAACCGCTGGGGCTGAGCGACGCGGAGATGGACTCCATCGTAGCGTTCCTGAACTCGCTGACCGGCAGCAACGTGGATGAACTGGTCGCCGATGCCCTGACCCAGCCGGTGGGGAACGTGACCCGGTAACGGATGCGGGTACGCGTCCCCCTCGTAATATCAGGGGTCAGAGTAAAATCACCCCTGACCTTGCCATCGGCAATGGATCTCAGGATTTTACTCTGACCCCAGCTATCGGGACGGATTTCAAATCCGTCCCCTTTATGATTCCGCTACAGGGTAAGCCGCCGCGTTGAAGCCGTCGTGGGTCATACTCGTGACCGGTTGCTCCCGGTCCTCCATGATGGCCGCCAGCCGGCGCTCAAGGTCACCGTAACCCACGTGCCTGATGTCGAGTTCAAGGCCCAGGGAAGCGGCGATTTCTTCGGCGCGCGCGAGCAGGTCTGCATTGTCTTCTTCCTGGGAAAAGTAAACCATGCGCCGGTAATTGCCGAACATGAGTTCCGTCAGTTCCGGGTGCTTGTCCAGTTTCAGCCCTTTTACGACGAACTTCTCCCAGGCATGCACCAGGTAATCGGTCAGGATAAACGTGCCGATCTCTTCCTCCATGGCCCTGACAAATTCCCCGCCGCCGAACATCTCGTAACAGTGCGGACCCGCCGGGCGCACCGCGCCGTATTTTTCCAGTATACCGTCCAGGTCGAAGGCGCCGCAGTGGCCGTAGACCACGACAATCCGCTGATATTTTCCATGCGCCTGCTTCAGGCGCGCTTCCACGGCCGGACCGATCTTCGCCGGCTCCATGTGCAGCCTGGCGTCAATCGCCTCGAACTCGGCATCCCAGCCGTTTTTCCTGATGATGTCCTTGACCTCCCGTCCCAGGGCGGCGCAGGCGATGAATAATGTTTTCGGTGTGTCAGCCGTCATCGTAACGGGATGCTCTCGTTTTCAGGCAGGTAAGGCCGCATGCTACAATTTAAAGTACGATTCAAAAAATATTCAAGTAATAAATACTCATGCCTACCTACACAGTCACTCATTCAGCCCTGGACCTGGACCCGGAGCAGAAAAACCAAATAGCAAACGGAATAACCGAAGTGCATAACAGGGTCACCGGGGCAAACAAATATTTTGCCCAGGTGATATTCAATGAGAAATCCGTGGGAAGCCATTTCATGGGCGGGAAACTCGTCTCCGAACCGCAATTGTTCCTGCACGGTGAAATCCGTTCAGGAAGAACGGAAGCAGTAAAGAAACAATTGATCCTGGAATTAAGGGACGTCCTGACCAGGGTTTCAGGATTGGACCAGTCAGATGTCTGGGTCTACATCCTCGACCTGCTGCCGAACCAGATGATCGAATACGGAGAAGTCCTGCCTGAGTCCGGCAAGGAAAACGAGTGGTATTCCAACCTGTCCCCGGAACTGAAGGAGAAACTGTCTCGGCTGGATGAGTAGGCAGGATGTATAGACCAGCTGATCAATCAAAGTTACCTTACCCGTACTCACCGGCAATATAAATCCTTACTTCGGAAATAACCGTCTTGCGGCCTCGGCGTCCGCAATCCCATTTCCTGACTCACGGACTATATCTGCGGTCGAACGTACAAGCTCTGCGTTGTCGGCTGCAGTGATCCCCGGTCTGACCTCCAGGTTATTCTCAAACCCTACCCGGCAGTGTCCGCCCAGCCTGACTGCCTCTTCCATCACCGACAACTCATTGGCTCCGAAGGCGCACACCATCCAGGGCGACGGGCGTTCGAGAGCCTCCAGGTATTCTGCCAACTGTGAGGGGTGGCTGGCCTGTTTTCCGTAGCGTCCGAGGACAAATAACAGCATGTGGGTTTCGCCCGGAATAATGCCTTGCTGACACAGGTGTTCGTACCAGTGTATGTCATCAGGGCCATACAGAATATACTGGACCTGGGTCCTGTTCCGATACAGGACTTCCAGGAACCTGGCGCCTGTCTCAATTGCTGAAACGTCTTTAATATATTCCCGTAAACCCAGGGACACACACTCCGGCATCAGCGCCTTGACGGCTGCCATCTGCTGGTCTGCAGTAAACATTCCTGCCCCTTCGGAACTGACCTGGATCAGCATTTTGTCGCCCACGCGCCGTTTCACGGCCGCAATGGCTTTCTCATAGCGCCAAGGGTCCAAACTGTGGCTGCCCTCATCGTCCCGCACGTGCAGATGAATCATTGCTGCGCCTGCCTGCGCGCAACTCAGGGCAGTTTCAGCAATTTCGCCAGACGTCAGGGGCAGGGCGGCATGATCCCTGCGACTGAGGCGGGCGCCGTTGGGCGCGACGGCAATAAGGACTTCCCGCTTGTTCACGGGTCAGAATCGGTACTCGTTGAGTTCACCGGCATGCGCTTCTTCCAATCCGGCAGCGATTTTCTGACTATTCTGATCCGGAGTTGCATAAAATCGGGACTGTGAATTCGATAAATCGTTTCAGGGAGGCCTGTGACTCTCCCGCTCGTGCCCGAATGGCAATTGTATGCAGTGCACCCTGTGCAAGTTTTCCGGCATTTGATGCATCCATATTTTTTGGATAATCCCCCTGCTCCTGGGCATTTGCGAAAAGCACTTGAAAGAATTCATCCACCTCGACAAGGGTATCACTGATTTTTTCCTTGATTACCGGCTGATTGATGACCTCTGCCGGTGCGGTACAGAAGATAAAACATCCCTGCGCAGGCCGACTTGAGAAATAGACCTTGAGTGCCGAGAGGTAAGTATTCATCAGGGCCGTTTCCAGATCGTATTCAGAGTCCAGGTACTTTCCGACTGCTCTACGCATCTGTTTGCGAAAGGAGTCCATAGCGTGGAGATAGATCGACTCTTTATCACCGAAGGCATTATAAATACTGGGTCGATTCATATTCATGGCCTCGGAAATATCATCCAGAGAAGTTGCGGAATACCCTTTCTCCGAGAATAAAGACAGGACACTGGTTAATACCTGTTCCCGGTCATACTGACGGGGACGCCCCCGGGTTTTCTCATTCATTTTGTACCAGTTCGTATAATATATGCTACTATTATACGAACTGGTACAAAATTAAACAACTCCCGGTAATAAAAAGTTATGACCAATTTAACGACAAGTCTTGACCGCAAATCTCCACTAGCCGCTATATCTCGTGTTCTGGGTGTCAGAATTCGTGGGCAAATGTGGAAACTGGTGCGTAGTATGGGAATTAATCGGCCACGCAATATTGAACTGGAAGAACTGGCGCCACCTGACAGTAAATCGGCCACTAAGGCGACCGGGCTTGTACAAAAAGTAAACTCCCCGGAAATCTTTTTACATTGCCTGCGCAGCTACAAATTCAGTGTTGCTATCGGTATGCATATCGGTGAGAAATTTGATCGGGAAGTCCTGTATCTCGCTACTATCATGCATGACTTAAGCTTGTCGAAAGAATATGCCGGTCCGGATGATTTTGAATTGGAAAGCGCGCGGGGAGCCCATGGTTTTCTATTGGAAAGTGGATATGACAAGGAGAAGACCGATATTATTCATGAGGCAATTGCACTACATACTTCTGCGGGCGAAGCCAGTAAAGGAGACCCGGAAGTCCGATTGGCCCATTTCGGCATAGGACTCGATGTGCTTGGGATACAACAGCACAACATAGCACGGCGAACTATTGAAGCTGTGATTCAGGCACACAGCCGCGCAAATTTTCCTGAAGCACTACTTAATGAAGTTACACTTGACGCGGCCAACAAACCAGACAGTCATATAAGGGGATTCCTGGATCTTGGGCTCGGTAAAGGGATGCATGCCAACCCGCTATGCAAAATGCAAAGGCGTCTTACGCATTCCGAGCAAGCTGCAACATAGTTCCTGCTTGTTGGATCGTTGAAAAACAAGTAAGTGTCTAGCACAAGAGGGTCGGCCAACACAAGAGGGTCGGACCAATATCACTCAATATAACTTTTTGATTGTAAAGAATAAAATTCTCAATGTCGCTCCGTTTTAAGGATTAGAACTGGTTTTTCATGGTGAAAAACATCGTGCTAAGACGAGTGGCATTTCATAAGCACTGTGTCACCAGAATTCCAACTATGTTTATGCTTGCAAATAGTAACCAGGCACGTTACAATGATACAAATTCAAGGAGATGACTTTTGATTCACAGTTTTCGGGACCGGTGGCTACGGGACTTCTATCTGGAAGATATAGCCGGAAAGAAAATTCCCGCTGTGATCAAGGATCGGTTGTTCCGAAAGTTGCAATTAATTGATGATGCAACCTGTGACCTCGACTTGCGGTCGCCACCGAGCAACCATTTTGAAAAGCTGACAGGAAAACTGGCGGGCAAACATTCCATCCGCATCAATAAACAATGGAGGCTGGTGTTTACATGGACTGATGAACATGGTGAGGCACGGGGCATTTATCTGGACAATCACGATTATCGGTCAGGCAGGCTATGAATATCACGAAACGGCAACCCGTCAGTGTTGGTGAGATGATTTCCGAGGAATTTCTCGTGCCTATGGGACTGACCCAGGGACAACTGGCGGAGGCGATGGGTGTGAGTCGGAAAACCGTCAACGAACTGTGTACTAATCGCCGCGCCATTACTGCCGATACCGCATTGATGCTTGCCACGGTTTTCGGCAACTCTGCTGAATTCTGGTTGAACCTGCAGCAACGCAATGAGCTCTGGAAGGCGCTTAATACGACAAAGCGCCGGTCTCGAATAGAGAAGGCGAAACCTATAGCCGCTTAATAGTTTTTATCAATTCCATCTACATCATTGTCATTGACAGTTAAACAACAAGTAATCCAGCAATCTCCCGAGTTCGGTAACATCATCACGCCGCTCGTCCAATAAATCCTTGGGAAAATTCGCTTGATAGTCTTTCGGGCTCGTCAGTGGAGCCGGAACTGCATCGCTTACCCGCGCTTTACACTCGGCACTTGTGGGCGGTACATACTTACCAAGGATTTTGAGCAACAGCCCTTCGAGACAAGGTTCCGTTTTTATAATTTGTATCCTTTTTGACCTGGCCCGCCTGCGTGCCGCCGTCGACATTTCAATGTCGGCATCGAGTAATGCTAAAACCCGGTCGTAGGCCGCATTTTGACGGTGTCTGATAGCATAATCCACGACATGATCAGGCCCTTTGCCGTGAGCATTACGAATTTTGGCGCTTACCCCAGAGCCCCGGCTGATGTATAGAGATTTTATATGCTTGAGAAATGCTGAATCAGATGCACCCTCACCGACCAACAGGATGGTATGGCGTGCGGTGCGTCCCTTGCGTAAAGCCATCTGTCAATCAATCAAAGATTTGGAACAGCGCCGTAGGCGCCGGCACGGTATTTGGCGTACAAATTATCATCCCGCCGAATACCCTTCATATCACCCAGTCGCCATGCCTCGCTGAAACCTTCGGGGTTTTTCTCGGTAAGCAGGACCTGATCTTTCTGCAAATCATTAAGAACCTCATGTGCATGGCAGGTAAAGATAATCTGTGCATTGTGAGGATTGCGCTCAGGATCAATGAACAGCTCAAGTAATGAGGTGATCATGTCAGGATGCAAGTCAGCTTCCATCTCATCGATGATGACTAGGCCGCCATGCTCAAGCGCCGGCAAAATCATCTTCAGTAGGAGAAAAGTAGCCTGTGTACCACTGGATTCAAACCCCATTGATAGTGTTTGCTCTTGCTTACCGTAACGGTGAATACAGAACGGGTATTTGGTCTTGATGGTATATCCGGTTTCCTTATCTACATGATAATTTGTTTCAATAATGACTTCTGCCAAACCCAGATCCAAACTGCTCAAAATATCAGACATCTGCGAGCGAAGCGCCGGCCGACCATGAAAGTATTCTGCGGTCAAATGCATTTCCCTGGGCTCGAAATGAACCCGGCCACCGTGTCCTACATTGGTATAAAAAGTTGTAAAATAATTGACCAGTTCCAGCGCGCTTGGAACATTGTACTGGGCCGCTGTTGCGACCAACGAAGCATTCGGACGGACTTTCTCAGCCTCACTCACAGCAAATCCGAAATTCTGCTGACGGATGTTGTAGGCTGTATCAGCCTCAGACCAGTCACGCCGGAATATAAAGCTGAAAAACTTGCTGGTCTTTATATGCAGAGATTCATGCATTACCCGCTGCGGGTTGATAACCAGGGAATAGCGATAATGTCGGCCATTGACCTCGAATTCAATCTCAAACTCGCTGTCTTCCATGTCAGAGAAAAAGTGGCGCTTTACCGGATTTTCCTTCTCCGGCTTGCCGGTTGTAAACGAATGCGCAATAAACCATCCAAGGAAGGGAAGTGGTTTCAACACATTGGTTTTACCCGAGCCATTGGCACCGATGACTGCCAGTATTTTCGACAGACGTGCACCACCCGGGCTCTCGAACACCAGATCCGAAGCTGGAACCTGTCGATTAAGCACAAAGGAGACCTCCGTTTCCTCGGCAAATGAAAAAAAGTTCTTGAATCGGTATTTATGGATCATGATTGCAGCTACATAACTCTTTATAGGAGAAAATCAACAAATATTTGTTAATTATAGCTTAATAGCACACAATATCAAGCCGATATTAACAAAGTGTTACCAAATTCTTGATAGGTACAATGGCGGAGGTGGATGGGAATCGAACCCACCACTCGCGTTGGGCAAGTCACTGGTTTTGAAGACCAGGGAAGTCACCAGACTTCTTTCACCTCCAATATACAGGGTCAAATATATGGGGTCAGAGTAAAACCCAGAGAGTTTTACTCTGACCCCGGATACCCTCGAATATCATAATACCTTGCGCCTGTCCCCGATGCGGACGGTCACGCGCAGGCCGTCCAGGTATTCCAGCAGGGGTATAGCGAACTTCCTTGAAGTATCCAGGAGTTTACGCGCATCCGCCACGGTGAATGCCGCGGAACCGGGGAAGGCCTGTTGCAGCTTGTGAACCATCCCGTCGATGCTGTGGCGGTGGAATACCAGCGTACGGTTTGTCTCCCTGTTATGCAGCGGCACCAGTTCGCCGGTTTCGGTCAGGAACCGGTACATACGTTTCCGTTGCGGGTTGCCCTGCAGCACCTCGTTCAGTTCCGGCGGTTGTAAGCCGCCCGCCTTGAATGCGCCGGCTATTTCCCCGGCGATCTTTTTGTCACCGGCATCAAGCGCCTCCAGGGGATCGAAGTCCCGCAGGCGTACCAGGGTTTTATCGGTCCGGACAAGGTCCTCCACGGCCAGGTGGTCAACCAGGAACCGGAACACCGTCTCGTCGATGCCGTCCCCAAGACGGGCGCGCAGATCTTCCAGGGGCTGTCCCTGACGCAGCGGGTTTGCCTTGTGAAATTCTTTTATTTCAGCCAGCGCCTGTTCGCGCAAGGCTTTGAATGCGTCCGCAGACATCACGCGCTGCGCCTCGATGAATACACTTTCCGTTTCATCCAGCCTGTGCGCCAGTTCATCTTCCGCCAGGTTCACGGACCTGGCCAGGTCGGAGATATCCATCCCCCGGGCGCCCGTGGCCCAGACCAGTTCGCGAATAACTTCGGCAGTATCACCGCTTGCCAGCCTGGTCAGGCGACTCACGGCGCGCCGGTCCGAGCGGCGGTGTTTTGCCGGGGCGTTGTCCAGGATGCGCCCGCCGCCGATTGTCTTCGCCGGTGACAAGGTGCGCATGATAAAACGCTCCCCGACCGGCGCTGCCACGGCGCGCCCGCAGTCAAGCTGGGCAGGGAACGTCGAGCCCGGTTGCGCCTCCCCATCGCCCAGGATACGCAACTTCGCCGGCACTTCGCAGGTCCCGAACAGGACGCGGATCATCTCACCGTACTTCGGCGGGGCATCCGGCCCGTCCAGCAGGCGCAGTTCGACGTCGAGCAGGCGGGTTGGTTCAAGGTATCCCGGAGAGGCCAGCACATCGCCCCTGGCTATGTGGCTCATGTCGACGTTGCGGAGGTTGACGGCGACCCGCTGTCCCGGATATGCAATTTCCTCCTCCCTGTTATGCACCTGCAACTGGCGGACAACGGCCCGGCGTCCCTGCGGCAGGATATCGACTTCCTGGCCGGTCGCCAGCGCGCCGTTCCTCAGGGTGCCGGTTGCGACGGTGCCGAAACCGGGCATGGTGAACACCCGGTCCAGGGGCAGGTAGCAGCGTCCGGTGTCTATTCTCTCGACCGGGTCGAGCAACTGCTGTTCCAGCAACGCTGTTAAATTATGGATACTCTGGCCGTTGCTTACGGATGTCTCGATGATCCCGCAGCCTTCCATGAACGTGCCGGCAGTAAAGTCTCTGATCTGGTCCGCAACCCGCCCGCAATCGCCCGGAGCTGCGAGGTCGGACTTGGTGATGACTGCCAGGCCCTTGCCCGTGCCGAGCAGGTCGGCGATATGCAGGTGCTCCCGCGTCTGCGGCTTGATCCCTTCGTTTGCCGCCACCGTGAGCAACAGGAAATCGATGCCGGTTGCGCCGGATATCATCATGCGAATGAAATCCTCATGGCCGGGTACGTCTATGAAATCGATCACGCCCCGTTCCGACTCGAGATAAGCAAACCCCGGCACGATCGACAGGCCTCTTTCCTTTTCTTCCCTCAGACGGTCCGTCTCCATGCCGGTCAGCGCCCTGACCAGGCTGGTTTTACCATGATCAACGTGGCCGGATACGCCTGCCGTGATGTGCGCAGGTCTATCCACGGTCCGCATTTCCCATCAGGATTTCGGGAGTTTCGCCAGGCAGGCGTCGACCGCGTGGTGGAAATTCCTCAATGCCAGTTCCTCGTCCTGGAAATGGAAGTGCTCCTTGGCGCCGGATTTCAATACCTGCTGCACCTTCTCGTGGGTGGCGGTGTCTTCCATCAGGGTATCGCGCAGCCCGATCTTGTTGTATTCCTGGCAGAACAACTCGCTGGCGTTGCGCGGCGGGGCCGTGTTCACGCCGATCTCCCATACCGTGCGGTCCACGGCAAGCGGCCACACGTTGTACATCCAGTAGCAGTCCCGCATCAGGCCCATGATGACGTTGGGGAAGATGAAGTACAGGTTCATCGCGCCTCTCAGGTGGTATTTTTCCGTATCCGTGCGGCGCGCTTCGGTAAAGGCGAACGCATCGTAGGCGCCGATCCCGTATTTCAGGCTTACCTCTCCCACCGGCGTGGGATTGAATACCGGCGGAGGGTCGGTGCCCAGCAACCCGTGAGGACCCAGGGCCTCCAGCACGCTGTGGCGCAACAGCATGCCGGCCGCGGAAGTGGAGCGGGCCAGGCTGTCCCTGTGCAGGAACGGCACGTGCCAGCCTTCCAGTTGCGCGTCCAGCAGCACCTTCCAGTTGACTTTCTCGTCCACGCTGTACCATTCGCGCCGGGTCAGTTCGGCAAACGGGTAGTCCTTCAGGGACGAGGAGACCGGCTCCAGGTACTCTTCCAGTGTCTGGTCGTCCTGCGGCTTGAGGCGGATGAATATGAAGCCGTTCCAGACATCCGTCTGGATCTCGGTCATGTCCAGGTCGGCATCGGGGCCGGTAAAGAAATTTTCCTTGTCGGTCATGTTGATCAGCTTGCCCCGGGTATCGAAGGCCCAGCCGTGGAACGGGCAGACAAAGGCGCCCCGGCACTTGCCGCGGTTTTTCCAGACCACCTGATTGGCCCGGTGCGAGCACATATTGTGGAAGGCCCGGATGACGTTGTCGCGCCCGCGCACTACGAGCACCGAGGTAAAGCACATCTCGATGTCCCGGACGAAGTAATCGCCCGCCTCGGGGATCAGTTCGACCCGGCCCACGTTCAGCCAGGAACGGCGGAATACCGCTTCCCGTTCCGCCTTGAACACATCCGGATCGATGCAGGGGCGGATGGGCAGCGGATCTGTTCCCAGTTCGGGGTATTTCGAGGTGCGGGTCTTGTGGGTCAGTTCCATGGGGCGGTGTCTGTCATTGGTTGGCGGTCAGGCGCCCGGTCATACGGGTGGAACGGAGTTCGCCTCGCCCGGTACGAAACGCCTCATGTCCAGGTCGAAAGGGTGGTCCGGTTGTTTGTACAGTTCCACGGCAACCCAGACCTCGGCGAGGGACAGGGTCATGTTCAGGAGGCGCTGTTCCGGTTCCGGCAACTCGTCAAGGGGAAACCCGTTCAGGTATTCCAGCGCCTCCTCGATACGATCCAGCATGGCGGAGTAGAACGCCTGGATTTCTTCCATGGAAGAGGTGAGACGTTTTTCCAGGCGTTCGGCTTCGTTGCCCAGCGACCAGTCGATAAACGGTTCGAGTTCAGCAAAGGCGGACGGTAACAAATGTTGGCTCATCAGGATTCCAACCTGGATAAAATCCTGGAAATTTTAGCACACTACCCGTAAAAGGAGCAGTTCCAAAATTCGTCCCCTGTTCGCCGCGTTGTTACTTTATACTGTGCGGGGATTAAAGAAGAACTCAAATAAATCATGGGTTATCAAATCGGTATTGACGTGGGCGGCACCTTCACCGACCTGCTGGTATGTGATGAGGAAGGCAGGACGCGCATCTGCAAGTCGCCTACTACGCCCGCCGACCCCAGCCTGGGGGTATTTGCCGCGCTGGAACAGGCCGCGCAGGAAAGCCGGCTCGAGTTACGGGACTTCCTCTCACAAGTAGATGCCATTGTCCATGGCACCACGATCACCACCAATGCCGTGCTTACCCATACCGGGGCCCGCACCGGGTTCATCACCACCCGGGGGTTCCGCGACCTGCTGGCCATGCGCCGGGGCATGAAGACCGGGGAGCGCTATGACCTGGAACTGGCGCCGCCGCCGGTACTGATTGAGCGGGCGCTGACCCTGACGGTAACGGAACGGATAGACGCCAACGGCCGGGTCATCACTCCCCTGGTGGAAGAAGACGTGCGCGCGGCGGCCGAAGTATTACGCGACGCCGGAGTCGAAGCCGTTGCGGTTTCCTACCTGTGGTCGTTTCTCAACCCGGCACACGAATTGCGCACCCGGGAAATTCTGCAGCAGGCGCTGGACGGGGTATACATCTCACTGTCCAGCGAAGTACTGCCGCAGATACGGGTGTACGAGCGGCACAGCACCACGGCGCTGAATTCCTACACCGGGCCGCCATTGGCCCGCTACCTGCAAAACCTGGAGACGCGTTTGGGTGAAAACGGGTTTTCCGGTGTACTGAATATCATGCAGTCCAACGGCGGCTGCATGTCGCCTAAAGTCACCAGCCGGTTTGCCGTTAATACCCTGCTGTCCGGACCCGCGGGCGGGCCCGGGGCCGGGATTCATTACGGCCGTACCCATGACTACAGAAATATCATCAGCGTGGATATGGGCGGCACCAGTTTCGACGTCGCCCTGGTACAGAATGAACGGGCGGTAGTTACATCGGAAAATGAAGTAGGCGGTTTTCACGTGGCGGTACCAATGCTGGATATCCACACCGTAGGCGCCGGGGGCGGGTCCATAGCCGGCGTCGATGACGGCGGCATGTTGCACGTGGGGCCGGCCAGTGCCGGCGCAGACCCCGGCCCCGCATGTTACGGCCATGGCGGCGCCGAACCTACCGTGACGGATGCCGACCTGGTGCTGGGGTATCTGGATGAAAATTACTTCCACGGCGGGGCCATGAAACTGGACCGTGACGCGGCCGTAAATGCCATAGAAAACAGCATTGCCAACCCCCTGGGCCTGTCCGTTACGGATGCCGCCTACGGTATTTACCGCGTGGCGAACTCGATCATGAGCAATGCCGTGACGGTGGTCACGGTGCAACGCGGCCTGGACCCGCGCGAGTTCGCCATGATCGTTGCCGGCGGCGCCGGACCGATACACGCGGTGCCCATCGCCCGGGAACTGGGCATCGACACCTTGCTGGTGCCGCGGGAATCCTCGGTATTCTGTGCGGCCGGCATGTTGCTGTCGGACCTGAAGCATACCTATATACGCACCTGCGCCATGGTCGGATCGCTGGTGGATTTCGAGGTCATTAATGGAGCCATTCGCGCCATGCGGGAGATGGCCCTTGCTACGTTCAGGGAAGAGCAGGTCTGTGATACTGACGTAACCCTCGATTTCTCCGCCGACCTGCGTTATGTCGGCCAGTTTAACGAGGTCGAGGTGCCCGGATTTGATACCGGCGTAGCGGATACTTCAGCGTGGGAGAAACTGGTCGGCCAGTTCCACCGACTCCACGACGACCGCTTCGGCTACAGTATGCCCCATGCGGAAGTGGAGCTTATCAACCTGCGCCTCAGCGCCACTGGCGCCACGAAGAAACCGGAAACACAGAAACACAAACTCGGCAGTCCCGCGGCAGACCATGCCCGCAAGGGGGAACGACCCGCCTGGTTCGACAACAGGATGACGGCCGTGCCTGTCTACGACGGACTCGCCCTGCAACCGGGTAACCGGCTACCGGGCCCCGCCATCGTTGAACAACCGACGACGACTATCGTGTTACCGGGCGATACCGAACTGGGCTGCGACGAGTGGGGCAACTACCTCTTAACTCGTGTATTGGCTACAGTGGACACAGAATTATAAAGTTAAAAATATCATCCGCAGATTACGCAGATTACGCAGATAAATGTAAAGACGCTAAGGTATTGCGTTAGCTGTTTAACTTACACAGTCAATCCTTTAAGTCTTTTTATCTGTGCTAATCTGCGTAATCTGCGGATATAATTGAATCATGAGTCAAATTGACCCCGTAGACGTCGCCATCATCAGCGCACGGCTGTCATCCATCTGCAAGGAAATGGGTGAGACCATGTTGCGCACGTCCCGCTCGCCGATATTTTCCGAAGCGCGGGATTTCACTACCGCCATATTCGACAACAACACGGAACTGGTTGCGCAAACCATTTACATCCCCGACATTGCCGCCTCCACTCCGTTTACAGCCAAGGCCATTGCGGAGCGTTTTGCCGGGGACATCCACGAAGGCGACCTGTTCGTGCTGAACGACCCCTACCGCGGCAACAACCACCCGCCGGACCTGAACGTGATGAAACCGGTGTTCCGCGACGAGCAGTTGCGTTACTGGCTGCTGTCCAAGGGTCACCACGCCGACATGGGCGGCGGTGGTGTGGTCGGCTACAACCCCCAGGCCCGGGACGCCTGGGAGGACGCCCTGCGCATCCCCTGCCTGCGTCTTGCCGATAAAGGCGTGCTGCGGGAGGATGTGCTGGATTTCATTTTGCTCAACGTGCGCGCCCGGGATCTGGTGGAAGGAGACATACAGTGCCAGATCGGTGCGGTCAACCTGGGAGAGAGGAGGCTGACCGCCTTGCTCGACCAGTACGGCGCGGAAACCTTGTCCTTCGCCACCGCGGAAATACTGGACGCCACCGAACGCCGGGTACGCGCCGACATCGCCGCCGTACCGGACGGCGAATATTATGCGGAGCGCGCCATCGACCACGACGGCATCGAGTTCAACAAGAGCCCGGTGGTGCGCCTCACCCTGAAGATCAAGGGTGACAACGTCACCTTTGACTACACCGGCAGCGACCCACAGTCTGTCGGTTATATAAACAGCACCTTGCCGAACACCAATGCCATGAGCCACCTCGCCCTGTTCGCGACCGGCGCCATCAGCAACGATATCGACTTCAACGACGGGGCGGTAAGGCCTCTGCACGTCGTCGCGCCGGAGGGGACGATCGTGAACGCGACGGAACCGGCGCCGACTTCATGTTGTACCTTATGTGTCGGCGAGGCCATGATCGAGGCTACCTGGCTGGCCCTGGCGCAGGTCATACCGGACCAGGTACCGGCGCTGTGGGGACGCTGGTGCGCGCCGGCCACCATGGGGATACATCCCGGCAACGGCCGCTTCTTTGCGGATATCCACTTCATGAGCAAGGGCGGCGGCGGCGCGGTAAACGGTTACGACGGCTGGGACCACGTGGGCACGCCCGTTACCCTGGGCGGTCTACGCGCGCCGGACCCCGAACTGCACGAACTGGTGACACCGTACAGGGTAATCGAATATGAAATTGAACCGGACAGCGCCGGCGCCGGCAAGTGGCGCGGCGGTTTCGGGGTACGCTACACCTTCGCCATTGATGGCGACAACATCGCCTGCGCGAATTTCGGCAGCGGCGCTCGTGATTTTACCGCGCCCCTGGGTATCCGGGACGGGCAGGGCGCGGTCCCGCACCGGATGACGCTGGAGCATGCCGACGGCAGCCTGGAGGAGATCGACGGCAACAGCATGTACACACTGATGCAGGGAGATACCATGACCATCATCTCCAGCGGCGGCGGCGGATTCGGCGACCCCCGGCAGCGTGACCCGGAGGCCGTGCTGCGTGACGTGCGCAACGGCCTGGTATCCGTCGAAGCAGCCCGGGAAAAATACGGGCTCGCCATCCATCACAACGGCCCGGCTATTGGCTACAGCATTGCGCAGGATGAGACCGCGCAACTGCGCGGCAGCCAGGCATGACTTTCAAATAACCCGGAGATATTTAAATGAAATGGCCGGCAAAACGGATAACTGAATCCTCGACCAAATCCTTCGGCATGTATGAAAAGGCAATACCGATGATGGAGCAGGGTATCGATGTCATACACCTCGAGGTCGGCATGCCCAGTTTCGATACGCCGGCGCATATCAAGGAAGCCGCCAAGCAGGCCCTGGATGACGGGCAGGTCCATTACAGCGATTTTCGCGGTCTGCAGAAGTTCCGCGAGGCGCTGGCGGAGAAGGTGTTTGAACGAAACTACATCGAAGCGGGCGCCGATGAGATTCTCGTCTGCAGCGGCGTGACCCATGCCGCCTTTGCCATCTGCATGGCGGCGATCGACACCGGGGATGAAGTCATCGTACTGGAACCTTACTATCCCCAGCATGTAAATAAAATCGAATTGCCCGGCGGCAAGGTAGTGCCGGTTCCGCTGGATAAGGCAAACGGGTTTCGCATCGATGCAGAGGCCATCGAACGGGCCGTGACGCCCAACACCAGGATGATAGCCCTGGTCAATCCTGCCAACCCGACCGGGAGGGTGTTCACGTATGAAGAACTCGAGTCCCTGGCGGACGTCGCCAGGAGGCGCGACCTGCTGGTCATGGCGGACGAGGTGTATGAACAGATCACCTACGACGGCAACAGGCATATCAGTATCGCTTCCCTGCCCGGCATGAAGGAACGCACCCTCACCATGTATGCGTTTACCAAGGCCTATGCCATGGACGGGTGGCGCATGGGATATATCGTGGCGGACAAAAAGTTCATGCCGGCCATCCTGAAAATCACCATGAACGATATTGCCCATCTCAACACGTTCATACAGGAAGGGGGCTATGCCGCCATCAAGGGCTCCCAGGATTGCGTGCGGGACATGGTGGCTGAAGACAGGCGCCGCGGTGAACTCGTCGTCAGGAGAATGAACGCCATGCCCGGTGTCAGTTGCAGGATGCCCGAAGGGACCATCTATGCCTTCCCCGACGTCTCTGCCACGGGAGTGCCGTCCGAGCAGATCGCCGATGAGCTCCTGGAACAGGCGCACGTGGTCGTGGAGGAAGGCACCTTCTACGGCGACACCGGCGAAGGCCATCTGCGGGTCTGCTTCGGCGCCGAACCCATCGAACGCATAGAAGAGGCCATGGACAGGCTGGAAGAATACTTTACGAAACTGATGAACCGCTGAACTGATGCAGTTTCAGCAATAGATGGGGTCAGAGTAAGCTTACTCTGACCCCTGTATCCTAACTGCGGGTCAGATAAACGGCAACACGTCCCGCAGGTTGGCCAGGGTCAGTTGTTCCCGTTTGTCCTCGTCCAGGTAAGGGATGCCGATGCCGTATTCTTCCCAGCGATCGCGGATTTTCTGCTCCAGTTCCGGTTCCAGCTTGCCCACCGGCGGGAAACTCTGTCCATTCCAATCTTCGTTTTCGGCCAGATCCCAGTTGCGGGTGGCGTCCACCAGCACCCGGGTCCACTTGCCGGTGCGAAAGCGCGGCATGTCCAGCACATCGTGGGAGACGGACGGGTCCAGCGGCGAACCGAACGTCGGGCCGAACATCATGACCTGGTTCATGCCCGCGTTGACCCGGAACGCGATAGCCCATTCCAGCGCCAGGGGATCGCGGATATCGATGTCTTCCTCTACCACCAGCACATGTTTGAAGAACCACTGGGCCGCGCTGGTGCCCCACAGGGCCATGGCCACTTGCTGGGCGTGGCCGCGGTACTGCTTGCGGATCTGCACCACGATGTGCGTGCCGGTCGAGACGTGGGGGCACCAGACGTCGGTAACGCCCACCACGCCGGCGGCCTCCAGCATGTTCCAGAAGATGGCCGACCAGCTATAGGAGCAGAGTATGGAATCCTCCGAGGGAAAGCCGGGTCGGCAGCCTTCCAGGGTGCCGCGCATGATGGGATCTTCCCGGTGGGTAATACAGGTCACTTCCAGCGCCGGTTTGGGTGACGGTGTGCCGCCGGCATAGCCGGGATACTCGCTGAAAGGGCCTTCCATGCGGTAACTTTTGGGGTCCGGGTCCAGGTAGCCTTCGACGATGACCTCGGCGCCCGCAGGCGCCACCAGGTCCACGGTTTCGCATTTCACCAGTTCCATGGGCTTGCCAAGGATGGCGCCCATCATGTCCCATTCGCATACGTGGCGCGGAAACGGGCTGCCGGCGCAGAACGGCACCACGTCATGGGCGCCGTAGGCAATGGCGACAGGCATTTTCTCCCGGTTCTGCCGGTAACCGGTCAGGTGTCCGCCGCCGCCCTGGGTCGGCAGCATGACCTTGGCGATGTGGTTCCTGTCCACGACCTGGCCGCGGTACAGGCCGATATTCTCGCGTCCGGTTTCCCGGTCCCTGGTTATGACGCCGCAGAACGTGTCCAGGTAACGCCCCCCGTCCAGTTCCTGCCAGACGGGCGCGGGGAACTGGTTCAGGTCGATGTCAACGCCCGTCAGTATGTGCTGTTTGACCGGCGAGTCCCCGACAATGACCGGCTCCACGGGATTGGCGTAGGTCTCTTTCAGGTGGCGCACGATGTCCTTGTCGCCGGTTTCGGGCGGCAGTTCCAGCATGGCGCATAACTGCCGTTTATTGCCCATTGCGCAGGTCACGAAACGGGTCGAGCGGGTGTCCCTGTACCCCTTAATGTTCTCGAACAGCAGGGCGGGGCCTGCCAGTCCCAGGTTGACGCGGGTGATTGCGCCCAGTTCCAGGTCCGGGTCCACCTCGCACTGAACCTGCCTGAGCTGATCCGCCTCGTGCAACTGCCGCAGCCAGGAACGCAGGCTGATTTCTCCCTCCGCCAATACTCCCAGGCCGGCGTCGAGGTCGTCCGAATCCATCATCGCAACAGCGCGTTCTGCTGACATGGTATTTCTCCGGGTGTACAGGTAACTGTGCCGAGCCTGTTATCATACCAATATGTTGGTTTGTTTGTTACCCGGCATCTTGGAGCGGGGACAGATTTGAAATCTGTCCCCGGCTGCCCAAGTACTATACAGAAAACCGGATACCTGGGGTCAGAGTAAACTTACTCTGACCCCTTATATTTACACAGGAATGGGACAGTCCCCCCCTTACAACATGCGGGGGTGTGCTTAAATCTGTCCCCGATTGCCTTACTTCCAGAGGGGGAGAAGATGTATGAAAGCGCTTATCTATGATCAACATGGCGGTCCGGACGTACTGCAATACCGGGATATGCCCGACCCGGAACCCGGTCCGCGAGACGTTATTGTCAAGGTCGCGGCAACCACGGTAAACCACCTGGATGTGGCGCAGCGCAACGGCTGGTTCACCATCCCCGGATTCAGCCTGCCGCACATCTCCGGCCTGGACGTTGCAGGTACGGTGATTGAGACCGGTCCAGGCGTGACCAGGGTCAGACCGGGCGACCGAGTGCTGGTCAACCCTTCCATGTCCGAGGTGCCCAAAGGTTCGAAGCTGGCTGACATGGACGACCTGTACGGCGTTCTCGGGGTCATAGGGGGCACCGTCGCCGGCGGTTACGCGGAGAAATGTCTGGCGCCGGAGACCCACCTGTATCTGGTTCCGGACAGCATGTCGTGGCGCCATACCGCCGTCTTCCCCACCTGCTGGATGACCGCGCATCACGCCCTGTTCGAGATTGGCGAACTCAAGGCTGGCGAGACGGTGCTGATCCACGCCGCCGGCAGCGGTGTGTCCGTTGCCGCCATTCAATGGGCCGTTCAGGCGGGGGCGACCGTGCTGGCAACCGCCGGCAGCGGGGAAAAATGCGCGATAGCCATGGAGTTGGGCGCTGAAGACACCTGTAATAACCGCACGCTCGACGTGGCGGCCTGGGCCCGGGATATGACCGGTGGCGCCGGTGTTGACCTGGTGTTCGACCATGTGGGCGAGGCGTTATGGGAAGCTTCACTGATGGCGCTCAAGCCGCGCGGGCGGCTGGTGACGTGCGGTAACACCTCCGGCAATTCAGCGGTTATACCGAGCCTCGGTTACCTGTTCAACATGGGCCTGAAAATCCTGGGATCCGACCCATTCCGTTACGATGAATTCGGGCCGGCCTGGGAGCGATACTGTGCGCGCGACTTCCAGCCGGTCGTGGACAGCGTATTTCCCCTGGCCGAGGGCGGGAAGGCGCAGGAGAAGCTGCTCAGCGGTGACTTCATCGGCAAGATCCTGCTGGAGCCGTAAACCGGTGATTTATGGCTTTACTGACGCGCCGCTGTTCCGTTGAATATGTCTTCCAGTCAGGTACATGAACGGTCATCAACGCCTTGAACAGTTTTCCATGGTTGGGTACTCGCAGGTGCAAGAGTTCATGCGCGATGACAAAGTCCTGAAACCCCGGTTCCTGTTCAGCCAGGTCGATGGCAAAAGTGACTATCCCGGAGGTCGAGCAGGAACCCCACTTCCTGGTCATAGACCGGACTCGCACGATCCTGGGATGAATACCCAGTTGCAGCGCCCAGAAATTGACACGATTACGCAAGACTTGACGTTTCTCTTCACGAATATTCATCGGTTTCGTTATTGAGCATAATTTTGAGCATGATCTCGACAATTCGGAGGCGTTCCGCGCCCTCAAGGGCAAGAAGAGGATGATAAAGAGCCGCCCGCAGCCTGCGCTGTTCGTCGGCGTTTAAGGCTGCGTTCGGAAAGCGCTCCAAAAGCGCTTCCGCCTCCTGGGCCAGTGAGATCGCTTCAACACCGGCCACCTTGAGCGCCCCGTCATTCCTCAGCGTCCAGTACAGACCAAATGCACGGGTTGTCAGGTCACTGTTTCTCGCGGCTTCAATCGCTTCCTCTTTCTCCTTTGCCAGTTCCGCCAGGCGGTCCAGCGCCGCGAGACTGGCCGTTTTGTGGTTCTCGAGTGCCTCAATAACCTGTTCAGCACGCTCTTTGAGCGATTGCAGCACAGGCGCCAGGTCCGGGTTGGCATCCATTTCGGCCTTAAGACCCCGTATGAGGTTGAAGACCTTGGCTTCGTTCGACCCCGGCTCGCGCCGAAGCGCTTCGAGGGTGCGCACGTCAAACGTCACTGTTTTGAGCAGGTCTCCAAGACCTTCCTGGGTGAGGCTGTCCTGCACCATTTCCCGCGTCTTATTGGCCAGGTCTATATCGGGTTTTGCCTTGAAATCGTAATTATTCCTCACCGCGGCATAGAGTTGGGCGAGCCACTTGTACGTTTCAATATGGTCGCGGAGTGTCGGTGAAGGGGACAGTATCTCCCATAAGGCCTCGATCTCCTTGTAGGCTTCAAAAAACGCCTTGCGCGGCTCCGGTTCCAGGAACCGGCCATAGATAATGTTTTCTAGGCGCTCATCCGCACTGCTGCTCCTCTCGCCGGTTTCGAGATAGTCAGCCTTCGCCCCGGCAAGCTTATCGAGGAGATTCTCCAGAAGAAGATCAAGGTCTTCGACTACGCCACTGACATCAAACGAGTCGAACTGCAGCGCCTTCTTCAACTCCCGCAGAACGCCCACAAAGTCGACAACGAGGCCGACGCGCTTGCGCCCCCCCTGCACATCCACGTAGGGACGGTTCACGCGTGCAATCGCCTGGAGCAGAACATGGTCGCGCATCGGCTTGTCCAGGTACATGCTATATAGCAGCGGCGCATCATAGCCGGTCAGCAGCTTGTCGGTAACTATGAGGATCTTCGGGTCCTCGTTCGGCTTCTTGAACATCAGGCGTATGTCCGCCTCACGTTGGGCAGATAGCTGAAGCTCGGCAACGAGTGGCCTCTTGACGACATCTTCAACATTCTCCGTATAGACTGGTACGGTCCACTCTGGTGGTAACAGTTCATCGAGCGCGCGTTTGTACTTGGCGCAGGCTTCGCGGTTGACCGCTACCAGGAACGCCTTGTAGCCAAGCGGCGCTACGTTCTCCCTGAAATGGTCTGCGACGAATGCCGCAACCTTTTCTATCCGATCGTCGGCAGTGAGGAACGTTCGCAGTCCCACGGCCCTCTCCAGGACGCGGTTCAACTCTTCCACGTCGGTGACGCCTTCCATCTCGGCCAGGTCGAAGAACTCCTTGTCGAGTTGTTCCGTCGGCACCGTCATCTCGCTCGGCGCCATGGTATGGCGTATCGGCAGTGTCGTCTCGTCCTCAATCGACTCGGCTATCGAATACTTGTCAAGGTAGCCCTGGTCATCATCGGCGCCGAAGATCTTGAAGGTTCCTTCGCCGTGCTCCGTGCGCGCTATCGGCGTACCGGTGAATCCGATGATGGTCGCGTTCGGCAGCGCGGCCATGAGATACGTACCCAGATCCCTGGCCACCGAACGGTGCGCCTCGTCGATGAACACGTAGATATTGTCTCGGAGGTTGGCGTCCTTCTCGATGCCCTCGAACTTGTGGATCATCGAGAGGATCAGTCCTCTTTTGTCAGTTGTGAGCAGGTCGCGTAACTCCGCCCTGGAGTTGGCCCGCCAGACGGCGATGTCCTGCTGCTGCATCTCACCCAGCAGCCGTTCGACCCAGCCCGCAAGCTGGCCTTCCAGTTCCAGGCGGTCCACGACGACAACCACAGTCGGCGTGTGAAACCCTTCCCTGGCCTCCAGGATCAGGCGGGCGGCAGTGAGCAGCGTGAAGGTCTTGCCGGACCCCTGGGTGTGCCAGACGAGACCGCGACACTTCACAGGCACGGCACATCGTTCGACGATACGCTGCACCGCGCGGCGCTGGTGCTGGCGCAGCACCGACTTCCGCGTCTCGCCATCCTCTACATAGAAGAGAATCCAGTCGCGCAACGTGCGCAGGAAGTCGGTAGGCTCGAAAAATGACTGGACTGCAAACCGGTAGCTGTCCCCGGTTCGTTCCTTCCAGCGCGCCATGAAGCGGCGCGATATGTTCCAGGTGACGCCGTACCAGTAGTCGAGCAGGTGGGTCACGTTGAAGAGTTGTGCCGACCCCACCAGTTCGGGAGTCTCCAGTTCATAGCGCCGCAACTGCGTAATGCCCCGCTCTATGGCGTCGGTGTCCGTCGGGTTCTTATGTTCGACGATAGTGACCGGCACGCCGTTGACCACGAACATCACGTCCGCGCGATTGCCCTTGCGGGCGGGTGGCTTGAGCTTCCATTCCCAGGTCACGTGCAGGACGTTCGCCGACGGGTCGTCGAAGTCAACCAGCCGCACCTGCCGGTGGCGTTGCTCGGCCTCGTCGTACCATTGCCGCTCGCCGCGCAACCAGGCCAGCATCTTGCGGTTGCCTTCTATGGTCGGCGGCAGCGCCTGGAGGTTTTCCATCACCGAACGGATAGCGTTGTCTGTCATCCAGGGGTTGAACCGGCGCAGCGCACCTTCGATCTCGCTGTGAAACAACAGCCCGGCTTCGCCCCCTCTCATGGCAAGGGCATCTGTCGGAGAGAGCGGAGTCCAGCCGATCTCCGCGGCGTGGCGGACCATCGGAAACTGGACGGTTGCCGCTTCAGTGATACTGGTGTCAATCACAGGAGGCACTCACTGTTTCCAGTATGGCCGACAAAACAGCATTGCATTCTCGTTCCCATTGTGCTATTTTCTGTTCAAAGGTTCCCCCCTGATGACAAGAGTGCCAAGGGTGCTCTCTTCAGTAATGGAGTAGTCGGGGGGGTCGTTTTTTTGGTCATTTGGTTCATCAGTAATACTGTTGTGACTTGGTGTGGAAAAGTTCAAGCTCGTTACGAAGCGCAGGCTTGATAAGGTCGTACCAAACTCTTTCTCCTGTTTGCCATTTCCGGAAAATCGCCCAGCAGCAGTAATCTGCAATCTGCAGTCCATAGTGGGACCGGGATTGATGATGCAAAATGCGATATCTCAATCCCGATGGCAGCATGTCATGTAATACAGTGCTCACAGCACTTTCGATAGCCGCTCGCTTTTTATTTACCGGAATTTTATCCGTAATAACAATTACCTTCTCCACCTTACCTGTGTCCAGTTCTGCAGGTAATATCAACTTCAGAAGATGGCCTAAAATTTCCGGGTAAAAATGCTTATCTTCCTGTAACTTCGGCTCTACTTTGGCCTTCTCAACGACCAAGCAATCAATATGAATGCTGTCAATATGACTGGAAATCAGGTTGAAGATTCGGCCGCGAACATTTTTGTTATCGCGATAGCAGTGAAAATACTCAATATCCAGGCCATATTCGAGACAATGATGCTTGTAATCATCCATAGACATAGCAGCAGGAAACGGGCGTATCATGCCTACACTGGTCAACACGAAATAGCGGGTTCCAGTGGCGCTGAAGTCGAAGTTGCCAGCCTCGTCGAGAAAGATGTAGGCGCAGCGGTTCATTTCATCGGCACTTTCAAAAACCTGACTGGTGACAGAGACAATCCTGGATAAGCCAGAATGAGCCAGAATAAGACGGAATAAGCCTCATAGGCGTTTCCAACGCGCACCCCGGCCTGCGATACACTGAATAGTACTTGCCCGCCGTTCTGGTTCGGGAAGGCGCAGACTGTCTTGGCCGCCTCGCGGCGCGTCCGGGTAGTTTCCTTGAACTCCAACGTTTCGGATTCGCCGGATGCTGCCAGAGCTGCTAGCTGTTCAAGTGTCAAGTCTGCGACCTCACGGTGCCTGATGAGTCATGACTGTTCTCCCTGTTGAAGGATTTTGCGCCACATATCGAAGGCTTCGGGGAGATACATGGTCGGATCTTCGAGTGGCAGTTCAAACTGATATATCTTTTTTTCATCCGCAGCCTTCTGCCATCTTCGCAGGTGCCTCTCTACATCCTTCTCGCAGTAATACTTAGTGCGCTCGTCAACTGGATCACCATCCTGCTTCGGCCATTTGGGGTGAGCCATGTAGAGCCGGATGGGGACGCTGATGACGTAGGGGGTCCCCTGTTGGCGGAATCGTTCGATTGCTTTGGCATCGATACCATGATGAGAACCTGACACTGCATCGGGCAGTGGTGGAGGGGCGTTGTCGATCTCTGGCTTCCACACGGCCTCCAGGGTCCGGTCGATTTCTTTTTGCTCCGTCACCGACCAACTCAAGGATTCGGACTTCACGGAAGGAATCTCCGTCTCTGCACGAGGCGGGGCGTGCCGAATCGATTTCGGGTCCATGCTCTCCTCCCAGTCCTGCGGTTGCCCCTCGGAGATCATGGTCTTGAGGCATGCCCTAACCACGTTCTCAACGTCGGCGAGTTGGGTAACGCGCCGCTCCTTTTCCTCCGGCGTCAGATTGTCCTGGGTATTGCCATGCACAATATCCGAGCGGTGATCGTAGAACGCCTTAATCAAGTCTCTTGTTTGTTCCCTCTCTGGGTGCGAATCCGCGAAATACCATGATCCTCTTCTCGAGGTGATCTTCCGTTGGTTCCAGTCCTCACCTTCTCCCATGAATAGGGCTTCCAGAGCGATGCACACGTCAATTACCTTATCCTCATGCTCCATCCTTTCGGTGCTGTCTCGCAGGCGGCGGAGGGCCAGATTCAGCACACGTTGTGTCTGTTCTGGTAGGGTGGCATATTTGCCTATTAACTCGATAAGTTCAGCGTTGTTTATGGGCCGTTGAGTTGAAGTACGTCGAGAAGCTAATATGGGCAATAGGATCTGCGAAGTACAACTAGATAGAGGTCGTGTTGTGTGGAAGAACGGTAGGGTTGCAGCGACGGGGCCGGGCGTGAAATGAGTATTGCCAAAGATGTGCAATCCCTTACCCCATACCAAACCGAGAATGTCCACTAATCGAGGTATTGGGATCCCATGCTCAAACCGGGCCATAGTTGGCACGGGTTGTAATAGAGTACTTACATGTCGCTTAAAATCGTTTGCCTCAAGCCCCCTACGCTCGAAGCTTTTGACTTCAAGTGCGCATACGTCGCCAACAGGATCTGTTGGCCATCCAGAGTTAAAGTTTGTATCCCGTATCGAAGGATCTGCATTTATCTTCTGCAAAGCTTCTTGATATGGGAGAAGGGTACAGTAGTCGTCCAATAGTATTGCATTCGATACTAACGCTCCCTTCAGCAGATAGAAGCTATGGACCTTGATCATACCGTGGGCCGCGAACTCCATGGCGTATGTCGCTGCTGTCTCGACGCCATGCCCAGCGGCGGCTAATAGCAGTTTGCAAGTGGCGGTCAGAGCATCGAGCTGGACTTCACCCTGGTTCCCCCACTCATCCCCGGTAGAAACGGTGTCCGCTGGCGGCTGCGTTTGGCGTCCCGTATCCCAATGAACTTCGACCCAGTTCTGTACATCTTGGAAGGCAGGCACAGCGGCTAACCACCTATCCTTTCTCTGGAGCATGTTCTTTACTGCCCCTTCAAGTTGCCAACTGATCAGCGGAATGCCGGTGACTGGGACATTGCCTCCCGAGGGAGTTCCAAACTGTGCCAAAGCGTGTCCCAGCAGTTCTTCGATGCTGTCGAGACTTGATGTTTGCTTCACGTGGGTGCCACCTTCTTGCTGCATTTCCAACGCGCACTCCGGCCATGTCCTATGGTTGCGATCAAACCTCTACCCTTGAGTATAGCGAGGTCTTCCCGCAATCGTCGCTCGTTAGTATGTGGTCCTAGCTGAGCGCGGATCTCGCGCAGCGCCAAACCATCATCAGCACGGTCCAACAGAGAGAGAATAGCCTCTTGTCGTTTTATCGCCCTGCTTCCAGTAAGCTGTTGCGGCACGAATTGGCCATGCCTGAAGCGTACAGCTACCCAACTGCCGGCATCTTCGATCTCAAGAGGAGGAAGCCCCGCTTCATTTACCAATTCTGCCATCTTGAGGGTCCCGACACCCCGCTCCTCAATGATCCCGCGCCGGTAGAAAGTGTGGGCAATCAATGGATTCCAAGGCTTGGATGCGTGCGGTTCGAACAGGTTCTCAGGCGTCATACCGAAATGTAACGATCCGGGGGAGGTCACTTCCAGACGGTCGGCGTAGATGGCCACCCCTATTGACCCGCCACTATGAATTGAGTAGTCGCGGTGGCAAAGGGCATTAGCCAGCGCTTCCCGCGTCGCAAGAGGCGGATAGAGTGGTTCGTCGATACGCTGTATGCGATCTGGCTCGAACCGAGCGGCTATGGGGAGGCTATCCCGCAGGAATCGCTCAGCATGGGACAGCAGTGAGAAGGCGTTGCCAAGGAACTTCCGATTGTCCAGAAATTCCATCTTGTCGATACCCCGAAAACGGGCAACGCGTAACTTACACTGCGGTATCTCGATCCCAAGACGTTCCTCCTTACCGAACAGCACCGCCGCTGCCCGAAGCAATACACCGTCCTGCAATAGTCCAAGCCCACGCAGCAAATCGACCGGTTCCCGACTCGGAGGCTCATCTAGGCGACCGATCCTTACAGCCTCGGCAACTGTATTTCGAATTTCCACCATGTCCAGGTCATCCACCGACCACCCGGCAGCGGGCTGGTTCTCCCAGCGCTGTTCCTTGTGAACGCGCTCCAGGAGTATCCGGTTGTACTCATCAGCCGACATTTTAAGCGTTGTGTTACCGACTCGGCGGTAGGCGCTACCGCGGTAAGTATATGGTCTTGATATCCCCTGGTCCGTACTGACCAAGATTATTTCACGGTCGCCGCTCAAAGGAACCCGCTCGACCGTCGGAAACGCCAGAGGGTCGATTTGTCGAAGCTTGGCGCTCAGCTCCTCAATAGTGCGCTCGCTGACCTGCTGCCCAACAACGATTCCGGCTGGCGTTACGCCGAATAGCACTTGCCCGCCTTGCTGGTTCAGGAAAGCGCATACCGTCTTGGCCGCCTCGCGGCGCGTTCCGGTCGTCTCCTTGAATTCCAGCATTTCGGATTCGCCGGATGCTACTAGGGCTAATAGTTGGCCAGTGGTCATAAACGCGTCCCACAGTTCTGATCTGGTATCATGTTTTCAGAGTCATTCCAAAGAATTGGGATAGGCCCCCGTAAAGCTTAGACAGATTAAAGTTGTTTTCTACTATAGACAGGTCTACTTTTCGAGCGTGGTCGGTAACATGAAATACAGAATTTCGATAGATTTTGAGGTTCCGCAATCTAGCTGTATCTATCCATTCTTTAAGATTTGAATTGAGTACCTGTGGATTGTCTCGCACGATCTGAGCATACATCCGCAGTGGCTCATACAAAATCGCCGTGCTCACACGGGTTGGAGCTACAGCCTCGTCGGCTCGTTGTAGACCGATATTCTCAGGAGTGTAGCCTATGGAAGCTGCGATGGTACGCTGGCTGCGCGTTTTGACAAAGGTAGCCAGATCTTCTTGTGTGGCGCTTCTTTCAGGTTGGTGCTGCCATTCGTTCAACATGATTTCATTCCACAAAACATCGACAGTCATTAACAATTCTCTGTAGTACTCGATATTCTGTCTGGCATGTTCAGCAGCCCGTCCATCACAATTAGATTCCAGTTCCCCTGAACCTATCAGTGATAACATCCCGATTTCCAACATAGGGGTTTGTATTGCGTCCTCATCTATCGAGAATTGCTGTTCCGGTCCGGATGGACAAACTTGGTTCAGGCATTCACTGAGAATGCGCATGGCGCGCCCTTGGGACCGGCTTGGACTCCATGAAGTCACCTCCTTGGTGATCTGTTCCAAGCTCTGCTGCTGTTCGCGGCACAGCGATTCCAATAAGTCTGCTACATGAGCGCAGCCCACCGTGTCGTGATGCAGTTCCATTCTTTCCAGGTTCATTAATCTGAATAAAACTGTGCAAATCAGTCTTTGATGTTCCGATAGACAGAGCAATTTTTCTACGCCTAAACCGAATAGCTTCTGCTTAAGCCGCATTAAGTATGCGTCGATTTGATGTTGGGCTTCTGGAGCCCTGTTGTACGATCCTTGATAGGACAGGAAACTCAGTTCCGAGGTACCTCTCGATAGGTTTGGATGAAGAAATGGGTCACGGAAATCGTGCAATCTTGCCGCCCATTCATTGTTATTATCAATATAGACAGAGAGAGCATCGTCACACAAGGTATCTGATAGACGGCACGCCTTTTGGTAGTACTCAAATTCGGCATCAAGGAGTGCCAAGTACACTTTCAATGGTGCAAACGTTGCTATGCCAAGTAGAGTTCGATTCCATCGATTGTCTTCTAATCCTTGATCCTTCAACATCCGCTGTTGGACGCATGCGAGCCAATCGTCATCCTGATGCGTGTGGCTAGATTGGCAAGCTTCGGTTGCTCTTATCAAATGCATCATGTTCTTGGCGGCAATTTTACGAATCCCTTCCAGAATGACCGTCCTGTGGTAGAACAGATTCCGATAAAGGTCTACATCTGTCTTGAGATCGGATAAGTCCATTCGACCGATGTCTATCGACTCCATCTTACTTACCGAACCTCTGAGATTGTGCCGCTAAATCCAACTCCTCCACCCGAATTTTCCCCGTCATAAGCTTCTGCAACAGCGCCTTGAACAGATTCTCCAGCAGGGCTGTAATTTGTTCAAGGGTCATAGGTCAGTCGTTGCTGTGACTCTGCTTACGTGTGGAGAATCTGACAGTGCCATCTCAATCGTATCGTTGACCGTATCCAGAGGGACCACAATCCCAATGTCGGCGTTTTCTCCGCTAGCAGGGTTGAGTTGGGTACCGCTAACCATCCCGATCAAGGCGTTCTTGGTGAATTGCTGAGTTCCCTTGATGCTTATCGGCTGTGGCTTCGTAATGACAGGTCCGCCGCTGTTTCCACCGAATACAGAGCCATCAATCAAGAATGTTCGGGCATTGCCTTTTAAGTAAGGTTGTATCTGGGCCAACACTCCATGACGTACCATCGGCCAATTCTTTACATCTTCATAAAATCCTGTCGGGAAACCTACAACAAACACATCATCTCCTTCACTTAACGACTTACCGAGCGAACTCTCCGTATTCATCAACGCCTTTGTCATATGCGTGTGTGGCGCAAACCCCCATGATTCAAGGTCTTGCCAGTTTTCGTAATGAGTTGGTGCTGTTGTAACTGCAACATCAACTGCCGCATCCTCCGGGGTGTACGCGCGATAGGCAATAGGGCCAAGTTTTGAACAACGAGCCATCCATTCCCTGTGTCTTGTCCAATAATGTCCAATTGGATAGCCGATGGAGCTTCTTCCTGATCCCGGAGATGCTTCATTCACTTCGAGATATGTACGCTTATCAGGTCCAATTTGATTGGCTTCTATATCATCTATTACGTGGGCACAAGTGACGTACCAAAGCCGCCATGGTTCGTCAGGTGTGTGGACACTCGGGTCGTGATCGTTGTAGTCGTCTGGACGAGCGTACACGAACCCTGTTCCCCGGACAGAACCTGAGTCGTTCCTTATCTTCAATGCTGACTGAACAAATTCTGGCCGTATCGATGCCATCAATCACCCCCCATGATGGATCCATCTTCATTGAAATGAGCCGTAGCCAAGTGTTCCCCTCGGCTACTTCCTACACGTGTAGCTTCCCGCCAGCCATCAAAGGTGTTTTCTCCAATCATTTGGATGATCTCTGCATGGATAATCACAAGATCTGGGATTACCAGCCCTGCTATGCCATGAACGAAGCCTACTGCCCTATGTTCTCCCTTTCTTCCTACCATCCAGTACTTCCGATCTGGATGACACATTTCTTCATCCAGATATTTAAGCAGGTTATCGATTGTATTTGGCGTATTCTTTTCCACAAATTTCTTGATTCTCGCCTGACTCTTCGTCCCAAGGTTTCGATAGTTCTTCTCCGCTTCGTGCTTCTTAGTGATGGGATGTCCTTCACTTTTTGCCAGTGCCTTCAAAGCTAACTCGAATGCAAGTCCTGTACATACGTGTGCCACGTTCAGTTCATTGGTGTCGGTCTCGATATCATTCCGTCCACGTCCACTTATTTGGTCTTTTTCTAGAGCAGTCTTCATCCATACTTGGCTGTCTCCCAGCCAGTTGCTAATTGGTGCTCGATCCTCGATGTTTATCGTTCTTTTGAAGTTCATAATTTTTCTTGCTGATGTGGATGCTTATTTACCATCGATCCCCTTCAGCTTCGTAATTGCAGTTTTGAAAAGTCAAGATCACCCGCGCGAATCTCACCTATCATCAGCTTGTGCAGCAGAGCCTTAAACAGTTCCTCTAGTACGGCCCCCTTGCGCCGATGTAGGTCTATCTTGCGATCAATGGCGTCGAGGATGGTAACGATATTCTGTTGCTCGTCTATGGTGGGCAGGGGAAAAAGGACCGTACGGAGCTTGGTCGCATTGATGTTAGCTTGTCCGATGGCGCGGCTCGCGAGCTTCTTGATTTCCTCCTGTGTTCTCGGCCAGTTCATGAAGTAATTGAGAAATTCCGGGATGCATCGGTTTGTATCAACCACAAGACGCACGAGATAGGATGCAAAAACAGCGGGTCTATCGTTTTCAATAATCGCCATCCGCCCGACCAGATCGATGCTGTTTGTGCGATTGAATAGTAGATCGCCAGGGTTTACCCGGAACCTGTGATAGCTCTCCAAATCTAGTTCGACGAACTGAAGATTTCGGTAATGTACCTTTCCATCTTCCTGACAGTTCATTCGTAGAATCGGATAGGTACCGGACGTTCGACCCCGCACTGATAGGCCGTATTGCGTGGTCGTAGCCACATCACCGATTGCCGTAATTTCCCAACTCTCCGGCACTGGTCCGATCTCAGTCTCTTTCTGCTGCTCATCCCGCAAGCCGCGCGTGAATATCGTTCGCATAGCGGCGTGCTTCAATTCCTGCGCGGTCGCAACACTCTGGTTCTGTGCTTTGATTGCGTCGCGTACCCTACCGAGCGCTACACTGATCGCCTGTTGCTCACTTAACGGGGGCTGAGGCACGTCCAGCCCTGCTAGGCGGCTGCGTGACAGGTTAGGGATCGTAGTTTTGTTGCCCGCGCCCTCAAAGAGGCCGAGCTGCGTAAAAGCGGATTGCAGGAAATATACGTAGAAGCGCGGCTCGACATCAGGGGCGATTGGTCGTAGTCTATGCAAGTGATTCTGAAACGACATCGTTTCCACTTCACCATTCCAGATTGCCGCACGCCCAATCTCGCCGCCCTCGCAAACGAGCAGGTCGCCTTGCCTCAGAAGCTTAGCAGGTAGTTCGCGATCAGGAATCGACATCTCGTCAACGGACGACAGGTCGACCTCGTCCCAGAGGACGTTGGATGTTCGCAGGAAAGGTGTCTTGTCAACTCCTTTACGTGCAGCGGCGGACATCGTTTTGCCAGCGCCGATCTCAAATAACTCCCCGAGCGGGTGCCACGTCCACGCTTTGTTCATTCTAGGTTCACCAGCATCTTTGCTAACTGCGCGTCAATCTCACGTGCCTCTTCATCGAGACGCTGCATGTCGGCGATGATCTCCGATATAGGACGCTGAGCTACGTCGTCAGTCTGCCCCACCCACCGACTCGGGCTGAGGTTATAGTCGGCTTCCTCCACCTGTTCTCGGGTGATGACGGCAACCTCGCCATCGACCGGTTCACCCTTCAGGAAGGTAGCCGCCAACGAGCGAATATCCTCCCCCGGAATGTAGTTCTTGGGACGTCCCTTACGAACGCGCCGGCTAGCGTTGAGGAGCACGATCCTGTCCTTGCGCACCGGTAGTTTGCGCTTCGACAGCACGACGATGATTCCGGCGGCGCTGGTGTTATAGAACAGGTTGTCTGGCAACAGGATCACGCCGTCTATCAGGTCCCGGTCCACGAACCACTTGCGGATATTGCGCTCTCTATCCGACTGCTTGCTGCCGGAGCCGCGGGTCACCGCACCAGTGTCCAGCACTACCGCAGCCCGTCCGCGCTCGTTCAGGCAGGCCAGGGTGTGCTGGAGCCAGGCCCAGTCTCCCTTGCCGGTGGTGACGCCGCCAGCGGTGCGGAAGCGGTCGAACGGATCGTTCTCAAATATGTCCGGGTTGAAATCTTGGTTCCACATAGGGTTGGCGACCACGATGTCGTGGGCTGTGATCCGGCCTGCGGTGTCCTTGAACTTCGGGTTGATCATGGTGTCACCGCGCTCGATTCTAATATCCATGTCGTGGATAATCGCATTCATGTGGGCGACGGCGTAGCTATCGGCTTGCAGTTCCTGCCCGTAGAGCTTGAGGGGAACGCGGCTGATGGGGTCGGTTTCGCGGGCGACCAGTTGCAGCTTGATAAGCAGCCCAGCGGAACCGCAGGCGTAATCGTGGCAGTCCTCGCCGGGCTTCGGGCGCATCAGGTGCGCCATCAGGAAGCCCACTTCCGTCGGGGTGAAGTACTCGCCGGCGCTCTGGCCGGAGCCTTCGGCGAACATGCGTAGCAGGTACTCGTAGGCGCGACCGAGGAAGTCGGGTTGCACGTCAGCGAGGCCGAGTCGGTACCTCGGATCGGAGACGGTTTCCACCACGGCGGCGAGTCGGGCCGGGTTGATATCGCGCTCACCGTTGCGCTCGGAAGCGAAGTCCACAAGGTCGATCACTCCTGAGAGTGACGGGTTTTGGCGAACCACGGCGCGCACGGCGCGGGTCAGGTGTTCGCCAATGTCGCTCGGTCGTGTGCTCCGTTTCCTTTCGTCCAAGGGCCAGTCATGGGTTTCACGCCCGCTGATGACCGCCCAGCGCGCCTCGGGGGGCAGGTAGAAGCGCAGGAGACCGTGGTCAGACTCCGCAATCTCCAGTGCCATTGCACGATCGCCATATTCTTCGGCGAGGCGATCGATCTCGTCATCGAAGACATCCGACAGCCGTTTGAGGAAGAGAAGTGGCAGCAGGTAGTCCTTGAATTTGGCCGCATCCTTCTCTCCGCGGATGGAGCAAGCCGCGTCCCACAGCATCTGCTCCATGGGCTTCGTCGAGGGAGTGGTCGAGTGTCTTCTTGCTCGTCGTTGTGTCACCCGTGCCGCCGCGTTGGCTGGCTCCGAGATTGCTGTCTCGTCGAGACCTGCGCTGACAGCCAACGCAGCGATTGCCTCTTTTGCTGCCTTCTGTGGCGCCGTTGAGCCTCCTTCCCAGCGATTCACTGTGGTGAAGGAAACGCCTAGTCGTTCAGCCAGTTGCTCCTGCGTGAGATCGAGTTTCGCGCGTATGGCGCGTAAAGCAGCCGGAATGTCAGAAATATTTGTAATATATGCCATGTTTGCAATATAGCATATGTGTTTGGTGTTTGTCTACTTTTTTTCAGGGACAATCCTTGGAGGGCCGAAAAAGGCTTCCAGAAGAAGAAACCGGGGGCAGATTTCAAATCTGTCCCCTGACACATGATTTACGCAGGAATTACGAAGGTTGCTAGTAGAGCAGTTCTTTCAGCTTGCGCTGCCGCCCCACACCTCGCGGGCCTTCTCATAGACCCCCTGGTCATAAGAGAACTCCACCATATTGCCTTCGGGATCGCGCACAAAACAGATGTAGCCGATCCGTTTCGGCATCTGTTGCGGGCCGAGGATCAGGCAACCGGCGTCCTTCGCTTTGGCGGCTATGTCATCGACGGTCTGTTTATCCGGCACCTCGATGCCGATATGGTTGAACGGTCCCAGGGTAGGATGCTCAACAGGGGCGAACGGATCGTGGCCGGGGAAAAACTGGCCCAGCACCAGGATAAAAGGGCTGTCGCTCTGACTCTTGTCTCCGAGCCAGGCCGAATATCCGTCCTCGTCCTCTTCCCGGTCCAGCAGGGTCAGGTGCGTGAACTCCTCGTACCAGGCGATTACCTTGTCGATGTCCTTTACATGCAGGGCCAGGTGCGTCCACGTGGGTTGCGTGGGCCGAAGCTCATGCTGAGGCTGGTCGGCGCCCATTCCTAGTTCCAGCTGTATCTGACAGAACCGATGACCTCACGCGGCGGGATATATTCCCTGCTCGTGGTCCACAGCCCGTATGGGTTGGTGAAGACGTTATTGACGCCGTTCTTGTCGAAGATATTGGTGACGCTCAGGCTCAAACTGAGCGGCATATTGCCCACGTCGTAGTCGAAATACAGGTTGACGATATCGTAGCTGGGCACTGTGTCCACCCGGGGATGGTTGAATATGCGGGCCTGGAAGTCGCCCCTGTGGACATATTCCACCCGGGAATTCAGGATGGAACCGTCAGCAAAGTTATGGGTGTTCGACAGGGCGACTCTTGCCATAAGGTCCACCAGTTTCGGCGGTTCGTTACCCCTGAGATTGTTGGCGTTGTTCATCCTGATGCGTTCATCAACCGCGCCCGAGGTAAACAGGCCCAATACGAAGAGACTTGTTGCTGCCCGAAAATCCTCCACGTCGAGAGCGAATACATCCGACTTCACCTTGCCGTCCTGCCAGGCCAGCATGCCGTCGAGTTGCCAGCCCTCGGCCAGCAGCCAGCTCATCTCGGATTCGATACCGTACTCCTCCGTCTTGGGAATGGTCCAGGTGCCCCCGGCAAACGGCGCCGGGTCCTCGTAGGTGAACTGCAGGTGTTCGTGGTCGTAGTAGAAGGCCGTGACGTTCAGGCGCACGCGCCCATCCAGGAATGTGTTGCGGGTGCCTATCTCGTATGACGTGACCTCTTCGGGCTTGAACCGGTCCGGTTTGAATATCCCGGGACTGCCGGAACCGCCGTTCTTCCAGCCGGTAGACACCAGGCCGTAGACCAGGTTGTCCTCGGTGAGATGCACGTCTATCCCGGCCTTCCAGGTCACTTTCGAATCGTTCGTTTCCCGGCGGCCGTCCCCGAAAATGCCGAAGAACTGGGACGTCTCATCGAGCTGGTCCTCGTCCTGGTAACGCACGCCCGCGGTGACGGCGAACATCTCGTTCACCCGGAACGTGGCCTGTCCGTAGGCGGCGTAGTCCTCGCGGGTAACGGTGCGGACTTCGGTAAAATTCAAATCGGACTGGAACGGCGGCAGGGTCTGAGCGTTCAGTTGCGCGCGGGGCAGGGATGCCGGCGATGCCGAGAACGGCGATGAGCCCGTGGCCTCCAGGAAGTCGTTGAAGTTCTCGTGGTGCAGGTAATAGCCGCCGATCACCCAATCCAGTTGCTCGCCGCTGTAGCTGATGCTGATCTCCTGGCTGACGGCATCGGAATCGTTGTCCCAGAACGGCAGTATGTCCCAGTTATTGAATGAGAAACCGAAATTGATGAGGGCAGTGTTCTCTTCGTTCAGGCGGTCGCCGTCCACCGACTGCTCCTTCCTGAGCACCTGCCAGCCGGTCAGCGACTTGACCGTCACGCCCATGGGGGCCGCCCATTCCATGATCAGCGATGCGCTGTAGTTTTCCAGCGCAAAGATGCCGGGGTAGTCCTGCGACAGTTCGCGCGTGTCGGGGTTGGGGTCGTTCTCATTCTTCTGCGCCGCGGCGCCGTGGTCGGCATCGTGCACGAAGACCTGGGCGTGCGCCGAGAAGTCTTCCGACGGTTGCCACAGCACCGCCAGTTTGCCGGTGAAGGAATCGGCATCGTCCAGGTCATAGCCGTCCAGTTCGCCGCCCTCTATCTCCGCGAAGCCGTCTCGCTCGTACTTCTGGACCGCGGCACGGAATGCCCACGTGTCCGAAAGCGGCACGTTGATCGACGCCCGACCGCGGATGTTGTCATAGGTGCCGTAACTGAGTTCGACGGAGCCTTCCATCCTGTCGGTATGGGGTTTCTTCGTCACGACGTTGATGGATCCGCCCGTGGTGCCCTGGCCGAACTCCGTGCCCTGCGGGCCGCGAAAGACCTCGACTCGTTCTATGTCACCGAGGTCAAGGCCCATAGCCAGCGGGTTGGCAAGATAAACGCCGTCGATATAGGTCAGCACGCTGGGTTGCGTGGTGAGGTTCTGGGCCGTTTCCCAGCCGACGCCGCGAATGGTCACGACACGGCCGGCGCCGTCGTTTTTCGCGACAACGAGCCCGGGCACGTAGCCGTTGAAGTTGTCCAGTCTTACCACGTTGGATTTGTCGAAGTCCGCGCCGGACAGCACGGATACCGCAATGGGCGCATCCTGCAGCGACACCTCGCGTTTGCGCGCGCTCACCACGATCTCCTCCAGGACTGACTGCGCCAGGACAGGCGGTGGCGCAATCATGGTTGAAGTGACAACTCCGGCGACGAAAACCTTTACCAGCCGATATGCGTCTTTATCGAACTTGATCATTTCCAACCCCCCTATAGAGAACAGTTGTATTTATGTTCAATTTTGTGACAAAAACTACAAAGGGACTTGCACAAATGCGCCTTTTTATTTGATAAAATCATGGATTCCTCCGTGCGGCGAGCACGGCATGGAATGGAACCAGCCGGGTTATCAGTATTGCGCCCAGCACCAGGCCGATACAGATAACGATAATCGCAGGATCGTAAGTGCCGGTAATATCGAACACCAGGTCCATCAGGAACGGGGTCAGTCCCTGGGTCAGGACGATCACGCCGTACATGGTCCCGGAAATAGCGCCGTAGTGCCTGGTGCCGAAGTAGCGGGACAGGAAATAGGGCAGCACACCGTATTCCGTCCCGAGACCCAGCCCCATCAACAGGCCGGACAACAGCAGCAACGGATAGCTGGAGGTTGATTCCAGCAGGAGCAGGCCGCACAGCGCCAGCAGGTAAAAGGGCGCGGCGATCCACGGCCTGGCTATGCGATCGAGCATATAGCCCATACCGATCTGCCACCCGGCGGTGACCAGGGAAAACGTCGCCAGAACGGTGGTTGCCTGGCCTGCCGGTATGCCCCGGTCCATCAACATCGGCACCACGTGGGCGAAAATCGCAGTCATGCACCCCGCGCCCAGGGCAATGGCGGCCAGGATGATCCAGAAGGTAGGGGTTCCCAGGGCTTCCGTCAGCGTCAATCCCTGTGTCTTTTCAAGAGATTCCCGCGCACTCCGGATAGTACCTTTCGGTGGGTCTCTGAGCAGCAGGTACAGCACCGGGAACCCGATCAGGATGATGGCCGCGCCGATCCCCTGAAACCCTGCCCGCCAGCCGTAACTGCTGATCAGCGCAAAGACAAACAGCGGCGACAAGGCCGCGCCGACGCCGTTGCCCAGGCCACCCGCAATGCCCAGGAACAACCCGCGCCGCTGGTCGAACCAGCCCGCGATCACCTTGGTAAACATCACCGAACTGGGGATCGCCGCACTGATGCCGATCAACGCGTAGACCGTGTAAAACTGGAACCGGCTGGCTTCGACCAGGGACACCGAAGCAACGGAGGCAGCGAACAGTACGTTGCCCGTCAGGATAACCGGTCTGGCGCCGTAGCGGTCAATCAGGCGGCCGACAATCGGATAACTGATCGCCCCGGCAACGGCGATGATAAACAGGACAAATGACACGGCAGAACGGGACCAGTCGAATTCCGTCGAAATGGGGATCAGGAACAGGCCGAAGACCGTGTACACCATGGGTGTCACGCTGACCCCGTTGCCTACGGTACAGGCGAAGACTACGCCTGCAGGGCGGGTGAATAACGATTTGTTAAGCGGCGCCGGCGTTTCCATATCTGTCGATGATAAGCGGGAAGACCCTTACTTTCCAGGTTTGCCAGCCATTTGGTTGCAAAGTCTGCGGGCGCATCAGTGCAAGAAAGCTTTGTCCATCATTGCTAATTTATCCGCAGATGACGCAGATTACCGCAGATGAAAGGCATGTTTTTTGTTATCTGCGTTCATCTGCGTCATCTGCGGATAGATATTACAGAGGTAAAAAGCGTGGCAATTTTCTACGATAATCCTGTCCTGCGCGACTACTGGTATGCCGTGGCAACGGAAGCGGAGATCGCCGATCAGCCCGTCGCCCGGGCCCTTCTCGGTGAGAATATCGTCATTTACCGGGACTCCGCCGGCGCTGTCGTCGCTGCGCCTGACAGGTGTCCCCACCGTCAGGCGCCCCTTTCCGCCGGGAGCGTCGAAAAAGGAGTACTGACCTGCGGCTACCATGGCTGGTCATACGGCAGCGGGGGAAAGTGTGTCGCCATCCCGTCCGCCGACCCCGCGTTCCCCATTCCGGCCAACGCTCACCTGGCCTGTTACAATACGAGTACAAAATATGGGCTGGTCTGGGTCTGCCCGGGTGACTCTCCAAAACAGCTGCCGGCCATTGCCGAGGAACAGGACAGGTCTTTCCGGCGCATCAATAACCCTGTCGATCTCTGGCAGGTATGCGCCATGCGCATGACGGATAATTTCCTTGATATCTCCCACTTCCCCTGGGTCCATACCGGCACCTTCGGCAACAATCAGCGGCGTTCCGTCCCGGAGATAGAACTGGAAATGCTGGAGGGAGGCTATTACGGCTATAAATACCAGGTAGCAGCAGACAACCCGCCCGGCGCCGAACTCAGTTCAGGAAATACCGGGGAGGTGGTCAGCCGACAGATGACAACAGGGTTTCACCTGCCGTTTGCCGTACGCAGCACCATCACTTATGACTCGGGGCTGCAACACATCATGCTGCTGTTGACTGCGCCCATTGACGATCTGACGTCGTATTTCACGTTCGTCGTATGGCGCAATGACGATTTCAGCGTGTCTGCCGAAGATATCATCACATTCGACCGGATGATAGGCGAAGAAGACAAGCGGATGCTGGAGAAAATCCCGGGAGTCCTGCCTTTTTCTCCCCAGGCGCTGGCCAATTCCCAGGCCGATAAACCGTCCGTTGCATGGCGCCACCAGTTCACCCGTCTGCTGGGTGCTCCGATGAAGGCCAGTGCCTGCGATAACGTTGCACCAGCCATCGGTTGAACTGGGGTAGCGTACCCTCCTGCCAGGAATAACGGCCGCGCGGGCCGAAACGGGAGTTGAGTCCCTTCTGCACCATGGTATCGGCGTAGACGTCCTGCACGTTGAAATTGTTCACGCCGGCTTCCGCCTGTTCGAACAGGTATTCGAACATCGGGTCTTTCAGCGCCTCAGGGTTGAAACAGTAATTGATGTCGATACTGATCTGCCCGGCTCCCTGTGCGTCGATAATGAAATAAGCGATCTCATCGGGCACCACCGCCAGGGCCAGGGTGGGCGGGATCAGGATGAACATCCCGCGTTTACGTTCCTCCAGGGTCAATTTCGGAAACACGGGCATCAGGCATTTTTTCGTCGGGTTGAACGAACCGTCAATTTCAGTGAAGTGCTGGATACGCGAGATGTGGTTCATGTCGTCGCGCCAGTCAAAAAAATCGCTCATGCCGCTGGGCGCGAAGGTCTGTAACGGTCCGTGCAGGCGGCTGGCATGATAGGGGTCATTGAAGTTCTCCATCATCACCTTCCAGTTCCATGGCAGGTCGGGAATTTTCGTGCCCGTACGCGTGGTGGTCTGCGGCAATTCGAAATGATCCAGCAAGGGGTCGAGCTCAGCCAGTGCCGGCGCCAGCGGCGCGGCCTGCTCATTGAAACTGGTGAAGATGAATCCCTGCCAGATTTCAACGGGCAGGGAAGGGAGGTTATGTTCTGCCTTGTTGAAGCCGATTGCCCGGTCCATTTCCGGCGCGCCGATCAGGCGCCCGTCCAGGGCATAGGTCCAGTGGTGGTAAGGGCAGACAAAGCGGCTGCAATGCCCTCCCTTTTCAGCCAGGACCATGCCGCGATGCCGGCACACCGCGGAAATCACCCGGATTCCCTGTTCAGTTCGGGCGACGATAAGCGGTTCATCCAGAATGGTTACGACAAGGTAATCGCCCACGTTGGGGACCTGGTCCACCCGGCCTGCGCACAGCCATTCCCGGTAGAATATCGCCTCCTTCTCAAACCGGAAAAACTCTTCGGACGTGTAAACCTCGCGCGGCAGCAGGCACGCTTCGTCGGTGGGCAGGACGGATGCGTTGAACGCACTGAGCATCTCTTCGCTGAACAGGTTCATAACTTGTCTCCCCAATGGCTGGTAAAGAGTACTCAATTTATAATATTACATTTGCCCGTTCTCTTCAGCCGGCGCGGACGTCCGGGATACCGGAGCGTTTGATAATGGCCTCGCCTGCGACCTGTGCGGCTGCGTAAAGTTCGTCTTCGTCAACCTGGGTATGCCGGTAGTTTTCGACCACGCGCACCCCGTCCACCCAGACGCTGTGCACGCCTCTGCCGTCCGCGCACCAGACCAGTTGCTGCAGGACGTTGAGCACGGGCCGCCATTCCGGCCGGTCCGTGTCGTGCAGGACGAAATCCGCCTTCTTCCCCACCGCGATTGATCCGATCTCGTCCTGCAGTTGCAATGCCCTGGCGCCGTTCAGCGTAGCCATGTCCAGCGCCTGGCCGGCGGGAAAGATTTTTGTGTCCTGGCGGGCATCCTTGAACAACGCCGCGGCCAGGGCCATTTTCTGCATCAGGTCCGAGCCGTAACCGTCGGTCCCGAGAGCGATATTCATGCCTGCCTGCGCCATTTCAGGCGCGCGGCCCAGCGCGCTGATGCCGAACGCGCCCTTCAGCGCGGCAAACGGGCAGAGGATGGCGTTGGTCCGTGATTCAGCCAGCAGCGCCTCCTCCTGGTCGTCTATATGGACCAGGTGGGTCAGGCATAAATTGTCACCGAGCACGCCGATTTCCGCCAGGTGCGCAATAGGCCGCCGCCCCAGGTTATCAAGATACCAGGCGGGGTCCGCCCGGTAAGGGCTCAGGTGCGCGGACACACCGAGATTATTTGCATCGGCAAGCGCTTTCGCGGCTTTCCACACTTCGTCGGTGTTGGTCGAGTGGCCTATCAGGATGGGCCAGGCCGCGATCCTTGCGCCGGAATCCGCCGGGAAACGCGCCACTTCCTGCTCCAGCAGGCGAATCGCCTTGCCGGTCAATGCCGCTTCATCGTCTTCCGGGCTGAATGCGCGGCCTTCAACCCAGGCGCCGATACGGCCGCGTATCCCGGCCTCAACAAGTCCCTCAAACACTTCATCCAGGTAACGGATCGTGCCGGCCTCGAGAAAACAGGTGGTCCCGGCGCGCAGCATCTCGACCGCCGCGAGCCGGGCCGAGAGACGTTCATCAGCGGGGGTATGGGCCAGGTAACGGGGGATCACCCAGCGCTGCAAGGTGTCGCCAAAGGCGTCGCTGATGTCGTCAGGCACGTAGCCCCGGGTCAGCGGGTCGCCGGTGATATGGATATGCGCATCGATAAACCCCGGCGTGATAACGAAGCGCCTGCCGTCGATCATGCTGGTAGCGTCAACCTTGTCCTCGAGCTCGCTTCGTTTGCCGAGCGCGGCGATACGATCGCCCCGGATCGCCAGGGCGCCATCCCTGATAATCCGCCGTTCCTCGTCCTGGGTGACGATGACCGCTCCCTTGATGATCGTATCTACGCGTTCCGGCGTCATACGACCCTTTCTTCTGCCTGCCGGCGCCGGTATTCCCGGGGAGACATGCCGTATTCCTTGCGAAATACCCGGCTGAAATGCGCGGAGCCGTTAAAGCCCCAGCGGAAACAGATTTCCGAGATAGATAAATCGGCATGCAGGGAACTGGCCAGGTCCGCACGACAGCGTTCGAGCCGGCGTGTGCGCAGGTAATGGATGAAACTGTTTCCCGCTTCGGTGAACAGGCGCTGCAGGTAGCGGGTGGACACGCCCTCCGCCTGCGCGACCACGCCGATGGTCAGGTCCGGCTCACACAGCAGGGTTTCTATTCTCTGGCAGATGCGCTGCAGGTGGTGTGCCCTGGCGCCGGATACCCCACCCAGACTGAATACCGACTTCTCGTCGCCGAGACCGGTAATCAGGAATTCGGTCAGCGCCGTTTCCACCGGGCGCAGTTGTTCAGGGGAAATGTCTTCGATCACTTCAGCCAGGGACCGCATCATGCCGGAGAAGACATGATTGATTCCGGATTGTGCCGATAGATGGCCGAGCTTTAAGGATAAGGGGGCAAACACCCGGGGGCTGAGTATCAGGCGTTGCGCCTTCACAAACAATTGCCGATAGTCCCGGGGAAAACGCATAATCGCCTCTACGTAGGTGGGGCCGTACACGATATCGCCCGGAACGAGTTGCAGCCGCTGGCTGTTATAGCTGAGCGTTGCTTCGCCTTCCAGCAGCAGGGTTAACCAGATTGCCTCGTCCTGATTGAGGTAACGTCCGGCAATCTCGTGAGGCTCAGCGTCTACCAGGGCAAACTCCATTCCCAGGGGAGATTCGATGCAGAAGATCTCGCCGCGAAAACCCACTTTGTCCGGTAATTCTCCGATCGGCAGGCATAAACGCCCCATGGCGTCGCGCCAGGCCTGCCCCTGCTCATGCTCAGGTAAGGTTGCCGTGGTGAATTTCCAGGATTTCATGAAGCGGAGTCAACAATTTTTAGATGGTAAATATAATACCGGCCCGGCAGTTTGTCCAAAGGACGCTATCCGGGAACAGGCCCAGGCCCATGACACGGGCTTGTGAATGGGATATACTGCCGGTTATTATAAAGCTGGAAAGAGTACTAAGGGAAGCACGAGCGTACGCGGTTCATTAGCCGGCTGATGTGGTTGTCTCGAAGAATGCCCGGCGGCCGGTAAAGGCGAGTCTTATGCAAAACTCAAAAAACAAAAACTGGCAGGGACCTCCTGCCCAGGGGCTTTATGACCCCGCCACGGAGCACGACTCCTGTGGTGTGGGATTCGTGGTGGATATCAAGGGACGCAAATCCCACAAGATAGTCGAGAATGCCCTAACCATCCTCAAGAACCTGCTGCATCGCGGCGCCTGCGGTTGCGAGGTGAATACCGGTGACGGAGTGGGCATGCTGATCCAGAAGCCCCACAAGTTTTTCCGGCGCGTGTGCGAAGCAGCGGGCATCAGCCTGCCCGGAGCGGAATACTACGGCGCCGGACTGGTGTTCCTGCCGCGGGACCCGGCCCGCTCGGAGGAGTGCCGGCGGGTATTTGAACGCATCATCGAAGAAGAGGGCCAGACCGTACTGGGCTGGCGCGACGTGCCCACCGATGATTCCCTGTTAGGGCCTACGGCGCTGGAGGGCGAGCCCACCTTCAAGCAAGTATTCATCGGGCGCGCCGAATCAGTTCCCGACGCGGCGGCCTTTGAAAGAAAACTGTACGTCATCCGCAAGCGGGTGGAACACGCCATCTGGAATTCGGACATGGAGCAGCAGGACCTGTTCTATATCCCGTCCCTGTCCTGGCGCACCTTCGTCTACAAAGGCATGTTGACCGGCTCCCAGTTCGAACCCATGTTCCCGGAGATCACCGACCCGGATATAGAAACGGCCCTGGCCCTGGTGCACCAGCGCTTTTCCACCAACACCTTTCCGTCCTGGCGCCTGGCCCACCCGTTCCGCTACATGTGCCATAACGGCGAGATCAACACGGTGCGCGGCAACACCAACTGGATGCACGCACGGGAGTCGCTGTGCGATTCCGAACTGTTCGGCCCGGACCTGAAGAAAATTTTTCCGGTCGTCATCGAAGGCGGCAGCGACTCGGCGGTGTTCGACAACGTCATGGAGTTCCTGCACATGACCGGCCGCCCGCTGGCCCACGCCATCCTGATGATGATCCCGGAGGCCTGGAGCGGTCACGAGACCATGAGCGAGGAGCGCAAGGCATTTTACGAATATCACGCCTGCCTGATGGAACCCTGGGACGGTCCCGCCTCCATCGCCTTCACCGACGGCGAGGTCATCGGCGCGGTGCTGGACCGGAACGGCCTGCGCCCGTCGCGCTATTACGTCACCCATGACGACATGGTGATCATGGCCTCCGAGGTGGGCGTGCTGGACGTTGCCCCGGAGAACGTCAAGCTCAAGGAACGCCTGCACCCCGGGCGTATCTTCCTGGTGGACACCCGGGAAGGCCGGATCATCGATGACAGTGAACTGAAACAGCGCTACATCGACGAACATCCTTACGGGCGCTGGTTGCAGCGGAACCTGATGCCCCTGGAGAACCTGCCCAACCCGAAGAACATCCACGGCACCGACCCCGATACCCTGATGCAGCGCCAGCAGGCGTTCGGTTATACCCACGAGGAACTGCGCATACTGGTGGCGCCCATGGCCGGCAACGGGGAAGAACCCGTGGGGTCGATGGGGACCGATGCGGCCCTGGCCGTGCTATCCAACAGGCCGCGCCTGTTGTACGATTATTTCAAGCAGTTGTTCGCCCAGGTCACCAACCCGCCCCTGGACGGCATCCGCGAGGAACTGGTTACCCAGGTCTCCGCCACCATCGGCCCGGAAGCCAACCTGCTGCAACCGGGTCCCGAGAGCTGCAAGCGCGTGCGCATTCCCTCGCCCCTGCTCACCAATGCCGAGCTGGCCCGCATCCGGGATATGAACCTGCCCGGTTTCAGGACCAGGACCATCCCCATCCTGTATCCCGTCGCCGCGGGCGGAACGGGACTGGACCAGGCCCTGCACGATGTCTATGAGCAGGTCGACCGGGCCATTGAGGAGGGTTACAGCTACATTATCCTGTCCGATCGCGGCGTGAATGCCGAACTGGCGCCCATCCCGGCGCTGCTGGCGACCGCCGGCGTGCACCACCACCTGATCCGCAACGGCAACCGTACCCGGGTCGGACTGGTGCTTGAATCCGGCGAACCCCGCGAGGTCCATCATTTCGCGGTCCTGACCGGTTACGGCATCGAAGCAGTCAACCCCTACCTGGTGTTCGAGAGCATCAGCGGACTCATCGGCGAGGGCTTCGTGCCGGAGATGCAGTTCGACAAGGCGGTGGCCAATTACATCAAGGCCGTCAACAAGGGACTGATCAAGACCATGTCCAAGATGGGTATCTCCACGGTGCAGTCCTACCGGGGCGCCCAGATCTTCGAGGCCATCGGCCTGGACAAGGACTTCGTGGATCATTATTTCACCTGGACCGCTTCGCGCATCGGCGGCATCGGGCTGGAAATCGTCGCAAAAGAGAGCAGCATGCGCCACCATAACGCGTTCCCGGACCGGCCGGTCAAACGTCCGGACCTGGAATGGGGCGGCGAATACCAGTGGCGCCGCGACGGCGAGTACCACCTGTTCAACCCGGAAACTGTGTTCAGGCTGCAGCATTCCACGCGTACCGGGCAATACCGTATTTTCAAGGAATATACCAGGTTGGTGGATGATCAAAGCAGCAATATGGCCACCCTGCGCGGATTGATGGAATTCAGGCCGGCAGCGGAGCCCATACCCCTGGAGGAAGTGGAACCGGTCGAGAACATAATGAAACGCTTCTCCACCGGCGCCATGTCTTACGGTTCCATCAGCAAGGAAGCCCACGAGACCCTTGCCATCGCTATGAACCGTATCGGCGGCAAGTCCAATACCGGCGAGGGTGGCGAAGACCCCGCCCGTTACACACCGGATGAGAACGGCGACCTGCGGCGCAGCGCCATCAAGCAGGTGGCGTCCGGCCGTTTCGGCGTGACCAGCGAATACCTGGTGAACGCCGACGACCTGCAGATCAAGATGGCGCAGGGCGCGAAACCGGGTGAGGGTGGGCAACTCCCGGGCCCCAAGGTCTATCCGTGGATCGCCGAGGTGCGCCATTCAACGCCCTGGGTGGGCCTGATCTCGCCGCCGCCGCACCATGATATCTACTCCATCGAGGACCTGGCGCAACTGATCCACGACCTCAAGAATTCCAACCCGGAAGCGCGCGTGCATGTGAAACTGGTGGCGGAAGTAGGTGTGGGCACGGTCGCCGCGGGGGTGTCCAAGGCCCATTCCGACGTGGTCCTGATCTCCGGTTACGACGGCGGCACCGGCGCCTCCCCCGTCAGTTCATTGAAACACGCGGGACTGCCCTGGGAACTGGGACTGGCGGAAACCCAGCAGGTGCTGGTGCAGAACAAGCTGCGTGATCGTATCGTCGTGCAGACCGACGGCCAGTTGAAGACCGGGCGCGACGTGGTTATCGCGGCCCTGCTGGGCGCCGAGGAATTCGGTTTCTCCACGGCCCCCCTGGTCGTCAGCGGCTGCATCATGATGCGGGTCTGCCACCTGAACACCTGCCCGGTGGGCGTGGCTACCCAGGACAAGCGCCTGCGCGGGAAATTCAACGGCAAGCCCGAGTTCGTGGAAAACTTTTTCCGGTTTGTCGCCGAGGAGATGCGGGAACTGATGGCGCAACTGGGGTTCCGCACCGTGGATGAAATGGTCGGTCGCAGCGACCGGCTGGACATGAACAAGGCGATTGATCACTGGAAGGCGAAGGGCCTGGATTTCACCAATATACTTTACAAGCCGGAAATGGGCCCTGAGGTGGGGATTTACCACTCGCAGGAACAGGACCACGGCCTGGAAAAATCACTGGACGTGACCACGCTGGTGCCCTTGTGCAAACAGACGCTCGAGACCAGGGAACCGGTGGACATCATCCTGCCCATCAGGAATACCAACCGCACCACGGGAACCATCCTGGGCTACGAAATCACCAAACGCTACGGCGCCGCGGGACTGCCGGAGGATACGGTGCGGGTGCATTTCAACGGGTCTGCCGGGATGAGTTTCGGCGCCTTCGTCCCCAGGGGCGTCACCCTGACCCTGGAAGGAGACTCCAACGATTATATCGGCAAGGGCCTCTCCGGCGGCAAGATCATCGTCTACCCGCCGCGGGCTTCGACGTTCGCGCCGGAAGATAACATCCTCATCGGCAACGTGGCCCTGTACGGCGCAACCTCCGGCGAAGGTTATTTCAGGGGCATTGCCGGCGAGCGCTTCTGCGTCAGGAACAGCGGCGTCCACGCGGTGGTGGAGGGCGTGGGAGATCACGGTTGCGAATACATGACCGGCGGCCGCGTGGTGATTATCGGCAGGACCGGACGCAACTTCGCCGCGGGTATGTCCGGCGGCATTGCCTACGTACTGGACGAGGACGAGGATTTCAACATCCGCTGCAACCGGCAGATGGTGGACCTCGAAGCCGTCGAGGAGGACGAAGACGTCAGGACGATCAGGCAGCTCCTGACCCGACACGTCCAGTACACCCAGAGCAGCACAGGGCGGCGCATCCTGAACAACTGGCGCCAATACCGGGGGCGCTTTGTCAAGGTCATGCCAAGGGATTACAAGATCGTTCTGGAAGCCATCAGGAAAGGGCGGGAAAAAGGCCTGTCCGAGGAAGAGGCCATCATGGAAGCGGCCCATGGGTAAGATCACCGGTTTCATCGAGTTTGAACGGGAGAAACAGCCGTACCGCCCGGTTACGGAAAGGCTTGGCGACTGGCGCCAGGTGATGGAGTCATGGCCGATGGAACCCCTGAAGGTCCAGGCGTCACGCTGCATGGATTGCGGCATTCCGTTCTGCCACCAGGGTTGCCCCCTGGGAAACCTGATCCCGGACTGGAACGACCTGGTTTACCGGGACCAGTGGCTGGAGGCGATTCACCGGCTGCACGCCACCAATAACTTCCCGGAATTTACCGGCACCCTGTGTCCGGCGCCCTGCGAAGGGTCCTGCGTCCTGGGGATCAATGATGACCCGGTAACCATCAAGGCGGTGGAACTCTCCATCATCGACAAGGCCTGGGAGAACGGCTGGATCAAGCCGGAGCCGGCGGCGGTAAAGACCGGCAAGCGGGTGGCCGTGGTCGGGTCCGGACCGGCGGGGCTGGCCGCGGCCCAGCAACTGGCGCGTGCAGGCCACGACGTGACCGTGTTTGAGCGTGACGACCGCATCGGCGGCCTGTTGCGTTATGGCATCCCGGAATTCAAGATGGAGAAGCGGGTCCTGGACCGGCGTCTCGAACAGATGGCGCAGGAAGGCGTGGTGTTCCGGCCCGGTTGCAACGTCGGCGCCGACATTGACCCGCGCGACCTGTGCAGCGACTACGACGCGGTCCTGCTGGCCGGCGGCGCTACCGACTCCCGTGACCTGCCGGTCCCCGGCCGGGAACTGGACGGCATCCACCTTGCCATGGACTACCTGCCGCTGCAGAACAGACGTTGTGAAGGTGACGACGTCCCCGACGGGGAATTCATCAGCGCACGGGGAAAGGATGTGGTCATTATCGGTGGGGGCGACACCGGCGCGGATTGCCTGGGAACTGCCAACCGTCAGGGAGCGAAGTCCGTACACCAGTTGGAGATCATGCCCAAGCCCCCGAACAGCCGCGCGCCGGACAACCCCTGGCCCGAATGGCCGCGCATCTACCGGATCGCCTCGGCCCATGAAGAGGGTGTCGAACGGGTCTACGCGGTATCCACCAGGCAGTTCACCGATGACGGCAACGGCCATGTCAAGGGACTGGAACTGGTTGAAGTGGAAATGAAACATGAAGATGGCCGGCTGCAGTTTGTGGAGATGCCGGGGACGGATTCCGTGCTGCCCTGTGACCTGGTCCTGCTCGCCATGGGCTTCCTGGGACCGGAGAAGACAGGGATGCTGGAGCAGTTGGGCGTTGAGTTGACGCCTAGAGGCAACGTGAAAAGGGACCGGAACTGGATGACCAGCGTAAACGGCGTCTTTACTGCGGGCGATATGCAGCGGGGACAATCCCTGATCGTCTGGGCCATTGCCGAAGGCCGTTCCGCCGCCCGGGGTATTGACGGGTTCCTCATGGGGACATCCGACCTGCCGGCGCCGGTAGAATAGCGCCCGGCAACCGCGACACAGGGTGAGATATGCGGGCTAGGTCCAATCCCCTGGAGAGCGTGGTTTACATTCAGAGCCAGGTTCCGGAACGCGCCATGACGGCAGAGATTCTCGGTACCGAACGCAGCGGTCACGGTGTCCGCATCAGGGAAGACGGACTGATCGCGACCGTCGGCTACCTGGTGCTGGAGGCCGAACACATCTGGATCAGGTCCAGGGAAGGGCAGGGCGCGACGGCCTATATTATTGCCCAGGACTTTGATTCCGGCATTACCCTGCTGAAACCGACGCTGGCCCTGGAAGGCAGCTGCCTGGTTCCGGGGCCGAGCAGTGAATTGGCCGTGGATGAACCCTTACTCGTCTATCGCAGCGATCATGATGAGGCTTTCAAATGCACCCTGTTCGCCAGGCAGGAATTTGCCGGTCGCTGGGAGTATTTGCTGGACTATGCCTTGTTTACCTCACCCGGCTGCAATGACTGGGCCGGCGCGGCCCTGGTGGACCAGTACGGACAACTCTGCGGTGTGGGGTCACTGCTGATGGAACTCCACCAGGATGACGAGGAGGAACTGCTGGGCAACATGTTCATACCCATCGATATGGTGTCACCCTACCTGGATGAGATGTGTGAATTCGGACAGCGCCGGGATCCGCCCAAACCCTGGATGGGCGCGCTGATACAGGAATATGAAGGCAAACTGGTGGTAACGGGCGTGTACCCCGGATGCCCTGCTGATCTTGCCGGAATCAAGCCGGGTGACGTGGTCCTGTCGGTCGATGATGAGCCGGTAAACAATCTCTCCGGGATTTTCCGCAAGGTGTGGAGCCTGGGCAGCGCCGGCGTTGAAGTGCCTTTGCTGATCTCTTCAGCGGGAAGCCTGCGCAACTGCCTGCTGAAATCGATTGACCGCTCCATATTCTACCGTTCCGTGGCCGCGGCGGGACAGGTCAACTAAATCTGTCAATCACAACAAATTTTTGTATAATTGAACAGTCTGGTATACTGGTTTAGCGCAATACAAACAAGAGTGAGGGCATGACATGCGATATCTTACGTTAGCATTTTTTCTGACGCTGATTATGGGCTTTGCCGGGTGTGGCGATATGGCAGGTGACGGCGGCGACGCCGATGCCGGCAACGGCGCTACGGAAGAGATGGCCATGGATGAGGCGCCGGCTGAAGAGGCTGCCATGGAGGAAGCTTCCGACGGTCCGCCGCAATGGCAGGTTCTGGAGCAGAACGTAGTACATTCAGAGTAATAAGGTTCACACGGGAGGGAGGCGGCATGCCTCCCCATCCCGCACGTTATGGGCCTGATTTTTTCCTGAACCGGTGTCGTTGGTGTCAGTCAGGATTCGGGGAGAGAAATGACCGCTGAGATTCCGGACACTCATCAAGACCTGCTGAGAGGTCCCGTTTATGTTCAACTGGCGACTCACATGAAGAACGGGTCGATCCAGGTGCATCCTGTGTGGTGTGGATACGATGGAGTCCATGTCCTGGTAAATTCTGCAAAAGGACGCGCGAAAGACAGGAACATGCGCGCCAATCCGAATGTGACGGTACTTGCGATCGACCCCGAGAATCCCTTTCGCTGGCTTGAAGTACGCGGGAAAGTCGTTGAAATCACCGAAGCAGGCGCTGATGAGCATATTGACCAGTTGTCCGAGCTGTATATACAACAGAGTCCCTATCCATGGCGGGAATCCGGGGAGGTGCGCATCCTGTACCGGATCAAACCGGAACGCGTGATTGCGTTTTCCTCCTGACGCTCAATCTGTTCACATAAGCCTGAATGCAGGATCATATCAGCGCCCCGATTCGCTATACCGTCAACACGGGTGTGAAACCTGTCAGCCTGTCCCGGACCCTGGGCGGCAGGATCGAATACCGGAACTGTACCTTTGCCGATCACACGGTCGAGATTCGCAACGGGCGCAGGGAAGTTGATGACTTCGATTTTGAACAACACGGGTTTGTGTTTGTCAGGCACGTTACACAAGTGGCGAATTTCTTTGATCAGAAAGAGGTGCAACGTGATTACTATCCTGAAGCAGATGCCCTGGTCAGGCGAGTGACCGGAGCTGACAGGGTGCATATTTTTGATTACACCGTACGTTCCGGCGACCTCGACAAACAGGAACTGGGAACCCGTGAACCGTTGAAACAGGTTCACAACGATTACACTGACTGGTCCGGACCCCAGCGTGTCAGGGACCTGTTGCCGGAGGAGGCGGAAGACCTGTTACGCCTCAGGTTTATGATCGTGCAGGTCTGGCGCCCCATCGGAACCACCATTATTAGCGAACCACTTGCGCTATGTGATGCGCAAAGCCTTGCAAAGGCAGACCTGATCCCGACCGAACGGCGGCATCCGAACCGCGTGGGTGAAACCTATACTATTGCCTATAACTCTGACCATCGCTGGTACTACTTCCCGAAGATGCGGCGCGACGAGGCTATCGTTTTCAAGGTCTACGATTCAGCAGCCGATGGCAACGCGCGTTTTACCGCCCACGGTTCATTCGATGACCCCGATACTCCGGAAAATGCCCCGCCCCGGGAAAGCATCGAGCTCAGGGCGCTGGTGTTTTTCTGTACATAACTACACAAATCGCTCCCCATTCGTCATTCCCGCGAAGGCGGGAATCCAGTGGAGAACAAAACTCCTTATAATGAATGTTTGCTTACTGGATTCCCGCCTTCGCGGGAATGACGAATAGGGCCGGTTTTAAATCTGTCCCCGTTTCGTTACAGCGTAGCCACGACGGTGGCGTCATAATAGTTGACTTCGGGAGGTTCGGCGAAACATTCGAACAAACCGGGCACGGTCGCCTGCATGAAGTCACTGTTGAAGTGGTCGTCATGGGCTTCCTTCGTTTCCCATTCTTCGAACAGGAAGAACCTGAGCGGGTCAACCGGGTCGGGATAGAAGGTGTAGCGCAGTATCCCCGTTTCGGTCCGACCCACCTCGACTATCTTTGCCATGATGTCTCCGGCCTGCTCCAGGCGCTCCTGTTTGATGATGAAATTTCCCGTTACCAGGTACATGGTTTAAACCTCCGCTTGTGTCATATAGACTATGGTAGCAAATAAAAAGAACAGATTTATTGAATGAATATCGCCATCATTGGCGCCGGCATCAGCGGCATAGCAGCGGCCAGTATTCTGAACAAGGCGGGCCACGGAACTACCCTGTTTGAGAAATCCGAGCGGCCCGGGGGAGTCTGGGCGGTGAGCTACCCGGGAGTCAGCCTGCAGAATACCGCGCGCCAGTACACCCTGACGGAATTTCCCTGGCCGTTCAGGCCCTCGCTCCATCCCACCGGCGAGGAGATAATGAAATACCTGGAAATGGCCATCGAGGGTCTGGGCCTGGACGTGCGCAGGCGCACCGAGGTTGTCGGCATGGTTGAAAATAACGACGGCTGGACAGTGCGGTACCGGGATGAATCCGGCACCCATGAGCAACAGTTCGACTACGTTATATCGGCGATCGGCCAGTATACCGAGGGCAAGCACAGGCCGGTATTTCCCGGGCAGGAGGCGTTCGCGGGCGGGGTCATTACCGAACGGGACATAGGCGACCCGGAACTGTTCAGGGGCAAGCGCACTGTGGTGGTAGGTTTCGGCAAATCCGCCGTCGATATTACGGTTATGGCAAGCGCGCAGACCGGCAAGGTCTTCCATGTTTTCCGGACCCCGCGCTGGATGATCCCGTTAACCATTTTCCGCATCCATTACGGTCGCCTGCTGTTCAGCCGTCTGACTACTTTCTTTATGCCCTGTTGGGCGCATCCTTCCGGTTTAGAGCGATTCGTTCACGGCAGGTTGGGATTCCTGGTCGACACGTTCTGGTATTTCCTTACCAGGCAGGTCATATTTTTCTGTAAGCTGCGGGGAGCGTTCAAGGGCCGGGCCGCAAACACCAGGCTGGATACCCTGATCCCGGAGCATGAGCTCGTCCGCGACCTGCGCTCCGCGGCCGCGCTGACGCCCAGGAATTATTTTCGCCTGGTGGCGGACGCGCGGATAGAACCTGTCCATGGTGAAATATCCCATTTCACCGGGGATGCGTTGCACCTGAAAGACGGCCGCGCCATCTCCTGCGACCAGGTGGTCCTGTGCGTGGGATCGGAGAAACCCCGGTTCCCGTTCCTGCCGGAGAAATACCGGAGCCTTCTTGAAAGTGAGGATGACGGCGTACAGTTGTATCGCCATGTATTGCACCCGGACATTCCCCGGTTTGCCTGCGCCGGCTACAACCATGGTTTCATGCACGTCCCCGCGGCCGAGATCGGTGCGATCTGGTTGTGCGCGTACCTGAACGGCGATATCCGCCTGCCGGCGCGCGCAGAGATGCTCAGGCGTATGGAAACCACCCGGGACTGGAAACGCAAACATATCAATTTCGAGCCGTCGCGTTCCTGCGCGGTGAACACCCGGTTCCAGCAATACATGGATATCATGCTTCTGGAACTTGGCGTTTCTCCGTACCGGAAGATGCCCAACCTGCTGGCGGAGATATTCGTGCAGTACGGGGCCGAAGACTACCGTAATATCCTCGATGAATATCTCAGCGGGGCGCGTGAGCGGAACGCGCCGTTGCCTTCATTGCCGCTGGATACTTGATTAAATCAATACAGGAGCAACCATTATGCAAATTGCTATCGTAATAGGAGTAGGACCGGTACAGGGGCTCGGCGCGCAGTTGTGCAGGCGCTTTGCCGGTCTCGGCCTGCATGTCTTCGTGGCGGGGCGGACCCGTGAGAAACTGGACAAGGTGGTTTCCATGATCGAGGCGGACGGCAACCGCGCAAGCGCGTATGTAGCCGATGCCGCAAATGAAGCAGACGTAATACGCCTGTTCGACGAGGCCGCCGCTGCGGGGCCCCTGTCCGTGGGAATTTACAACGCCGGCAATAATACGCCGGGCAGGATCGTCGATATGGAGGCGTCCTATTTCGAAAACAGTTGGAGAACCGGTTGTTTCGGCGGCTTCCTGTTTGCCCGCGAGACGGTGAAACGAATGCGCGGGTCCGGTGGCACGTTGTTGTTTACCGGCGCCAGTGCATCGCTGCGCGGGCGCGCCGGTTTCGGCGCGTTCAACTCATCCAAGGGCGCATTGCGTAACCTGGCGCAGGCGCTGGCAAAAGAATGCGGTCCGGAAAATATTCACGTCGGGCACGTCATTGTGGACGGCGCAATCAACGGCGAAAAAATAAGGACGAGACGGCCGGAGATTGCTGAACGGCTGGGTGACGAGGGTATGATCGGTATCGACGGTATCGTGGACGCCTACGAGTTCCTGTACAGGCAATCTGCAAGCGCCTGGACGTTCGAGGTGGACCTGCGCACCTCGATTGAGAACTGGTAGGCTCTATTCGCCCAGTTTTTCGTAGGCCTCGGAGTCCTTCAGCGCGGCGTTATCCTTGATATAATCCCAGGCCAGTTTGCCGGCATCCCGCAAGGTTACGTCGGCCCCGGAATCCAGCAGGGTCAGTATGATGTCGGGATTGTTGCTCTGGTCGGCTGCCGCATGCAACGGGGTGCTCTGCCTGGCGTCACGGGCATTCGGATCAGCCCCCCCGTCCACCAGCGCAATGATGATGCCGGGATTGTCATTGGACCAGGCCGCCCAATGCAGCGCGGAGGCGCCCCACTCCCTGTCCCGAGCGTTTATCTGCGCCCCTGCATCCACCAGGGCGGTAATAATATCCGGGTCGTCATTGAATGCTGCGGCAAAATGCAGAGGGGTAAATCCCCACTCATCCTTGGCGTTGGCATCCGCGCCCGAATCAATCATTTTCTGAACTATTTTCAGTGTGGCCTTCTCAAAAAAAGCCATCGTGTTCCACTCTGACACCTTCGATGCCTCTCCCTCATTGCGACTTACCTTATTGTAAACACGAAAGAAATTCGGGTCAATATTTGTTTGCCATGCTCATTCGCTTATGGAATTATTCCGTCAATGTCTGAAAAACTGCTCAATGATCGCCTGTTGAGAGCGTTACGGCGCCAGCCTGTCGACGTGACGCCGGTATGGATCATGCGCCAGGCAGGGCGTTACCTGCCCGAATATCGCGCCACCCGGCAGCGCGCGGGGGATTTCATGACCCTGTGCAAGACTCCGGAGCTTGCCTGCGAGGTCACACTGCAGCCCCTGCAGCGCTTCGACCTGGATGCGGCAATCCTGTTTTCCGACATTCTTACCATTCCCGACGCCATGGGCCTGGGGCTCAGCGTGGTGGAGAACAAGGGCCCCCAATTTGCCCGGCCGCTACGCTCGGCCAACGACGTCCGCAACCTGGCAGTGCCGGATGTTGAAGCCGACCTGGGTTACGTGCTGGATGCCGTCAGGCTGATCAAACAGGAACTGCACGGCAAAGTGCCGCTGATAGGCTTCGCCGGCAGTCCCTGGACCATTGCCACCTACATGATTGAAGGCGCATCGAGCAAGAATTTCAGCCTGGCCAAAGGCATGTTGTACGGGCAGCCCGACCTGATGCACCAGTTGCTGGATATATTGAGCCGGTCCATCAGCGACTACCTGAATGGCCAGATTGCGGCAGGAGTCGACGTGGTCATGATTTTTGACAGTTGGGGGGGCATATTGTCCCATGCCGCATACCTTGAGTTCTCACTGGAGTACATGCGGCGCATTGTCCGGGCCGTCAGGACAGCAGGCCGGGGCAGCGAGGTCCCCATCATTTTATTTACCAAGGGAGGAGGGCTCTGGATCGAGGACCTCGCAGGGTCCGGTTGTGACGCCGTCGGGCTGGACTGGACCATGGACATCGAATCCGCGCGCAGCATTGCAGGGAACAGGGTTGCATTGCAGGGGAACCTGGATACCGCGGTATTGTATTCCTCCCCCGCGGCGATCCGCAGGCATGTGGCCGAGGTGTTGGCAGGATTCGGTGAAGCCGACGGCCATGTATTCAACCTGGGGCATGGCATTCATCCCGATATCGACCCGGACAAGGTAGCGGTGCTGGTGGACTCGGTACACGAACTCAGCCGCCCGTACCATGCCAGGGGCCAGGGACTATCCTGCAATCCATGAAACAACGCGCCATTCTGATAGCCAAGGGTTTCTGTATCGGCACGGCGGATATTGTCCCCGGGGTGAGTGGCGGGACCATGGCATTTATCCTTGGGATTTACCGCGAATTCATTGCCGCAATCAAATCCTTTGACCTGGCCGCGTTGACAGCGCTGCTCAGGCTGAATGTCAGGGAAGCCCTGGCGAGACCGCATTTCGGCTTTATCGTGCCGCTGATCATCGGCATTATTGCCGCGCTGCTGTTCTTCACCCGGGTCGTGCCATTGCCGCAACTATTGCTGGATTATCCCGAACAGGTCTACGGTTTGTTCTTCGGCCTGATTGGCGGATCCATCCTGGTTCTACTGCGGGAAACCGATGCAATGAGCGGCGGGGATTACATCACGCTGGCGCTGGGCGCGGCCGGCGGCTATATCGTCTTCAACCTGGTCCCGGTGCAGACCCCCGATGCCGGCTGGTTCATCTTCATCGCCGGCGCGCTGGCAACCTGCGCAATGATGCTGCCGGGCATATCAGGATCGTTCGTACTGCTGATCCTGAATAAATATGCCTATGTGTTCAACGCAATCGGATATTTCAACCTGCCGGTACTGCTGCCTTTTGCCGGCGGCGTTCTGGCCGGCCTGGTATTTTTCAGCCGGCTGTTGTCCTGGATACTCGAGCGCTGGTACCGCGCCACAGTGGTGTTCATCACCGGCCTGCTGCTTGCGTCCCTGACGGTGATATGGCCGTTCCAGGAACGCATCTATGAAACTGTCGGCGGCGATCAGCTCCTGGTTGAAACGCACCCGGTATTTCCGTCCGGCCTGTCGTTGCCTGTGCTGCTCTCGTTTGCATTCATTATTGCCGGTATAATTGTTGTCCTGTTCATCAATAACCTCCATAAACCGCGCGGGGAGGGACTGAAATGGACCGGCTGATGCCCGGGAGTCAATGTTGAAACCGTTTCCGACACTGCTCTGTTGTGCCCTCGCCATTGCCGGCTTTACCGCAGCCGGAGCAGTCTGCGCCGAACCGCGGGACGAACAGATCGAAGAGATAGTCGTCACCGGCAGCCACCTGAAGCGGGAGTCCAGGGATTTCGCTTCACCCTTGACGGTGCTTGGCAGGGATGACCTGGACGTTGCCGGCGCCACCGACATCAAGGAAATCATCCGCAACCTGAGTTTCAACTCCGGATCGCTGGGCGTATCCGCCACCAACTGGGCCGGAGACGACAGTTCCACCGGCAATGCCAGCGTCAACCTGCGCAATCTCGGTAACGGCGCCACGCTGGTGCTGCTTAACGGCAGGCGTACCGTCAGTACCAGTTTCGACAACAGCGGCAGCAGCTACGTGGACGTCCAGGGACTGGTGCCCAATATCGCGCTGGAGCGGATTGAAGTGGTCAAGGACGGCGCCTCGGCGCTGTACGGTTCCGACGCCGTCGCCGGCGTGGTGAACTTCATTACCCGGCGCGGGTTTACCGGTGTCGAACTGCAGGCCGATTTCAGCAGCGATGATGAAACCCACGAGCAGCAGGACCTGCTGTTCTCGGGCCTGGCCGGAATGGATGGCGAGTGGGGATACCTCAACCTGGCCGCCAGCTACCTGGATCGCGGCGAGCTCACTTTCGCCGACCGCTTCGACCGGTTCGGCCGTTCCGGCCTGTCCAGTTTCGGGCAGCCGGGGCGTTACGTACCGCAGATCCCGGCACAGGGCGCGACGCCTGTGGCCTCCAATTACTGGTGGCCCCGGGGGGGCGCTGATCCCGGGCATTTTTCCGGCAGCCTGCCGGATCCGGAGTGCGAAAAGGCGGCCGCGGACGACGGCCCCATGGGCACCCTGGGCCTGCATCCGGATTTCAACCATATCTGTGTGTATGACTATTCCAGCTTTTTCGCCCTGGTGCGTCCCGAGGAGCAGGTAAAGTTTCATGCTGACGGGAGTCTGTTCCCGGCGCAGAATACGGAGATTTACGGTTCATTCAGCTACTCCGAGCAGGAGTCCTCCCGCGGCAATTCCCTCTATCCGGACGTGCGTTACGTCATCGTGCCCGAACACCACTTCGGGCTGCAACTGGATGCGGCGCGGCGCGGGTTCGAACCGGTCCCTTACCAGGCGCTGCAGCGCATCCTGGGCGGCGCCATCGACACGCCGGAGGAGGACCGGCCGATCAGCACCGTCTCCACAACCCGGCGCGAGAACCTGCGGGCATTGCTCGGCCTGCAATCAGACTTCAACCTGGCCGGGCAAGACTGGACCCTGGATGCCGGCCTGGTCTGGTCCCGCAACCAGCTTGACCTTAACTGGCCGGTTGACACGCTTACCTCGCGCATGGATCTCGCCTTCGCGGGCCTGGGCGGGCCGGATTGTGACCCGCAGACCGGTTCGCCCGGCTCCGGCAACCTCGGCACGGGTGCGTGTTACTACTACAACAGCTTTCAGACCAGCGTATATGACCCGGTCACCGGTGAACGCTGGGATACCGCAGATAACTCTCCCTGGGCCCCCGACCCCCGCCTGAGCGTGGCCGAGGCGGCGCGCAAATATCGCAACCCGGCCGAACTGCTGCGCTGGACGCAGGGGGCGTATATTACGGACGCCGAACTGGAACAGGTCGTGTTCGACCTGTTGCTGTCCGGGGATACCGTTGACATGCCGAATGGCCCCCTGGGACTTGCCCTGGGTTTCCAGTACCGGGAGGATGAAGCCCGGTTTGACTACGATGATGAGGCCAACGCCTTCAACTTTACCTTTCTCACGGGCGACCGGGACTGGGATAATCGACTCAGCTCCTGGTCGGTATTCGCCGAGGCGCTGGCGCCGTTGACGGGGTGGGCCGAACTCACCCTGGCGGGGCGCTACGAATCCTTCGAACAACTGGGCAGGGATACATTCGACCCTAAGCTGACGCTGTTGTTGCGTCCGGCTGAATCGCTGTCCTTAAGGGCTTCATGGGGGACTTCCTTCCGGGCGGGTTCGTTGTTGCAGACCGGCGGCAGCCGTACGCTCTTCCTCAACTCCAGTGATCCGTTTTCCAATGCGCCCGGCCTGGCTTACCGCGCCTCTGCGGCCACCGGCAACGCGGAATTGAAACCGGAACAGGCGGAGGTTTTCAACGCCGGATTTTCCTGGAATCCCGCGGGCCTCCTGGACGGGTTGTCCCTGGACCTGGATTACTATCGATATGACTACAGCGACCTGATCGTGCGCGAAGGTCACCAGGAACTGATAGACCGGGACAACGCGTCGCGCTGCCCCGGCGGCCTGAATGACGACCCCGCCAACGGGCCGCTGTGCGGCTCATGGGACCTTGACGGTGACGGCATTGTTACCGTGTACAGTATCGGTCCCGGCCTTCCCGGCAAGGTTATCCGCAGGGAAGACGGATACCTGGTGCGCACTGAAGCCTCTTATTTCAATGCCCACAGCCTGGAATCATCAGGTATCGACCTGGCGCTTGCCTATGCCCGCGACGTAGCGGGAGCGGGATTTTTCCGCGCTTCGCTCGACCTGAGCTATACTCTGGAATACGACATCGTCCTGGCGAACGGAGAGAAAATCAAAGGGGTTGGCAGTCGCAACGCAGGAAATTCCATCGGCCGGCCAATGCCCAGGTACCGCGCCAACGCGGGTCTGAACTGGCAGCGCGGGCGGCACGATGTGTTCCTGAACCTGCGTTACATTCACAGTTACAAGGACGATACCCCGCAGAGCGCCTTTCTCGGAGCGTACATTGGTTATGCGGAAACCATCGACAGTATGACTACCGTGGACCTGCAATACCGGCTCGAATTACCGACCTTGACAGCCCGCCAGAAAGGTTCTCATTTGACCCTGGGCGTCAAAAATCTGCTGAATGAGGGACCGCCGCTGGTAAACGTGGACGGCGCCTACGATTACTACACCCACGACCCGCGCGGGCGTATCTTCTATGCCCGCTACCGGATGCAGTTCTAAAAAAGGGGACTGATCCCCGCTTACAACATGCGGGGACATGCTTAAAGTCTGTCCCCGGTCAGTCACCGACGATACAGGCTACATCCGTCTCTGTTTCCGTTTTCCGAACAGAACGACCCAGGCCAGCAGGACCAGGCACAGTGTTACAACCAGGATGTCGCCGGTCAGGACATACAGGGTGCTGCCCGTAAACAGGGGAACTTTTGTGGCTACGGCATCCGGTTCGAACTGGCGTGTTTTGCCGGCTATCCTTCCTTTTTCATCGATGATTGCGCTGATCCCGGTATTCGTGGCGCGCAGCAGGTAGCGTCCGGTTTCGATGGCGCGCATCCGGGCCATCTGCAGGTGCTGGTGGGGCGAGGCTGAATCGCCGAACCAGGCATCATTGCTGACGTTTACCAGCACCTGGGCTTCAGGCAGGGCGCTGATGATTTCAGAGCCGAAGACGGCTTCAAAACAGATGGACAATCCCATGGAAAAACCGCCGGCATGAAACAGCGGGGGGCCGTCCTCGGGGCTGGAGGCAAAATCCGCTATGGATACGTTCAACATGTCAAGCGGCCATTGCAGCAACGGTTTCAGCGGCAGGTATTCACCGAAAGGGACAAGGTGGCGTTTATTGTAGACCTGTTGGTCGGCGCCCAGCAGAACCAGGCTGTTGAACTTTGTGCCGTTGTCGGGACCCCGGGTGGGCAGTCCGACCAGTAATATGGAACCGCTATGGCTCGCGGTCCTGTCGAGTCCGTCCATATACTCGCGGAATTGATGTAAAAAACCGGGAACGGCCGTTTCCGGCCAGACAATCAAATCATGGCCCCAGAACGGTTCCGTCAGTTCGGGATAGCCTTCCAGGGACAGGCTCCTGTACTCCGGCAACCATTTTATTTCCTGCGGTATGGCGCCCTGGACCAGGGCGACTTCGATCTCCCTGCCACTGTTGTCCGTCCATTGGAGCGCGCGCAACTGCCAGCTTACGGCAAGGACAAGCAACAGGGCTAAAGCCAGGGACATTCTCCTGTCTCTCCCGGTAAGCAGGATTAACCCGCCCGCCAGGAAAGCGAGGATGAAACTGATGCCGAATACGCCGACAAGACTGCCGTAGCCGGACAGCATGCCGCCCGTTTGAGTATATCCCAGTGTCAACCACGGGAACCCGGTGAACAGCCAGGACCGGACCCATTCTCCAAGGGCCCACAGCGATGGCATAAGCACCAGGAAGAAACAGTAATCGGAGCGCACCGGCCGGCAGTTTCCCAGGTATCCGGTTACGGCGGGGAACAGGGCCAGGTAGGCCACGAGCAGAAAAGTCAGCAGGTAAGCGCCGGCCAGGTTGATCCCTGAAAAAAGGTTGATGCTGATGTGCAGCCAGCTTACGCCCACGCCGAACAGGCCGAGGCCGAACAGGTAACCGTTGATGAAGGCCCGCCCGGCGCTGCCCGTGCGCCAGAGATGGAACAGGAACGCCAGCGTGATGAACGGGATGACGCTGATTTCGTACGGCGCGAACGCGAATGCCGTTGCGCCGCCGGCGCACAGGCTGAGTAATCCCTGGAGATACGAACCGGCAGATTTTCTACGCCGGTGGGTTTCCAGGTTCTGAAACAGGCGTTTTTTCAAAACGTAACAGGTGTAATCTTCGCTTGTCGGCGCGGAGCACTTTCACATTGTATCCGGCAAGGTCTATATGCTCTCCGCGTTTCGGCAGGTAACCGAATTCATTGATTACCAGTCCCCCTATCGTATCATAATCATCACTTCCAAGTTGTGTTCCGAAATAATCATTGAATTCGTCAATGGGTGTGAAGGCCTGTACCGTGTAACGGTTTCTTCCGTGTTGATCGATGGAAGTTTCTTCGTCAAGGTCGTGCTCATCCTCAATCTCACCGACGATTTCCTCAATGATGTCTTCAATGGTTACCAGGCCCGCGATCCCGTATTCGTCCACAACAATGGCCATGTGGTTGCGGTTGGTGCGAAAGTCTCTCAGCAATACGTTCAGGCGTTTGCTCTCAGGCACGAACACCGCAGGCCGCATCAGTTTTTTAACTGCAAAATCCTCTGCCTCGTCATCGACAAAGCAGGACAGCAGGTCCTTGGCAAGCAGTATCCCCAGCACGTCATCCTGGTCGTCACTGACCACCGGAAAGCGTGAATGTCCCGATTCAATCACTGTTTTCATGATGCTCGCCGGTTCGGCCGCATGGTGTATCACGACCATCTGCACCCGGGGCACCATGATGTCGCGCACCTGCATTTCCGCCGTGTGTATTGCTCCCTCAAGCATCACCAGGACATCGGGGTCAAGGATATTCCTGGTTTCCGAGTCCCGCAGGATTTCGATCAGCGCAGGCAGGTCCCGGGGGGATTTTGAAAAGGTGGCTTTTAACAGCTTCCACCTGGATTGTATGTAGTTACTCGACGGAGGTTTGTCTTTGCTCATTGGTTACCGGCGCCCGTTCGACCTCAGTCTGGTTTCGCGGCGCTTGTTGTTATCCCCGGAAAATAAGGGTCAGGGAATCCCAGTTCCAGCATCAGCGCGGTTTCTTTTGCTTCCATGTTTTCAGCTTCCTTTTCTTCATTATGATCATAGCCCATTAAATGCAAAATGCCATGAATAATCATGTGCGCCCAGTGCGCATCCAGGGATTTGGCCTGTTGCGCGGCTTCGCGCCTGACGACGGGGGCGCAGACCACTATGTCTCCAAGCAGGGGACCGCCTGCTTCGTGCAGCGGAAATGAAAGTACATTGGTCGGGTTGTCGATATTCCGCCACTTGTTATTGAGAGACTGCATTTCATCTTCATCGGTAATCCGGATAGTGACTTCCCCGCCGCCGCCACCCAGCGCCAGCGCCGACCCGGCCCAATGCAGGATATCTTTTTCAGCCGGAACGGAGGGCTCCGTTGTGACGACCTGAACCCAAATATCACTCGCCGTTGGTTTCGTTTCGTTCATACGCGTTCAGGATACGCGCGACCAGGGGATGGCGCACAACGTCCCTGGAGTTGAAAAACGTAAAACTGATTCCGTTCTCGTCCTTGAGAATGTCGATCACGTGGCGCAGGCCCGACGTTTTTCCCTGGGGCAGGTCAATCTGGGTAATATCACCCGTGATCACAGCCTTTGAACTGAAGCCGATGCGGGTCAGGAACATCTTCATCTGTTCAATAGTGGTATTTTGCGCCTCGTCCAGGATGATAAACGCTTCGTTGAGCGACCTGCCGCGCATGAAGGCAAGCGGCGCGACCTCTATGACGTTTTTCTCCATGAATTTCATAACCTGGTCAAAACCGAGCATTTCATACAGGGCGTCATACAGGGGGCGCAGGTAGGGATCGACTTTCTGCACCAGGTCGCCGGGCAGGTAGCCCAGTTTTTCCCCGGCTTCCACAGCCGGCCTTACCAGGACCAGGCGCCTGACGCGGTTCTGTTCCAGGGCCACCACTGCGCTGGCTACGGCCAGGTAGGTCTTGCCTGTGCCGGCCGGCCCTATGCCGAAACTGACATCGTGGTCCCGGATATTGTTCAGGTATAGACGCTGGTTGGGACTGCGCCCCTTGATAATGCCGCGCCGGGTCTTTATGGACACCTCGTCCTGCGCCTGGTCGTTAACGGAATCATCGATCGCCTTGTCCTGCAGCCACAGGTGGATTTTTTCCGGCGACAGGTTGTCCGCCGCCGTGGATTCATAGAGTTCGGTCAACAACCGGCTGGCGATATTGACAATTTTGGCCGCGCCGATAATGCGGAACGAGTTGCCGCGGTTGTTGATCTCGACACCCAGCCGTCTTTCTATCTGGCGCAGGTGGGAATCCAGGGAACCGCACAGGTTGGCCAGTCTCTCGTTGTCGGCCGGTTCAAGCCTGACTTCGGCAGAGACGGGATGGGTAGTGTCCGCGGAAATACTCAAGTATCAGATGGCTGCAGCCAGTTGTGAGGGTGGCTCATGGGCAGCCGGCAGTTCCCCGCGCAATGAATTGGGGAGCGCCCGGGTTATCGTTACGTCCACCATTGCGCCGATGAGTGCGGCGTTGCCGGGAAAGTTCACCACGCGGTTGTTTTCGGTGCGGCCGGCCAGTTCCCGCGGGTTTTTACGGGATGGTCCCTCTACCAGCACCTTTTGTACCGTGCCCGTCATGCTCCTGCTGATGGCCCGGGCCTGTTGGCTGATCCTGGCCTGGAGGATTTGCAGACGCTGTTTTTTCTGTTCCGGCGTTACCTCGTCCGGGTAGCCCGCCGCAGGCGTGCCGGGTCTCTTGCTGTAGATAAAACTGAAAGACTGGTCGAAGCCGATTTCCGCAATAAGGTCCAGCGTGGCCTGGAAATCGGCATCGGTCTCGCCGGGAAAGCCGACGATGAAATCGGAGGATATGCTGATGTCCGGCCTGATTTTCCGCAATTTCCTTATTTTCGATTTGTATTCGAGCACCGTGTGCCCGCGCTTCATGCGGGCAAGTACGCGGTCCGATCCGCTCTGCACGGGCAGGTGCAGGTGATTGACCAGTTCGGGCACCCGGCCGTAAACATCAATCAGGCGCTCGGAGAATTCGACCGGGTGGGAAGTCGTGTAACGTATCCGGCGAATACCGTCGATCGCGGCGACGTACTCGATCAGGTCCGCCAGGTCGGCGCTGCCCCCTTCAAACGTGGCGCCGCGGTAGGCGTTCACGTTCTGGCCCAGCAGCGTGACCTCTTTTACGCCCTGTCCGGCAAGGTCGGCCGTCTCGCCGATGACGTCATCCAGGGGCCGGGAGATTTCCTCCCCGCGGGTGTAAGGCACTACACAGAAAGTGCAGTATTTGCTGCACCCTTCCATGATCGAGACAAAGGCAACGGGACCGTCCGCCCTGGGTTCGGGCAACCTGTCGAACTTTTCGATTTCGGGAAAGGAGATATCCGTGGCCGGTTTGCCGGTGCGCTGCGCCTTGTCGTACAGGCCGGGCAGCCGGTGCAGGGTCTGGGGACCGAATACCACGTCCACGAAGGGCGCGCGGCTGTAGATCGCCGCCCCTTCCTGGCTGGCCACGCAACCCCCGACGCCGATCATGAAACCGGGCTTCTCCCGTTTCCTGTTGCGCCAGCGGCCGAGTTCCGAGAACAGTTTTTCCTGGGCTTTTTCCCGGATGGAACAGGTATTGAAAATGATGAAATCGGCTTCATCCGGCTCCCGGGTTTCCTCCATTCCGTGGGAGACGCGCAACACGTCCCGCATCTTTGCGGAATCGTATTCGTTCATCTGGCAGCCGAATGTCTTGATAAAGAGTTTTTTTCCCATTTTCCGTCCGGTTTGCAGGGATCGGCTACGTTACACCTTCTTTATCGTTTTTTCCAGTGTCATGACAGATCTTGCCGGTTATCAAAACATCCAATCGCTCTAGTGCGGCATCCCGGTTGGAGTTTCGTCGAGAAGCTCCGGCGCCGGGCCGGCCTGGTGATGGATCAGCTTCCATGAATCATCTTCCATTATGAAAATATTTGTCGCGATCAACGTGTTGCTGGACAGGGTTTCATGGCAGACGACGTAAGCGACACTGTCATTTATGTATGCGGTGGCATTACAGCAGTGAATGTCGGGGGAATGGACGGATGAGAGGATTTGCCGCCAACTCGTCAGTACGCTGTCGCGACCGTGTAACAGGGAATAGCCGGGATGGATCACTGTCACGTCCTCGCGTTGCGACCAGATGTCATTCATCCTGTCGAAATCGCGATCGAGGAAAGCCTGGTAGAATTCCGAGTTGGCGGCAAGTACCCGATTTTTTTCCGACATGTGATTCCGGGAAGAAAAACTGGTGGCTATGGGTGGACTTGAACCACCGACTTCAGCATTATGAATGCTGCGCTCTAACCAACTGAGCTACATAGCCAGATGTTTGTTGAGAGATGAGATTGTGGTAACTGTCCCGTATATTGTCAAGGATTTGCATAATTTTAGCCAGTTCTTAGGATATCACCAAGGCGAGACGGCCATTATCAGGACGATGAGACTCTATCTCCAGACGATTTTATGAGTGCGTTAGAAACACGAGTATATTTCACTGATCAGCCTCGTCCCATACCAAATTCGTATCCCAGAACTTTGATACTCTCTCCGCCAGCTTGACGACATCCTCACTTTTAATCTCTAATAGAGGTACGGCGAACAGTTTGCCGGCTTTTGGATAGGAGGTTGCACCATCATGCAGCCTCTTAAAACCCCATTCGTCCCCTTCACTTTGCCAGTCCAGATGTGGACTTTTGATACTTTTATTGCCCTTCCCATAGTAGCTGAACATAGATGAATTCCCCTCAACAGTTCTATGGAAAAACACGCGATCCATCCACCAATTATTATATTTAGGGCCATCAAAATTTTCGACGACCCCCATTATTAAGCAAGGTTTAAAGAGTTCGAGATCAAAATACATAACGGTTGCGGAAAGCAAACGTTTGCTGTTCGGTTCAGCTTTGGCCTCAAAAAATAAAGTGGCGTATCTGGGCAACCAGTCGCGCGGCCTGTCAATATGTTTTGATGTAGAGGTACTTATCTCGTTTCCCTTTATTTTCCCAAACCCTAGTTTTTCAAGTTCAGCGTCAAGGTCTTTGAGCAGAAGTGATGACTCTTCATAAATCTTGACGACGTTATCGAAGGAAGTTTTAACATTCTCCGATAAGATTTCATATTCATTTGTCTCATTATTCATGATGTTATTCTTTATGGCCTGGGACAATAAAATACAGGTTGTTCGATTGGTTCAACTGGCTGAACGTTCCAGTAATACGTTTTGGTTTCCTTATAGAAAACCGTAATTGGTATACATTTACCAATAATCCCCTCGAAACCATAGAACTGCCTTAAGCCTTTTCTATGTAACAGGCGTTGTATGTCACATAAAACGATTTGCCGATATTTATCATGTATAAATGAATCTTCTTTGAGCGCTCCAGCGACCGCCTTATATACCTCAAACCATGATAGCCAGTAGATGTGTTTTTCATATTTGTGGCGATTGTCGTCAGACAACTCATTTAGAGCGTCATGTCCAGCTTTAATATCGTTTTCGGGCAAATTTCGGTGTGCAGTCAAATATATCAGAGAACGTGTTCCATAGTGTCCTTCGTAGCTCATCAAGCCCTGGAACAGACGCGCAAGTTGATCTGAACCAGCGGCTTCCATACTATCCTCATAGTCCTTATTTGCTCCGTAGTGACCAGACTTGCCGGACAGGTATTTCACTTCTATCATAATCAGCTGATCCTTATTACAGATAAGAACATCCGGTTCAGACTTGTTTTCCAGTTTTGGCCAGAAGTCAATCTTCACGTCGTCATTATCACTCTTGATACAAAGTTGTTCTGAATCTGCATAACATTGCGCCCGAGTAAGAATTTTCTCGAATCCTTGATCGAACGGAAGATACCTCAAGCAGCCAAATACATCCGCTGTAAGCAGATCTTCAAGACGGTCGGATATATTGCTGCCGGAACTACTGAGTTTCCCATGTATTTCAGCGATGGTCATACTACTTGGGTTACTTTGACATAGTTATTACGGGTTTTCTGCGCTTACAGGTGTATTGTCCAGTCTTCCAACTTTATGTAATCCCGTATGTTGTTAAATGATTTGTCATTAGAGACCAGGACAGTGCCTGCGCTGATTGAATGTGCCGCAATCAACATGTCCAACGGGCTGAGCGTGTTGCCTTTATTCTCGCAGGTTGCCCGCAATGAGGCATAGGCTTGTATCGTAGTCTGATCCCACGGCAGGATATTTATATCCAGGATAAATCTTTTGACGACAGGAGGAAGGTGTTTAGCAACGGGAGGTTTGGAAATTCCGTAAAGTAACTCACCGGCGGTTATGGCTGATATGCAAACCGTTTCTTTGGGTACGTGACGTAAGCGCTTGATTACTATTTCCGGTTCTTTTCTGATGATATAACTGGCTGTATTGGTATCTAGCATGTATTGTATTTCTGGCATCGAAATAAGTCCCTTTTTACATGTGCTCCTTGAGCCCGGTGTTCCATGAAATCCTTGGGCATATCCAGTTGTTCTATCAGATTAAAGAATACATCCCATGAATTTGGTTGCCTGGAAATAATGATGTCACAGGATAACGGATCCTGAAATATATAAGCCAGGTCGGTATCAAACCTGTACTCAACGGGGATATTTATAACCTGACTTTGACCCATTATGGATAATTTTATGAGGCGTTTATTCGTGGTTGCGTTAATCGCCCGAAAATTGCCGGAAAGATCCAGTTCTTCTACTGCATCGCAATAATCGTCCCAGGAACCCGGTTGCCTGGAAAGAATGACATCGCCAGTCAGTGGGTCCTGAAAAAGATAGATTTCACTTTTATCAAGACGATACATCGGAGGAATGCGCACGGCCTGACTGCTGCCGTTCGTAAATAATTTGACAGGACGTCTTTTCATGACTGATACCTCTCCTTTCTTGACCGATGTCAAATGCAGATGAAAATATTTTATTCCGGGGCCATGCTACCACTCATGCCGTTCCGTCTGCAACCGTTATGTCAGGAACTGTTATTTTCACCCAATGTCAGTTCTGTCTGACCAGCCATAAAATCAGGGTGTAATTTATTCTTCCCACACCGGGGATGCGGGTGAATTTTCAGGATTGTAGAACGGATGTGATAATCTTGTTTGTAAAACTAATCACGGAGAAATAAAGATGAATACAAGCCTGACCTGGGCCGGAGGGGCCGCGTTCGTCGGCGAATCGGAAAACGGCCGGACCATCCTTATTGACGGGCCGCCAGAAGGCGGCGGCAGGAACCTGGGGCCGCGTCCCATGGAGACCCTGTTGCTGGGGATGGGCGCGTGCATGAGCTATGACGTGCTGTCCATCCTGAAGAAATCGAGGAAGGAAATCAGCGATTGCCGGATAGAGATTTCATCTATCAGAGCGGATGAGCACCCCAGGGTATTCACCGATATACGGGTACATTTCATCATCTCCGGGACCGATCTGAAGGCCGCGCAGGTGGAACGCGCAATCAACCTGTCCGCGGAGAAGTACTGTTCCGCGTCAATCATGCTGGGGAAGACCGCGGAGATAACGCACACTTTTGAAATCAGGGAATAGTCCCCGTCTATCAGATTTTCCTGGGGTTTTCCGCGCGGCTTATGGTGAAGCCGATAATTTCTTCACCTTTATCTGTGCGCAGAAGTGTATGGCCGGTCCTGGCGCAATAGGCCTCGAAATCGACCACTGAATGGGGGTCGGTCGCCTCAACGAACAGGATCTCTCCCGGCTGCATCCTGTTCAGGATGAGTTTCGTCTTGAGGACGGGCAACGGGCAGTTGAGTCCCTTGGCGTCCAGGTATTGATCAAAGCTGATGTCCGCGTCCGCCACGGGTTTTTAGCCTCCACGCCGTTGCCGCACCGCCCGGGCCAGGGATTCCAGGACCGGTTCGGTCATCTCCCAGGATATGCAGGCGTCGGTCACACTCATGCCGTATTCCAGTGAAGCCGCATCCTTCAGGGCCTGTTTGCCGGCTTTGAGGTTGCTCTCGATCATCACGCCGCAGATATACCTGGAACCGCCTGCAAGTTGCCGGCAGACATCTTCCGCGACAAGTACCTGGCGCGCATGGTCCTTGCTGCTGTTGCCGTGGCTGAAGTCCACCATGACCCGGTCCGTCACTTTTGCCGCCCCCAGTTTTTTCGAGGCAGCCTTGATGTCCGCTTCGGAGTAATTGGCCCCGTTAGACGCCCCGCGCAATATCAGGTGGCAACAGTCATTTCCGGTGGTCGATACGATCGCGGAGATACCCTGCTTGGTGACCGAGAGAAAATGGTGCGGGCTTTGCGCGGCGCCGATGGCGTCTATGGCGATCTGTATGTTGCCGTCCGTACCGTTCTTGAAACCCACGGGCATGGACAGTCCGGAAGCCAGTTCGCGGTGCACCTGGCTTTCCGTGGTGCGCGCCCCGATAGCGCCCCAGGACACCAGGTCGGCAATGAATTGCGGCGTGATGGTATCCAGGAACTCCGAACCGGCCGGCAAGCCGATGGCGCCCAGGTCCACCAGCAATTTACGGGCTTTGCGTAAACCGGCGTTGATATTGAAACTGTTATCCAGGTTCGGGTCGTTGATCAGGCCTTTCCAGCCCACCTTGGTGCGCGGTTTTTCGAAATAGACCCGCATGATGACAAGCAGGTCGTCCTGCAGACGCTCTGCAACCCTGACCAGCCGCCGGGCATAGTCAAGAGCGGCATCGGGGTCGTGAATCGAACAGGGCCCGGCTATCACCAGCAGCCTGTCATCTTCTCCCCTGATGATAGCGCCGGCTGACCCCCTGGTTCTTGCGACGAGGTTTGACGCCTCCTCGCTGATCGGCAGCTCTTCCATCAGGATGGCGGGAGATACCAGGGGGCGCAGTTCCGCTATTCTTAAATCGTCTGTCAGTTGAAACATAATTCCAATTATATTCCAAAACTGTCCCGGTTGATGCTGGCATACCAGCTACGGGCGTAGGCGGCCTCCCTGGAGCGGTATTCCATGGCGGCCTTCAGCGGGCTCAGGCCGCCGGCGCGCTCGACCGGCTTTATCCTGTTGTCCTCGTAACGGTACATGGTATTGACGGAAATGCCGTAATCCGGCGCAACCAGGCTGTAGCAGGTATTGTGATAGAACATGGCGCCCGGGTCCCGGTCCCGCAACAGGGATACGATGGCAAGACTGCATGCCTTGGCCTGGCTGTTGGCGGAGGAAGCCGATTTCGGCATGCCGGCGGCCAGGCAACTGTCACCCAGGACGTGGATGTCAGGCGCCAGGGCGGATTCGAACGTCTGGTGGTCAACCGGACACCAGCCATTCTCATCAGCCAATCCGTGGTCGACGGCCAGACGGCCTGCCTGCTGGAACGGGATGACGTTGGCCACGTCAACCTTGAATTCGCCCGCTTCGGCCTGCAGGGACATGCGTTTGGGATCGACACCGATGACCAGGCCGCCCGCGGATATCGGGATGTGTTCAATCATGCCGGGATAAAGCGATTCCCAGGCCTCCTCGAATAAATCCTGCTTGGAGAAGTGTTCGCCGGCGTCCAGGATCAGCACTTTGGCGCGCGGGTTGGCCCGCTTCAGGTAATGCGCCACCAGGCTGGCCCGTTCGTAGGGGCCGGGCGGACAGCGGAACGGCGTGCCCGGCACCGCGATGGCGAACACCCCGCCGGCGCGCATACCGGCCAGTTGTTTCCGCAGCAGCATGAGCTGTTCTCCACCGTGCCATGCGTGGGGCATGATGGAACTGGCCGCTTCATCGTAGCCGGCAAAGATCTCGTTCCAGAGAAAGCTGATCCCGGGCGAGATCACCAGCCGCGTGTAGGGCAGGGTGGTCCCGTCCGCAAGCGTGACGACCCGTTTTTCGGGATGAATGGCGCTTGCCCTGGCATGGATGACGTTGACGCCGAAATTTTTCTTCAAGTCGTCGTAGCCCAGGGAGATGGAAGATGCTTCCCGGAGGCCGCCCAGCACGGCGTTACTGAACGGGCAGGTGACGTAACGCGTCCCGGCCTCGACCAGGGTCACGTCGATATCCGGATCGAAGTGTCGTATATACCTGGCGCAGGTGGCGCCGCCGTAACCGCCGCCGATGACCACGACCCGCGGCGCCCCCCTGCCGGGCGGCCGGGAGCAGGCCCCGGACAACCCGCTGCCGAGGGCCGCGCCTGCCGACAGGGCGCCGGCGAGAAAGCGGCGGCGTTTCATCAGCGTGCCTCCCCGCCCAGCATGGCGCTGATCCGATCGATTTCCGTATCGGTCAAGGCCTTGCTGATACGGTTCATGATCGTTGCCTGCTCGCGGCCGGTTTTGTACGCGGTCAGCAGTTCCTTTATGTGGGTCCCGGACAGGCCCTCAAGCGGCGGTATGGCGTCGGCGCCGTCACCGGTTGCGCTGTGGCAGGTATAACAGGTCGCGACGACCAGGCGGTAATAAGCGCTGTCCGGCGCCTGCTCCTCCTGCGCGCCTGCCGGATTCCAGGCAGCCAGGGTTTGCAGCAGCAATATGACGAGCGGAAATTTATTTATCCTTCCGATAATGTGCATGGAAAGAGCATACCAGTTATTGAGGGGTCAGAGAAATACAGGGGTCAGAGTAAGGGCCAAGGGGTCAGAGTAAGAAATTCGAAGAATTTTTACTCTGACCCCACAATTCCCGCAATTCTACGCCGCAGTCAGTTCGTCCAGCAGCGGCCCCGATATGCAGATCACGCCGGGCCTGGGCAGCGAAGCGCCGCCGTCGGGCCAGTGGCTGCTTAGCGCGTCCGTGGAGCCGGAATTCTCACCGGGATGCTGTACCGACAGGAACAGGGTGCGCCCGTCCGGACTGAAAGTGGGTCCGGTAAACTCCGCGCCCGGCGGGGCCGAAGCCACCTGTACGGGCACACCGGCATGTGGGCCCGACATGGGGATATGGAACAGGCCGTTGTTTTTAAACGGAGCATAAAGCAATCCGCTCAGTTCGTGAGATGCGATGTCGGTACACAACCAGAGGTTTCCCCGCGGGTCGAAGACCAGGTTGTCCGGGCAGGCAAAGCCGTTTTCCGTGCCGCCCGCCAGGAAGGTGTTTGCAACAAACTCCTCTGCAGCCGGGTCGTTATCCTTTTCCGCCAGCCTGAGGATGGAGCCGTACGGGCGCAACGGGTGTTTGGTCAGGGCGATAAGCACCGCGCCGGAGTGCGGGTCGATCTCTATGTCCTCGGGGCGGTCCTGGGGCGAGGCGCCGGCCAGTTTTGCCGCCTCGCGGGTGCGGATAAGCAGTTCCGTTTGTGTACTGAACGCCTGTGCCAGGCGTTTGTCCCGGTCCAGTGACAGGGGCAGCCAGCGCCCACGTTCCGTGTCGGCCGCGTACAGGGTACCCTGCGCCAGCAAGCCGGGTTCATCGCCGACAAACTTGTAGATGTGCTCATCGGTCTTGTCATCGCCCATGTAGACCACCGGCCTGCCGTCCCGCGCCAGGATCACGGTCGCGCCTTCGTGGGCAAACCGGCCCAGGGTGGTGAGCTTGTTTGCCGCGCCCGTGAACGGGTCGATTTCCACCACCCAGCCGTAGTGTTCGGGCGGGTAGTCGAGGTAACGGTCCCAGCCGATGAGGGTGTCTTTTTCGTGGATGCGCCGGCCATTCTCGAACCTGACGTCGCCGTAGAAGAAGTGGAAGTTCTCCTCACAGGTGAGCACGGTGCGCCACGGCGTCACGCCGCCGGCGCAGTTGCCCAGGGTGCCGATGGCTTCACGGGCGCCGGCAACAGGCTCCGCGGAACCGATCGGTATGGGCGTTGTGGCGTCGATGCGCCGGTTGTAACGATCGTCCGGGACCAGGCGCCAGTGCCCGTCGCTCATGCGGATGCGGACGATGCTGCCGCCCACTTCCGTCATTTCCTGATCAACGTCCTGCCTGGATTTGTCCGCAGGGTCGCGGGGTGAGGAAAAATAACCTGACAGCACTTCCTCGTGGTTCACCCATAACAGGCCGTCATGGGGATTGCCGTCGATGGGGAAGAAGGCGGTGTAATCGTTGTTGAAGCCAAAACGGTCGCCCCTGCCGTTTATCGGGTCCCCCCAGGAAACCAGGAGTTCGTATTCCAGTCCGCCGGCCAGGACCACCTCGTCTTCCGTACCCGGCGCAATACCCGCAATCCCGGCAGCGCTGCCGCGATCCGAGCAGGATAAAACCGGAAGGGCGACCGCGGTCGCGCCCGCAGTCCTGCCCATGAACCTGAGAAATTCCCGCCGGGACCAATGTTTCATCAAGACTGCAGGCGGCGCGCCCTGGCGGCCGCGGCGAGTTCACCGATCAATTGCTCGGAGTCGTCCCAGCCCAGGCAGGCGTCGGTGATGCTCTGGCCGTAAACCAGTTCCTGTCCCGGTTTCGCGTCCTGGCGGCCTTCCTTCAGGTGGCTTTCGATCATCACACCGAAGATCCTGTCGTCGCCGTCCCGAAGCTGGCTGCAGATGTCGGCCCCCACCTGCATTTGATTCCTGTGTTGTTTCTGACTGTTGGCGTGACTGAAATCCACCATGACGCGGGCTGGCAGCCTGGCGGCGGTCAACTCGGCCGCAGCGGAGTCGATACTCCAACGATCAAAGTTGGGCCGTTTCCCGCCGCGCAGTATGATGTGGCAGGCATTGTTGCCCCTGGTGGTATAAATCGCCGAGTTGCCTTCCTTGCGCAGGGACAGGAAGTGATGCGGCACGCTTGCCGCGCGAATCGCGTCCACGGCAATCTTCACCGACCCTTCCGTGCCGTTCTTGAACCCGACCGGGCAGGACAGCCCCGAGGCCAGTTCCCGGTGCACCTGGCTTTCCGTGGTGCGCGCGCCGATGGCGCCCCAGCTTACCAGGTCCGTAACGTACTGGGGGGTGATGATGTCGAGAAACTCGGTGCCGGCCGGGACTCCCGTTTCGTTCAGGTCCAGCAACAGTGTGCGGGCCAGGCGCACCCCTTTGTTGATGCGGAAACTGTTGTCCAGGTCGGGGTCATTGACCAGCCCTTTCCAGCCCACGGTGGTCCTGGGTTTCTCGAAATATACCCGCATGACGATCAGTAAATCGTCCGAGTATTTCCCAATCAGCGTCTTCAGGCGGCCGGCGTATTCCCTGGCCGCATCCACGTCGTGTATGGAGCAGGGGCCGGCCACCACCATCAGGCGCTGGTCGGCGCCGTTCAGCAGGTTGCCGATCGCCTGCCGGGTCTGCCAGGTGGTCTCGGCCGCGGCCTCGGTAATGGGGATCTCCTCACAGATCTCCGCAGGCGGCGTGACGGCCTTGATGGAGGCGATGCGTAAGTCGTCGGTTTCGCGCATGGCGGATCAGCCCGGGGGCCAGGTGAAGGAGCGTCCGCCGAGGACGTGCAGGTGCAGGTGGAACACGCTTTGCCCCACGCCGGCGCCGTTGTTTATCGCCACCCTGAAGGCGTCGCCGATGCCCTCGTCCGCCGCCACCTTGTTGGCGGTCAACAGCAGGTGTCCCAGCAGTGACTCATCGCCGTCAACCGCGTCCACGAGCCGCGCGATGGGTTGCTTCGGGATGACCAGGATATGCACGGGCGCCTGCGGGTTGACGTCCCGGAACGCCAGGCACCTGTCGTCCTCGTAGACGATATCGGCGGGGATTTCCCGCCGGATGATTTTTGCAAAGATTGTCTCTGACATGGCGATTTATCTACCGGCTTAAAAGCCGGGTATAATAGCAGGGAGCGTCCCAGGTAGCGAGAAAATTAAACCCCATGGAAAATTGCGAACACCACCAGGTAAAAACGGACACCGCGGCAACGGCTGCGACAGTCACCCTGCATTGCCTGGCCGGCTGCTCCATCGGTGAGTTTATCGGTCTCGCCATCGGTGTGGAGTTCGGTTTATCGGTGGCCGCCACCATTACCCTGGCGACGGTTCTGGCGTTCATCACGGGTTTTGCATTGACCCTGTATCCCCTGGTTTACCGCAGGGGCATGACGGTGGCGCTGGCGTTCAAGACCGTATGGATCGGAGAGGTAATCTCCATCGGCGTGATGGAAATCGCCATGAACGTCACCGATTACCTGGTCGGCGGCATGTCCGCCGCCTCGATGTTCGACGCCATATTCTGGATCGGTTTCGCGGCCGCCCTGGTGGCCGGGTACATCTTCGCTTACCCCGTGAATTACGTCATGGTGAAGCGCAATATGCCGCGCTGTCATTAACCTGGTGGAGCAGGTAAGGCCTATCACCAGGGCAATAAACCATGGCCGATGATTTTTCAGACCTGCGGCAGGAGTATCGCCACGTTCCACTGCTTGAGCAGGATGCAGACCCGGACCCGGTAGCACAGTTCAAGGACTGGTTCGGGCAGGCCGTCGATTACGGTGTGCCGCTGCCCAATGCCATGGCGCTGGCAACGGCGACCGGGGACGGGAAACCCAACGTCCGGTTTGTCCTGTTAAAGGACATAAGCGATAAAGGCTTTTCCTTTTACACCCATTCCGTCAGCGTCAAGGGCCGGGAGATGGCGGAAAACCCGGACGTTGCCCTGGTGTTTTACTGGACCCAGATGCATCGCCAGGTGCGGGTGGAGGGCAGGGCATACATGCTGCCGGACGAGGAAGCGGACGCGTATTTCGACACCCGGCCCCACGACAGCCGGCTCGCAGTCTGGGTGGCGGACCAGAGCGTAGAAGTTGAGGGTCGGGAGTTTCTCGAGAGCAGGATGGCCGAGATAGCGGAACAATATCCGGGCGAGTCCGTGCCCCGACCCGCAACCTGGGTAGGCTACCGGGTCGTTCCCGAGCGCATCGAATTCTGGCAGGGCAGGGAAAGCCGCCTGCATGACCGGTTGTTGTATACCAGGGAGGGTGAAGGGTGGAAGATTGTCAGGCTGGCGCCCTGAACGGCGTCCAACTCGCTGAGTAACCGGTTGACTTTGCCGCCTGCCGGTCCGTGTCAGGATTGCGGAACGCGGGCAAGCGCGTCCTGCAGGGTGTCGGCGATGTCAAGAATGCGATCGAACCCCGTGATCCGGAACACGTTGCTGATATTATCATTCATGGCGCAGAGCACGAATCGTCCCCCGGATTTCTTCTGGGCCTCGGTCGCAAGCTGCATGACCCGTATGCCGGCGCTGCTGATGTAATCCAGGTCGGAAAAATCCACGATCACGCTGTTCTCTCCGGCGTCGATATGACCCGTCACAAGCGCCTGAAATTCCGCGATATTAACGCTGTCCAACCTGCCTTCCGGCAACAATACCAGCGCCTGTCCGACACGATCCTCTTTTACATTTACAGTCATACGAATGACACATTAACTTATAGTTAGTATCGCTGCCAGTATAGCATTGATATTGGCGTTTGTTGCTTTGAGTGCCGGCTTCACGCATCCCGCCGCAATACCAGGCAAGTCATATCATCCGCTGCCGACGCGCCCGCGGAAAAATCCTCTATGGTCTGCCAGAGACCATCCACTATCTCCCGCAACGGCAGATCTTTCATGGGAGCAAAGGTATCGAAAAGCTTTTCGCGACCGAATATTCTGTCGTTTCGGTCCACCGCATCCGTCAGGCCGTCGGTGTACAGAAGTACCGTATCTCCGGGCGCGAGTTTCCGCTGTCCGGCCGCGTAGTCAAAACTCTCTGCAACGCCCATTGCCAGGCCATCCGTCAGGGGCAGATCGCCCGAGGCGCCTGATGCATCAAAATACCGCGCAGGCTCATGTCCGGCATGGACATAGTCGATAACCCCGGTACGGCTGTCGACCAACCCCATAGCGCAGGTGACAAACAGTCTCATGGGATTGACCCGAAAAATCTCGCGATTGGCCTGGCCGGCAATTTCAGCAATGCCGGTACAACTCTCCACCGCATTACCGATCGCCGCCTGGGCGGCTACCATAAAGAGCGAGGCGGAAACTCCCTTGCCGGAGACATCGCCTACTGCGTAAAACAGCCGCCCCGCATCGAGTTCCTGCAACATGACAAAGTCGCCGCCCACCTGTGTTACGGGGGTCATGCGCGCGTAACCCTGTATGCTGCCGGCCGTCACGTACCCTTCCTGCACCAGGGCGGTCTGCACGACCTTCGCCATCTCCAGGTCCCGGTCCATGGCCTCCTTGGCCTGGAGCAATTGCCGGTTGCTGGCTTGTAATTCCCGGGTCCGTTCCGCAACCAGGGTTTCCAGTTTCTCTTCGCGGCTGAACACCTGCACGGCCATATCGGAAAATACCCGGGCCAGCGCCCCGATTTCGTCCCTGCGGCTCATCACGCGCCGCATGGAGTCCGGTCCGGGTTGAGTGCCGGATTCCACCTCCCTGGCCACATCGGCAATGATCTCGATTGGACCGGTCAACCAGCGGGCGCCGACAAACGCGATGACCGCGGTCAACGCCAACAGCGCCAGGGCAATGAGGAACGTTCTCACAAACTCCATTTGCAGCGAGCGGGCAATTTTGTCCAGGCTGATTTCCAGGGCGATGCCGCCGATCAGGATACCGCCGGCATTGACGATTGGGGCCGCCACCCACAGGCCGCGCCGTGCCGGGTCCAGCAGGCCCAACCGTGCGACACTGGCAACGGAACCCATGTCCAGGGCCTGCGTGACCAGCTTCTGTGCCTGATCGGCAAAGGTGGTGAAGGCGCTCACGTCCCCGTTGGCGGTAAGCGTCCCCGCGCGCGGCGCTGCCGCCACCAGTTCGTTTTCCCGGTTCGTCACCCATAACGACACCAGGTTGCCTGACTGCGCCAACAGGTCTGCCTGGCTTTGGTAGACCGAGTACAACAGGTTGCCGGAAGCGCCCTCAATGGGAATGTCGACGTGCACCAGGTAGCCGGAGTCCGGTTGCAGCCGGCTCACCCGTTTTGCCTGGACGCCATCCTGCCACGATACGTTCCCGGCGCGCATCTGCGTTCGTTCGGGACCGCTCGCCATTTCATCATGTGTGAGGTATTCACCGGAGGCGGCGGCATTGCCGCTGTGGTAGATGCCCCGGCCCTTGTTGCCGGTGATGGCGATCCCGCCGATAACGGACGTTGCGGTAATCTGCTCCAGCGCGGCATTGATCGACGCAATTGAATGTCCGCCGTTTTCCATTACGGTAACCAGGCGCCCGAGCATGAACGCCTGCGTCTCCATCTGCTGTACCAGGATTCCTTCGATAACCGCAGAGACGTCCGTACGCGCCGAGGCGTAGGTTTCGATCAGTATCTCCTGTTCGCCCAGTACGATTTCATTGCCTACCTGGACAATCCGGGGCTTGTCGATGCCGGGCACCCCCACGTACTTGTAGACTTTCTTGTCTATTTCCCGCACCTGCGCGGGCTGGGTAATGTAGTTGTTGCCGCCAATGGTATTCAGCAAGACGTAGAACTTGGATGCCTGTGGCTGCACCACCGGATCCGGGTTAAAGGTAAAGCGGACCCGCTGCCCCTCCCGGTCGCGCACGCTGGTCAGGTAGGTGAATGCCGTCTCGTCGGTAATCCAGATCTCCTCCAGCACCGTGCCGGCCACGATTTCATCCAGCATGGCAAGGATTTCCGGCGGCCGGTAGCCTGCCTGCTCGGCGGCCGCAACGATATGCGCAGTAATACGGGCCTGCGCAATCATCTGGTCGTTAAGGGTCGAATCGAGCGTTTTCGCCACGTTGGCCAGGGAAATCTCACCGATTTCCGCAAACTCGGCAGAGAGCAGCTCCACCGTCTGGATCGCGGCGATTTGCACTTCCTCCTGCAGCGCATGTGCGCTTCGGTACAGCATCGTGGCGGAGATGGTGATCACCGTAATACCCAGCAAGGCGGCCATCACCAGGAACACGCGCACAGGCAGTCTCATGCCGGGCTGTTGCCGGGGATGCTGCGCGGTGGTCATGGGTGATTCCACTGGCGCTGGAACTCAGACGCCAGGTGCTCCCGGTTCCGTACTGTCATACTCTTCATCACGTCCAAAATTATAAGGCCAAGCCTGATTCCGGTACAATGCCGAACGGCGCGGCCGCCTGTCAGTAACCCGCGGATACGTTGTCCAAGCTATCAACATGGGCTGCAAAAGATAACCTGTTGTGTATTATAGCCACCGATACGTCCATTAAATCCAAGCGAGGTACAACATGGCCAAAGCCATCAAACTGTCTGATCAGCTGGTCGCCGAGGCCACCCGCTACGCCAGGGTGTTCCACCGGTCCCCCCCGAAACAGATTGAGCACTGGGCAACTATCGGCAGGATTGCCG
>JAJDUB010000009.1 GCA_022826885.1 Gammaproteobacteria bacterium
GTTTCCTTTATCGATTTGACGGGCGAGGCCGGGAAGTCCTCTGCGACCACGCACCCGGTTTCGATATATCCACGTTCCAGGACAATTAATAATTCCTGGCCTTTGTCGGTAATTGCCGAGTTCACTACTGTGCCGATATTCCTTTCCTCTCCTTCAGGCGCCAGCGCGGAACCGGGTTGGAGGAGAGTGTTATTGTTGGTCGTGGCATGGCATAAACGCCGTTTCACCTCGCCGCGATAACGCAAGCGTGCGATGATCTCCTGGCCCGGATAACAACCTTTTGTGTAAGACAGGGCATCCAGGTGGTCCAGGTTGAGTTCCTGGGGCAGGAAGCGTCCGCTGGTTGCCGGGGAGATCCAGGGAATTCCCTGTCTGATAAATGTTGTTTGCCAGTCACAACCGTCCATTGCGGATATATAAGCCGGCAATTCCGGAATGTTCCCTGTCTCGGTGCCGGCATCGACAATATTTACGTTCGCGCGCAACACGTACATCTTCAGGCGTTTCAGGAATGTGTCTTTCAGTATCTCAGGCAGCAGCAGCCAGAAAGTGCCGTTAAGGCGCGCCAGGATGAAGGTGGCGATCACCCGGCCTTTGGGGTCGCACCAGGCGCTGAAGCCGGCCCGTCCGGAAGCCAGCCCGGTGACGTCGGTGGTGAATTGCCCGTGCAGGAACCCTGCAGCGTCCGCGCCATCGATTTTGATCGTAGTGAAGAAGTTACGCAGTTCTGGATTCATTGGTTAAGATAACGTCCCTGTCACTGGATAGTGGACAATCCCTGTCCACTATGACGTTTGTGGTCTTACTGCCTGAACAGTTATTGATTTTACCGATAACGGGCAGGTAATCGGGATTGGACGGTTCCGACTGCCCGGTTATCCAGGCGTACAGGTCAGGGTCGGGTTCATCCAGCAGCGCTCCGAACAGGGACTGTTCCCGGGCGCCCAGGTGCGGGTAATCCCGTTCCAGGAAACGCAGCAGCAACAGGTCCATCTCCCGGGTGCCGCGGCGGCAGCGCCAGCGTAACTGTGCGGTGCTGGTGGACGCCAGGGCCATTACAGCATTTTTGCCGCCAGCAGTTTCTTGATTTCGGCGATGGCTTTGGCGGGGTTCAGACCTTTCGGGCAGGCATTGGTGCAGTTCATGATCGTGTGGCAGCGGTACATGCTGAACGGATCTTCCAGTTCTGCAAGGCGCTCATCGGTGTTCCCGTCCCGGCTGTCGATAATCCAGCGGTAGGCCTGCAACAGGGTCGCCGGTCCCAGGTAGCGGTCGCTATTCCACCAGTAACTGGGGCAGGACGTGGAGCAGCAGGCGCACAGGATGCACTCGTACAGGCCGTCCAGTTTTTCGCGGTTTTCCTTGGTTTGCAGGCGTTCACCCTGTTTCGGAGCGGGGGCGCCGGTCTGCATCCAGGGTTTGATGGCGGCGTACTGGGCGTAGAATTGCTTCATGTCGGGGACCAGGTCCTTGACGACCGGTTTATGGGGCAGGGGATAGATCCTGACGTTTTTTTTGATTTCACCCATGGCCTTGGTGCAGGCCAGGGTATTGACGCCATCGATGTTCATGGCGCAGGAACCGCAGATGCCCTCGCGGCAGGAGCGCCGGAAGGTCAGGGTCGAGTCGATGTCGTTCTTGATGTGGATCAGCGCATCCAGGACCATCGGGCCGCACTTGTCCAGGTCGATCTCGTAGCTGTCCATCCTGGGGTTCCCGCCGGTGTCCGGGTCCCAGCGATAGACCTGCAAGGTTTTTTTCCGCGTTGCACCGTTGTTCAGCGGAAATGAATTTCCCTGTTTCACCTTCGAGTTTTTTGGCAATGTGAATTGCGCCACGGTTTCTCTCTTTGGTTATATCCGCAAATTAATTTATCCGCAGATGACGCAGATTACCGCAGATGATTTTTTGATTCATTAATTATTGAACTCTTGACACAGGATGCAATTTGCCAGCATGCATTCAAAAACTTATTTTTTCATCTGCGGTAATCTGCGTCATCTGCGGATAAATAATTAATATACCCGCTTTTTCGGAGGTATCGCCTCAACCTCGTCCGTCAGGGTATTGAGGTGTACCGGCCGGTAGTCAAACCTTACCTCGCCCGTACCCGGGTCCAGCCAGGACAGGGTGTGTTTCATCCAGTTCTCATCGTCCCGTTCCGGGTAATCCTCCCGGGCGTGGGCGCCCCGGCTCTCCGTGCGGTTTGCCGCGGAGCGGATGCTTGCCTGCGCGCATTGCAGCAGGTTCTCCAGCTCCAGGGTCTCAACCAGGTCGGTATTCCACACCAGGGAACGGTCCGCCGTGCTTACCCGGTCGAACGACCGGTAGATGGCATCCATTTTCGTGACGCCTTCAGCCAGTATTTCCCCGCTGCGGAAGACGGCCGCGTTGGTCTGCATGGTGCGCTGCATATTGTTGCGGATTTCGGCCGTACGCATGTCGCCTTTTGCATAACGGATGCGGTCGAAGCGCGCCAGGGCAGGCTCGGTGGCCGAAGGACCCAGGGACTTGTGAGGAGTCCCCGGCTTTATCTCCCGGGCGGCGCACAAGGCCGCGGCTCGTCCGAACACGATGAGGTCCAGCAGGCTGTTCGAACCCAGGCGGTTGGCGCCGTGCACCGAGACGCAGGCCGCCTCGCCGATGGCCATGAGGCCGGGAACGATACTGTCCGGGTCGCCATCCTCTAACGTGACCATCTGTCCGTGGTAATTGGTGGGGACGCCACCCATGTTGTAGTGCACCGTGGGCAGCACGGGAATGGGCGCCCTGCTTACGTCCACCCCGGCAAAGATGCGGGCCGACTCGGCGATGCCCGGCAGGCGTTCGTTAATGACTTCCGGCCCCAGGTGTTCCAGGTGCAGGTACAGGTGGTCCCGTTCCGGGCCTATACCGCGGCCTTCCCTGATCTCTATGGTCATGGAGCGGCTGACCACGTCCCGGGAAGCCAGGTCTTTTGCATTCGGGGCGTAACGCTCCATGAACCTCTCGCCGGCGGAATTGGTCAGGTAACCGCCCTCGCCGCGTACCCCCTCGGTAATCAGCACCCCGGCGCCGTAGATGCCGGTAGGGTGGAACTGGATGAACTCCATATCCTGCAATGGCAGGCCCGCGCGCAATATCATGGCATTGCCGTCCCCGGTGCAGGTATGGGCCGAAGTGCAGGAGAAGTATGCGCGGCCGTAACCGCCGGTGGCCAGGACGACGGTATGGGCGCGGAAACAGTGCAGGTCGCCTTGCCCCAGGTCCCAGGCCAGCACGCCGCGGCAGACGCCTTCCTCGTCCATGATCAGGTCGATGGCAAAATATTCGATGAAAAACTCGGCATCATGCTTCAGGGACTGCTGGTACAGGGTGTGCAGGATGGCGTGGCCGGTGCGGTCCGCAGCGGCGCAGGTACGCTGCGCCGTGCCCTCGCCGTAATTCGTGGTCATGCCGCCGAACGGGCGCTGGTAGATCTTCCCGTCCGTGGTGCGCGAGAACGGCACGCCGTAATGTTCCAGTTCTATCACCGCGGTGGCGGCCTCCTTGCACATGTACTCGATGGCGTCCTGGTCGCCCAGCCAGTCGGACCCCTTCACGGTGTCATACATGTGCCAGCGCCAGTCGTCCTCTCCCATGTTGCCGAGGGCCGCGCTCATGCCGCCCTGGGCCGCCACGGTGTGGCTGCGGGTGGGGAAGACCTTGGTGATGCAGGCGGTTTTCAGTCCTTTTTCGGCCATGCCGAAGGTGGCGCGCAAGCCGGCGCCGCCGGCGCCTACCACGACCACGTCGTATTCATGCTGGATGAGTGGATAGGCAGCGCTCATTTGTCACATTCCCATAGTGACGGTCATAACGGCCGCGATGGAAGCGAGTGCGCACACCGCAGCGAGAAATCTGGTCAGGGTGGTTGCTGCGGTTTTTTGCGATTCGTGTGCGATGTAGTCCTCAATGACCTCCTCGATACCAATCTGGGCGTGGTAGAACAGGGCAGGTATCAGCAGGATGAACAGGATGATGGTGGATGGGGCTGCGAGCCACTCACGCACTGCGGCATATTCCAGCGAAGCCAGTGTGGACATATCATAGATAAACCACAAGGTCAGGGGGAGCAGGGCGACGGCGGACAACCGTTGATACCACCAGCGCCGGACGGTTTCCGCGGCCTTTTCTTTTTTGCCGGACAGGAGTCGCCTGGTCATGAAGCGCTTCCGGCCCAGAAGGTGACGATTGTCAGCAGCAGCGTAGCAACCAACACCACGTATCCGCTACGGTACGCGGTCGTGATTTCCAGTCCCAGCCCCATATCCCAGAACAGGTGGCGGATGCCGTTGCACAGGTGGTAATACAGGGAAAACACGAAACCGAAGATGACAAAACGGCCGTACCAGGCGGCGATGTGCCCGCTGATCGCGGCGTATGTCTCTGCGCCCGCGGCAATGGCTACCAGCCAGAGGCTCAACAACACGGCGCCGGCGCAGAGCAACACGCCGGTGATACGGTGCGTGATGGACAGCACCGAGGTCAGTTGGGGCCGGTACTGTAAAAACGGCGACAGCGGTGTCCGTGAATCAGTCATTCGTTTCCCGTTGGAAAAAAGGCGTATTATCGCGCAAGATCAAATACGGTAAAGAGGGGCAGGTGGTCCGAATACTTCTCAGCCCTGACATCAAAGAACGTTTCCTCTTCGACCACCAGGCCGTCCAGTGCCTGGTTGTAAACGATGTGATCGATGGCGAACGGGTATTTCGGGTTATAGGGACGCGGGTGCTTAATCCCGTGCAGCGCCTTTTCCAGGTCGACATACCTTCCGCTCCTGCCGCCCGATTCCAGCCGCAGCCACACTTCGTCGCTCAACTGGTCGAGTTGGCGGTTGAAATCGCCGGCGATGATGAAGTCCTGGCCCAGGCGGGCGCGGGCATTGATCCAGCCGGATAACGTCTCGACCTGCCCATGGAGCAGGCGGCAATGAGGGCCGGCTTTCTTCCCCCTGACGGGCTGGTACGTGCAGCCTGATTTGAGGTGTATGGAGAGCAGGTGCAGCGGTTGCAGGTCGCCGCCTTCGGTATCAACCGGTTCCAGGACGAGATAAACACCCCAGCGGGCGGACTCGCGGGAGCCCTGCAGTTCCCTGACGTCGGGTTGCCGGACCGCCTTCAGTCCCAGGTGATCGGCAAGGTCGTTGCGGACGGCAAATCCCGCGCGCTGCATCAACCGGTTCCGGGCTATATCGTAGCATTCGGGGAATTCCCGGGTGGGCCGTTCAGAGATATGAATGTCATACCGCGACGCCGGAAAGACGCGCCTTGCCGCATGCAGGTTTTCTACCTCCTGGAACGCTATCACGTCCGCCCCGGACTGCTTCAGGTAGCGTCTGATCGCGGTATAGTCGGCGGCTTCCCGCGGCCGGCAGCCCCGGTCGTCCTCAGCCGCCAGGTGTTCTATATTCCAGGCCGCCAGCATGAGGTCCCGGTCGGCGGCAATACCCGGGAACGCCGCCAGTATCAGCCATAGTGCGCTGATTAACCTTGCCGGTATTTGTAAGGCATCCCTCAAGTGGACGAAGTCGGTATGCCGGCGCCGGGGCAGGCATTTCCCCGGCTGCTCAGCTTATGCGGCGCACACCTCAATGACAGGATTTGATATTTCCGTGTTGCGTACACCAGGTGCCGTCGGAACTGAAGGTTTGATTCCCAATCTTTTGAACGACTTCACCATCCGAATGAAGTAATGTATTTTCATCAACCCGGTACGCTGTTGTGCCGTCCGAGTTATGAGTCGTATTTCCGATTTGTACTGAGCTGGTTCCATCTGACGAATACCTGACGTTCCCTATGCGAACCGAGTAACTGCCGTCCGAGCCGTAAACCGCGTCGCCGACCTCATGATATACGGTGCCGGGTTTACCATGCAGAATTTCCTCTGCCTGGGCGCATATCGAAAAGAGACCTGTCAAAAATACTGATGATACGATCAGGTGTTTAATCATGTCTGTCTGCTCCTGTTTCAGTACCCGGATATTTGTATATTGACTTATGTCAGCAAAATCTTCAATATCTTAATTATAGTCAAAAGTCTCGCATGGTAGAGCAGGTTCTCCGGCGGGAAAGCAATACAGCCTGTAAACAGTCGAAAGGGAATGCAAAAGAAAGGATTACCGGACGTAACCGGCATGGAATTTCCACTGGAGCTGCCGATTTTCATTCCCTATCGCCCGTCGATACGGGTCTGCCTGTTCAATACCCTGGTTCATGCCGGCGCCATTTTCTGCCTGGTCATGGCGCACCTCCCGCACACGGTGACCGTCCTGGTCGGGGTCGGTATCCTGATGCACTACGGTTTTTACCTGAAACGGTTCTTCTCACCGCAGAATATCTGTTTCAAGCTGGACAGGGAAGACCGCTGGCAATTGTTGCGGCCCGGGCGCGCAGCCGTCGACCTGAGTTTGCTGCCCGGCGCGCTGGTCCACCCGCGTATCGTGGTCCTCTGTTTCAGGGAACCGGGCAGCCGTACCCACTCCTGCGTGCTGACCCGCGATAACCTTGATGCACAGACCTTGAGGCGGTTACGGGTGAGGCTGCGCTGGCCTTATAAATAACGCTTTATTTCATTGAACGGAAGGAATCTGTTCTTTCATGTAAAATCCTTATGAATTGCACCACCTGGAGGACATGAACAATGGGTATGCTCGGTTTGACGCTGATTTTTGTCGGGGCAGTGCTTTTCATCAACGGGATGGGCGGACTCAAGCGCGCCGATGACCGCTCGATGGCGGTGTTCAATTTCCTGGTGGGGTTCCTGTTCCTGTTTGCGGCCCTCCTGAGCCTGGTGCGCGCCGGTTCTACCCAGGATTATTACGGCGTGGCGGCAATCCTGTTGTTCGCATTCACCTACCTTTATATCTCTGTGAGTCTCTGGTTCGACCTCGACCTGCGCGGCCTGGGCTGGTACTGTTTCTTTGTTGCGCTGACGACCATTCCCTATTTCACGCTCAACTACCAGGCCGGTGAATACCGCCTCGGCACGATGTGGCTGGCATGGGGCGCATTATGGTACATGTTCTACCTGGCCTATGTGCCGGGCAAAAACTTCGGCAGGCTGCTGCCCTGGGCAACCATTGCCACTGGCGTCTTCACCGGCTGGATCCCCGGCTTGTTGATGCTCACCGGCTACTGGTAGGGATATACGGAGTCATTCCGGATTTCGGGCAGCTCGCCACGCGATCCAGAGTTTCCGGATGGGGGTCAGGGAAATGCGGCTGTGAGTAATCGGCTGCCTGGCGGTGCGGTATTCCCGGCACAGGGCGTCAAGTATTTTAAGCAGGGTGATGGAGAACAACGGGGCGCCCGCGTGTTTTTCCCGCAGCGCGGTCAGGCTGGTCTGCATGTCTCCGTGCAGCCGGTCAAACAGGTCGGTGAAGAAGCCCGATGTGGTCACGCCGGCATCGGGGCGGATGACGGTTTCCAGATCGAGATTATGGTTTGCAAGCAGGTCGGATGGGAGGACGTTGAGGCCCAGTCCGGCGAAGTGCCTGACATGGTGCAGCAGTTCGAATGCGCCGTGGCAGGAACCGGCGCTTGCCAGGGCAGCCAGTGTATCCGGGTCTGAACAGCCGCAGGCCTGCCCCGCCGCTTTCCAGATGTAACCGGAAGCGGCATCGTGGCGCGCCAGCCAGGCCGGGTAAGGGCCGCTCTCCGGCGTATCAAGAAACTGCGCCGTCGCCGCAATACAGCCCAGCAGTTCCTGTTGAGACAGGAAACCTGCGTTCTCAAACCGGGACAACTCCCGGGTGACCGGGTGTCTTGCCTCTCCGGAAAACAGCCTGCCGATCTCTTCGAACCACCAGTACAGGGTAACCCGCGCCGCGCCGGGGTCCGATGACTCGCAGACCACCTCGTTGAGTTCATGATGGAAGGCAAACAGGGCGTGCAGTATGCGCCTGGTCTGCGCATCGTGATACAGGGTGGAGTAATACAGGTTGGAGCCGGCAGGAGCGGCCTTGTTGCGGCAGTATTCTTCCGGCGTCATCTGCCGCCGGCCTTGATCCAGTCCAGGATTTCTTCCGGGCTGTTAATGAAGCCGTCCGCACCCCAGCTCCCGGGTGCTTCGGTTGAATTGATATAACCGTAGGAAGCCACCAGGGTCGCCATGCCGGCGCTGGTCCCTGCTGCAACGTCGCGCCGGTCGTCGCCTATGTACACGGTCTCCCGCGGCTCACACTGCAACAGTTCACAGGCATGGAGCAGCGGGGCCGGGTGCGGTTTGCGGTGTTCCAGCGTGTCGCCGGAGACGATGCACGGGGTGCGCGCATCCAGTCCCAGCGCCTGCATCAGCGGATCGGTCAGCCACGCAGGTTTGTTGGTGACGATGCCCCAGGACACGCCGGTTTGTTCCAGCCTGTCCAGCACCAGCTCCATACCGGGAAACAGGCGGCTGTGGGTGGAGAGGTTGTCCCGGTAGATTGCCAGGAACTCGTTTCGCACCGTGGTGAATTCCGGATCGGTCTCATCCAGCCTGAACCCCAGTTTCACCAGTGCCGCGCCGCCGAGGGAGACGCTCGGGCGTATCATTTCGAAGGGCAGCGGTTCCCTGCCGCGCCTGACCAGGGCCTGGTTCAGAGCGAAAGCCAGGTCGGGGGCGGTGTCCACCAGGGTTCCGTCCAGGTCGAACAGGACGTGTCTGATATTGTTGTGCATTTGATCGGTCGTTGATGATTAATCGGCAAGCCGTGCGTGGAGCAGGTAGTTGATGCCGGGGTCGTCGATCAGTGCACAGTACCCGGGACCGGGGACATAAAGCATTCCCCTGATGTCAAGTACGTCAAAACCGGCATTGCGCAGCCAGCGCTTCAGTTCGGATGGGCGAATGAAGCCTGCATAATCATGGGTGCCTTCCGGCAGCAGTCCGAACAGGCGTTCGGCGCCGACAACGGCGCCGACGTAGGATTTCAGGTTACGGTTGATTGTTGCCAGGAACAGGTCGCCACCGGGCGCCAATACCCGGGCGCAGGCATGCAGCAGTTCCTCGGGGTCCGGTACGTGCTCCAGCAGTTCCATACAGGTGAGTACGTCAAAACAGCCGGCATTGCCTGCGGCGAAGCCTTCCAGGCTTGCGGCAGTGTATTCTATCTCCAGGCCGTTTTCCTGCGCATGCCGGGCAGCCACCCGGATGACTGCCTCGCCGGCATCCAGCCCCCGTACCGATGCGCCGAGGCGCGCCAGGGACTCCGTAAGAATGCCGCCGCCGCAGCCGACGTCGAGCACACGCCTGCCGTCCAGCGCTACATTGCCGCTGACATAGGCCAGGCGCACCGGGTTGATATCGTGCAGGGGTTTCATGGGACCTGCGGCATCCCACCAGTCATGGGCGAGGCGTTCGAATTTTTCAACCTCGTCGGGGTTGATATTTTCGTGGTGGTGGTTCATAAAGACCGGATAACGTGAATCCCCCTGTGGGGGTTGTCATATTGCTTAGTTTAAAATAACCTAATGCGTGATGTTAACGTAGAACAATGTAAGGTGTGGTGAATTATGGCGTCTATTCTAGATGATACAGTCAACAACCCTCAAGAAGTTCAGGCAGGTTCTCAAACTGCGGCAGGGAGTATAAAAAAATCACTGCAGCGCAGGGGAGAGCGCCTGGTTGAGCTCATGTCCCGGCGATTTCGCGAGAGCGGTGTCAGCTTCGATTTAATACTGCTGAATGGCAGTGAACACCGGATCGGCGCGGGTTCGCCCGGGTTCAAACTGAAGATTAACCATCCGAAAGGCATCAGCGCCATCGCCTCGTTTGATGAAGGGATTATCGCCAATGCCTATATCAACGGCTGGTTCGACTTCCAGGGGGATATGATTGAAGTCTATGATCTGCGCCAGTGTCTGCAGGACCGTCACCTGTTCATGTCGCTGTGGCGTTTCCTGGCCCCATTGCTGCTGGGCCAGGTCTCGGTCAACAGAACTGCCATCAGCACGCACTACGAGCGCGACCATTCGTTTTATCTTGCGTTCCTGGATGAGGAATTCCGCTGTTACACCCAGGGCGTGTTCGAAGCGCCGGATGAACCGCTGCCGCAGGCGATCCGTCGGAAGATGGATTTTATCCTGGAACAGTGCAGGTTGACGCCCGGCAGTGAAGTGCTGGACGTGGGCGTGGGCTGGGGTTCGTTTGCGGAGTACGCGGCCCGCAAGGGTATCAAGGTAACCGGCGTTACCATTGCGGAGCAGTCCCTCAAATTCATGCAGGAACTCAGCGCGCGGGAGAACCTGCCGATCACCACCGAACTGGTCGATGTCCTGGAGTACAAGCCGGATAAGAAATTCGACGCCATTGCCATCCTGGGGGTAATAGAGCACTTGCCCAATTACACCGAAGTGCTGGCGTGTTTTGACCGGTTGCTCAAGCCTGGCGGTTACGTGTTCCTGGATGCCAGCGCCCAACTGCGTAAACACAAGAAATCATCCTTTATTACGCAACACATCTATCCCGGCAACCATTCCTTCTTCGCATTGCACGATTTCCTCAAGTCGCTGACCTCGATGCCGTTTCACCTGAAAGGAGTCTGGGATGACCGCCACAGCTACTACCTGACATTCGTCCGCTGGGCGCAGCGTTTCGATGCCAACCGGGAATTCATCATCGAGAAATTCGGCGAGGCCGACTACCGGCGCTTCCGCCTGTACCTGTGGGGGTCGGCCCAATGCTTCCTGCGCAACACCCTGCAATGCTACCGCCTGGTGCTGCAGAAGCACGAGTAAAAAATTATCTGCGGATAATTTTTACAGTTTTTGCAGCAGGATACCGCCCCGTTTTTTGAACCGTTCCGTCGCCAGTTCGGTGAAGCGGTCGATGATGCTGCCCTGTACCGACGGGCGCGCCAGGATGGCCTCGCTCCAGGACAGGACCCGGCCGCAGTCAGGCGGGATCACGTCATCAATCACCTGCTTCAACAGGTATTCTATGCGGATGAACACGGGCGCGTAGGCTGCGTCGATGAGCGAGAAGTCCGCGCCGTTGAAGAAGGGGGCGGCGTCAAGGTTCCTGTCCAGGAATTTGAACTTGTCCCGTAGCGCTTCAAGGGAATCTTCAACTACCTTGTTGTCCTGCGTAATCACCATCCTGAACGACAGGTTGGACAGTTCCGAGCCGAATTCGATCCAGGCCCGGTTCATGGCTTTCTGCAGCGGGTCCCCGGGATGCATGGACGGGGGAGTGATCTCATCCAGGTATTCGTTGATGACCGCCGATTCGAACAGGATGTTGCCGTTGATGCGCAGCACCGGCACTTTCCCCAGGGGCGAGATTTGCAGAAACCAGTCCGGCTTGTTCGCAAGGTCGATGTTGGTGCGCTTGAACGGGATGTTCTTTTCCAGCAGGGTAATGACGGAACGCTGTACAAACGGGCACAGGTCAAAACTGATCAGTTCGATATCCATGGTCATTAAATGTGTACGGTGATGGTTAAAACGGCAATAATAGCGGGGTTTATACTAAATGACAAAAACACGGGACGCTTGCAATGACTACCGAAACACCGGCTGAAAACGACATGTTGAAACGCATTTTTTCCATGCAATCGGATCTGAACGATTATGTTTTCAGGAAGAACAGCCTCAGGGATACGTCGGGGAACCCCCTGACCATGGACACTATTTTCGCCGAGGTCAACCGGGGTGATCTGAAGGTGAACGACCTGCCTAATGTCTGGCTATCGAACTATTCCAGGGCGATGCGGGAGGAGATACTGGAGCTTGACGAGGAACTGTTGTGGAAATGGTGGAGCAAGGATGAGATCGACATACAGAATATCCGGGTCGAACTGATCGACATCCTGCATTTTCTTGTCTCCGCGCTGATATGCTCGGGTCTTACCCCGGAAAAAGTGTACGACATTTATTCCCAGAAACACGCGGTCAACCTGAGCCGGCAGGACAGCGGCTACAGTATGGAAACGAAAACCGAGGAAGATAACAAGAACATCGGCTAGATAACCGACTATTTCATGAAAAGACACTCTCATCAATGTTATTGCCTGGTATTGTTGCTGTTCATCAGCGCAGGATGTGCCGCTGAGACCCGGTTCAAGACCGGTTCGCTGACTATCGACACCAGCTCCGGCGAACTCAACTACCGGGTTGAGGTTGCCGATACCGACCGGCTGAAAAGCATCGGGTTGATGTACCGGGCGTCGATGCCCGAGCACCAGGGCATGCTGTTGCTGAATGAAAAACCCCAACGTATGAATATCTGGATGAAGAATACTTTTATCCCGCTTGATATAATCTATATCGACAGGAACGGGTATATCGTCAAGATCGTTGAGAATGCCCGGACTGAATCCACTACCGTGATGCCCTCCGGCGGCAAGGTCAAGGCTGTCCTGGAGTTGAACGCAGGGCAGGTGCAGCGACAGGAAATCGCCGTCGGGGACCGCGTCACCTACCAGGTACATTAACGACCCTATGAAGATCATACTTGCGCCCGATTCATTCAAGGGCAGCCTGACTTCTTTGGAGGTTGCCGAGGCCATGGAAGCCGGTATTAAAAGAGCGCTGCCGGATGCCGAGTGCATCAGGATACCCATGGCCGATGGTGGGGAGGGTACGGTGCAGTCGTTGCTGGATGCGGTCGGCGGGGAGTTGATATCCTGCAACGTCAAGGGTCCCGCAGGGCAAAAGGTCGCGGCTGCGTACGGCATGCTGGCGGATGGCAGGACCGCAGTCATTGAAATGGCAGCGGCATCCGGGCTGGCCCTGGTGCGCGGCAGCAGCAAAAACCCGTTGAAGACCACGTCCTACGGCACCGGGGAGTTGATTCGTGACGCCCTGGACAGGGGCGCGCGGAAGATCATACTGGGCATTGGCGGTTCGGCCACCAACGATGGCGGGACCGGCATGGCGCAGGCGCTGGGAGTGGTGTTCCGCGATGCGGACGGGCGCGCTATCAGGGAAACAGGCGCGGGCGGCATGCTGCATAAGATCGAATCCGTGGACCTGGGTTGTATTCACTCCGGACTGCGGCAGGCCCATCTCCAGGTCGCCTGCGACGTGGACAATCCCCTGACCGGGGAAAACGGCGCGTCCCGGGTGTTCGCGCCGCAGAAAGGCGCCGATGAGGAGATGGTGAAGGTCCTGGATGCCAACCTGAAACATCTTGCCGGCGTGATTGAGCGTGAACTGGGAGTGGACGTGGACCCGATACCCGGAGCGGGAGCGGCAGGCGGAATGGGAGCCGGGTTGCTGGTATTTGCCGGCGCGGAACTGAAGCGCGGCATCGAGGTCATCAGCAAGGCCACCTCCATCGAGAGCCACCTGCGTTCGGCGGACCTTGTGGTGACCGGCGAGGGCAGGGTAGATTTTCAGACGGCATTCGGCAAGACGCCGGCGGGGATCGCACGTCTTGCCGGCGAATACAGCGTGCCGGTCGTCGCCATCGGCGGAGGACTGGCGGATGACGCCGGGGAAGTCTTCAGACACGGGATCGGCGGCCTGGAGCCGGCCATCGCCAGGGACATGACCCTGGATGAGGCGCTGGCCAACTCCAGGGAAAACATCGCCAACGCGGCAGAACGCATAATCCGGCTGATAACCATAGGCCAGGGAATAAAAAAATCCGCAGATGACGCAGATTAACGCAGATTATTTTTTGTTAATTCCTTAATTTCCCATACTTGCTGATTATATTGCTACCGACTAAATTCAAGAAAAAATGAATAACAATCATTATTTCATCTGCGTTCATCTGCGTCATCTGCGGATAATTTTTCTGCGGATATATCCATGAAATTTTCGAGATTTGCACAGCGGTTTTCGGAGCATTCGGGCATCATCCTGCTGATGGATGACCTGGGTGAAGCCATGGCCGGCGAGCAGGATGTGCTCATGCTGGGCGGCGGCAACCCGGCCCATATCCCCGAAGTACAGGCATTCTTCCGGGAGCGGATGCAGCAGATACTGGACCGGCCCGGCGAATTCGCCCGGGTCGTCGGCGATTATGACCCGCCCCGGGGCAGCATGAAATTCCTGGACGCCCTGGCAGACCTGCTGAACCGCGAATACGGCTGGGGCTTGACGGCAGAGAACGTAGCGCTGACCACCGGCAGCCAGGCGGCTTTTTTCCTGATGTTCAACATGTTCGCCGGGGAGTTTGCCGGAGGCGCCACCAGGAAAATCCTGTTACCCATGGCGCCGGAATATATCGGTTACGCCGACGTGGGGCTGGCGGATGACATTTTTACGGCGAACAGGCCGACGATCGAAAAACTGCCGGATCGTACATTCAAGTACCACGTGGATTTTGACCGCCTGACCGTGGATGAATCCACAGGTGCAATATGTGTGTCGCGTCCCACCAACCCGACCGGCAATGTATTGACCGACACGGAGGTGGCAAAACTCATGGATATCGCCGCAGAGCGCGGGATTCCGCTGATCGTCGACAATGCCTACGGCATGCCGTTCCCCAGCATCATTTTCACGGAAGCGGAACTGGTCTGGAACGAAAATATCATCCTGTCGATGAGCCTGTCCAAGCTGGGGCTGCCGGCGACGCGCACCGGCATAGTCGTCGCCCGCGCCGACATCATAACGGCGCTGAGCAACATCAACGGTATCCTGACCCTGGCGCCGGAGAGCGTCGGCCCCGCGCTGGCTTACGACCTGGTCCGGTCCGGCAAGGTCACCGAAATCAGCAGGACGCTGATACGGCCCTATTACGAGGAGAAGGCGCAACGGGCCATCGCGCTGCTGCATAAAGAACTGGCGGGCGTTGACTATTACATACACAAGGCGGAGGGGGCGATTTTCCTCTGGCTATGGTTCCCCGGTCTGCCCGTTACCAGCCAGGAACTGTATCGCCGCCTGAAGCAGAGAGGCGTCCTGATCATCCCCGGCCAGTACTTCTTCCCGGGGCTGGACGATGACCCCTGGCCGCACAAGCAGGAATGCATACGCATGACTTACTCCATGGATGATGACGTGGTGCGGGATGGCATGAAAATTATTGCGGAGGAGGTGAAGGCATTATGATAAATCTCGAAAACAAGGTCGCGGTCATTCCCGGCGGCGCGACCATGATAGGCAGAAAGGTCGCCCATGAATTTATAAGGGCCGGCGCGAAGGTGACGGTGTGCGATATCGATGAAGCGGGCGGCCGCGAACTGGAACAGGAGGCGGGCGACGCGCTGAAGTTCATCCCTGCCGACATCACTGATGACGCGCAGGTCGATGCGGTCATACAACAGACGCTCGATCAATGGGGCGGCATCGATTGCCTGGTGAATGTCGCCTGCACTTACCTGGATAACGGCCTGGCATCCACCCGCGCTGAATGGCGGGAGGCCCTGGATGTCAACCTGGTCAGCGGCGCCATATTCGTGCAGAAAGTCGCGCCGCACATGCGCCGGCGCGGTGGCGGTGCCGTGGTGAACTTCGCCAGCATCAGCGGGAAACGGGCGCAACCCGGACGCATGCTCTATGCCGCGTCCAAAGCGGCGATAATCGGGGCCACCCGCAACGAGGCCCTGTTGCTGGCCGAAGATAATATACGCGTCAACTGCGTGTCCCCCGGCTGGGTCTGGTCGAACGTGATACGCGACATGACCGGGAACGACCGGGCGAAAGCGGACCGGGTTGCCGGAGACTTCCACCTGTCCGGCCGGGCGGTGGACTCGGAGGAGGTCGCCCGCACCGTGGTATTCCTGTGTTCCGATGCCGCGTCCGGCATTAACGGCGCCGACGTGCCCGTTGACAGTGGCTACGCGGCCATCGGCGCGGAGCAGAAAACGGACAAGGTGGCGAGGTTATCCGAATAAAAAGTCCGCCTTCGGCGGGGTGTTTTTGACTGGATTCCCGCCTGCGCGGGAATGACGAAGGGGGTGCGGGAATGACGAAGGGGGTGCGGCAATGACGAAATTGCTTTTTCGTCATGCCGGACTTGTTCCGGCATCCAGTAGAATACATCGTCCCGGAGGGACACTTTACCGGGCTTTGCTGAGTTCCGGCAGCCACAGGGCGATGTCCGGGTACAGGATTAATAACAACAGCAGAATCGCGGAACAGGCCAGGAAGGGGATGGCCGCGAGCCAGATGTCCTGCAAGCGGGTGCCGGGCGGCGCCACGCCCTTCATTACGAACAGCAGCAGGCCCATGGGCGGCATGGTCAGGCTCATCTCCAGTGCCAGCAGCACGATAATGCCGAACCAGATCATGTCGAAACCATAGAAATGGGCCAGCGGGATGAATATCGGCAGCGTCAGCATCATCATGGACAACTGTTCCATGAATGCGCCGAGCATGAGCATGATTGCGAACATGATGAGCAGGGCCGCCAGGGGAGCGAGGCTGAGCGTGCCGACCCACTCCACCAGGTCTGTTGTAGCGCCTGAGAAAGCAAGCACTTTGCTGAATGTCGATGCGCCAAGAATGATCATGAACATCATCACGGTGACCCTGGTAGCGCCAAGCAATGATTTGACTATGACGTCCATTGCCAGGCAGCGGTAACAGGCAGCGAGAATGATCACGCCGGCAACGCCGCAGGCCGCCGATTCGGTGGGCGTTGCCCAGCCCAGTATGATCATACCGACCACCAGGAAAACAATGAGGCTCATCGGCAGCACGTCCCTGACAACCAGCATCAGTTTATCCCTGATTGGTATATCAACCACGTCGTACGCCGGCGCTGAGCCCGGATCCAGGCGGATACTGAGGACGATGTAGAGCCCGTACAATGTCGCCAGCACCAGTCCCGGCACGATCCCGGCAATCAGCAACATGCCGATATCGATGTACGCCAGGCTGCCCAGCAATACGGCAAGCGCGGAAGGTGGGATGAGAATGGCCAGACCGCCTACGCCCAGTATCGGTCCGATTGACAAGCGGTTTTTATAACCGCGTTTCGACATCTCCGGCACCATCAGCGTCCCCAGCAATGCGGTGGATGCCATGCTGGAACCGGACAACGCCGCAAACATGGTGCCGCCGCCTACGGTGACAAACGACAGGCGGCCGGGTAAACGGCCGAACAACTTGTCCAGCGCGTTGAATGCTCGAAATCCCAATCCCGAATGAAAAAACAACTCGCCCATGATCAGGAACAGGGGAACGGGCACCAGGGCGAAACGGGTAAGCGCATTAGCCGCGTTCCTGACCAGTTGCGCCAGCCCGGCCTCGCCTCCCATAAACAATATGACGCCGATGACGTCTGCGCCGAGAAAGGCAAACGCCACAGGCAGGCCCAGGGCAATCAGGAATATTGTGATGCCGAGCATCAGTGCAAACGCGGCAGACCAGATCAGGTACATTGTAAGGCGTCGCACGTTTCATCGTCATGCCGGGCTTGTCCCGGCATCCAGTACAATAAAGTGTCGCCAAAGGCGACTCGTTGTTTCACTGGATTCCTGCTTTCGCAGGAATGACGAGGGGATTCGCTACTCATGGATCCCGATTTCTCCGTCGTACATGCTGTCAAAGCCTGCAAGGTAGCGGCTGAACTCAATCGTCAGGAGTGAAAACGAGACCGGCATGACGGCGAATATCAGCCAGCGCGGCATGTCAAATGAACGGACTTCCATATCGCCCCTGAGCCATGCCTCGACCGTCACCTGGCCGGCGTAATAGCAGATCAACCCGCAGGCAACCGCACAGAGCAGGTAACTGAGCTTGCAGATAAACGGTCGCAGCGCTGCCGGCGCAACGGCCGTAACCAGTTGCATGTAGACATGATGTTTCTTCCTGACCAGCCAGGGCGCGCCGAGCAGGGTAACGTAATACAGGCCGTATTCCGTCAGGGCCAGGGTATGGGTAAATGAGGGGATACCGGTATTCCGGGCGATAACGTCATAGAGTATGAGCAGGGTAACCAGTGCAAGAATCCCGGCTCCGAGTGAGAAAAGGCAGAATAACAACCTTTCGTATCCGCTTTCCGGTTTGTCAGTCATTTCTGCCGTGCCATATCGTTCCGGTAAAATTTGGCCAGCAGTTCCGGGTAATATTCCGGTGAACGTTTTCGTAATCGCTGCCAGATGACGTCATGGGCAAGTCGGCGGTAATTTCTCTCTCCATTTCCGTCCAGTGTGACAATCTCCATACCGAGTTGACGCATGCTTTCATCCAGCGTCCCGGACAATTTTTTAAAGCGCTCATAACTGCTTGTCTCGTAATCGATGGCAGCTTTGTGCAGTACGTCCCGCACATCAGCAGGCAGCCGTTCCCACCTGGCCCGGTTGAATATGAGACCTACGTCGCTGGAGAAGACACCCGGGTCTATACGGTACTTGAGATGCTGGTGCCATGACGAGTCTTCAAGGCCCACAATCGGCCAGCCCACACCCTGGATCATGTTGCGTTCCAGGGCCATATAGATATCCGGCGCGGCCACGTTAACGAACCGGGCGCCCAGACTGTTGATAAAGTCGCGCCAGACCGGGCCGCCGCGGATCAGGCTGGCGCTGAGGTCAGGTACGCCATCGGCATCCAGGGGCGGTTTTTCACGGGTGAATACATGAAATTCGATGAACATGCAACGGGCCAGGTAGCGCACGTCCAGTTTTTCCCGGTGTATCCGGTCCATCAACTCGATGCCGCCGTTACGCCGTGTTTCCCTGGGGGGCAGATTGCTGGCAAATAGCGCTTCGACCTCCGGCAGCAGACCCATGTAGTAGGTGGCCGGCCCGAAAACCATGTGTACGACGCCGGTCCGCACCGCATCTGCCTGCTCAAAAGTCGGTATCGCCTCAGGTCCGCCGACAAATATAATCCTGAATCTGCCTTCGCCCTGTTCGTTGACCTGCTTTATCCACTGTTCAAAATCACGGGTATAATCGGTTTGTCTCGGCAGCATGCTGATGGCCCGGATGATTTCGATATCCGATTGCTGGCTGCACGCGGACAGCGCCAGGATGGAAAACAGCAGGAGCGATTTGATAAGATGAAGGGGCAGCATGGGATACGAACCAATATAACATATGAAGTTTTGAAGAATGGTACGGCTAAATGAAGTGCGCCTGCGGCGCGTGTTTATTGACTGGATTCTGGTCCCGGCTTTCGCCGGGATAAACATTCGCAGAATGACGAAGGGGATGGCGGGAAATGCCGGCTGAACTGGACAGCCGCACCAGGCCGCAGTTGCCGCCGACCCATTACCTGGACAACCGCATCTACACGGATCCGGCTGTATTCGAAGCAGAGAAGGACTCCATCCTTGCCCGGACCTGGCGTTTTGTCTGCCATGCTTCCGAGATACCCGGGCCGTACGATTATCGCCTGGTGCAGGTGGCAGGTCATGAACTGGTGCTGGTCAGGGGAAAAGACGGGGAGGTCCGCGCCTTTTACAACAGTTGCGCCCATCGCGGCGCACGCGTTGTCAGAAACACGGCCGGCACGCTGGAGCAGGGGCGCATGACCTGTTTCTATCACCTGTGGAGCTATGACGACGAAGGGCGTTGCACCGGTATTTCCCGGCCAGCAGGCTACCGGGACACATCCGTGAGGAAAGAAGATACCAGCCTGAGGCCGGTGCGTGTTGAAACGCTGTTTGGCCTGGTTTTTGTCTGCCTGGATGATACAGCATGTCCGTTGCATGAGTTTCTCGGTGAGGCTGTCATTGAAGCCATGCGAACGCCGTTCGGTATAGCCGACCTGGAAGTATTCCACCTGCACCGTACAGAAATCCAGGCCAACTGGAAACTGTTTGTCGAGACGAATTACGAGGGGTACCACGAGTTGCTGCATTTATTGAACAGGACCACCGGCGTTGCCCAGCAGGAATACCAGGAGCGGCAATGGACGAATCATCAACGGGGTCACGTCAGTTTTGACCACGCCCGGATCAGTTACGGGAATTTGAACTACGAACAACGTGAAGCCAACATGATGCCGGGGATGAAGCCGAACGGTCACGTAGTCATAAACCTTTTCCCTGACATGTTGCTGAACTGCCGTTCAACGGTTGCCCGTATTGATTCTCTGATGCCCTTATCACCTACCCGCACCTTGCTGGAATGCCGGGGACTGGGCCTGGCCGATGATACCGATACGGTGCGCGCCATGCGCGTGCGCCACCATAACCAGGTGTGGGGACCGACCGGGATAAACCTGGCCGAAGACATGTGGGCGGTCCAGGCACAGATGCGCAACATGGAAAACGGCAGCAGCCGCTACAGCGTTATCGCGCGGGAGGAAGAGGGGCCTATGGACGATTCTTCCCTGCGTAATTTTTACGCGGAATGGAGTCGCTTGACGGGATATAAACCACACGACCTTAACGCTGAACAAACGAGCGGGCAAGGGTAGTGATTTCATCCTCTCCCGTCATTCCTGCGAAAGTTTATCCCGGCATGTTGTAGGCCGGGACCAGAATCCAGTAAGCAACAAAATGCCTTATAAGGAATGGTTTTTCACTGGATTCCCGCCTGCGCGGGAATGACGATGGGGGTACGGGAATGACAGTGGGAGTACGGGGATGACGAACGGGGCGCGATGTATGACGTTATGTATAAACCTGTCCCCGAATAATGATAACGGAGCCGGAAATGTCCGAAGATATTGCTGATCAGTTAGAGTTGAACCGTCTGGTTCACGCCACCGCTCGTTACCTGGACGACCGGGATTTCCAGGCGTACCTGGAACTGTACCGGGAGGAGGGCAGTTACACGATTGTCACCAAAGCGCCCGAATTGCCTGAACCCATGGTCTGGATGCAGCGCAGCCGCGCGGAATTGAGTGAGCGCATTGACGCAATGTCCGAACAGGAATGGGAGATAGCCGAGGTGGAACAGACCCGGGTAGTGTCCGTGGACCTGGTTGAAGTCAACGGAGGGGAGGCAAATACTTCAAGCAGTTTCGCGTTGTACCATACCGGCGAGGAGGGGCTCACCTCATGCTACGCCGTAGGCCGTTACGATGATTGCTGGGAAAAAGCAACGGATTCCTGGAAGTTGCTCAGCCGCCGGGTTGAATTGAAAACCCGGCAACTGAGCATGCTTTCGCCGTTACCGATCTAAATCAGAACCGGTATTCGCCGGTCAGGTACCAGGCAAAATCACGGGCCAGGACGTCGTTCTGCGTGCGTGCCGACCCCGAAAGCTCCGTGTAGATGATGCGGCGCTTGTCGAAAATATTGTTCGCATGGAAGATAAGCGAATACTTGTCGTTGGCGCTGTCCCAGCCCAGGCTGGCATTCATCAGGCCATGGGATTGCATCACGCTGCCCGGATCGTTGGCCGGGTCAAAGAACACCTTGGTGCGGTAGTTGTAATCCAACCGCGCGATGAAAGTGCCCATATCGCCCAGCCCGAACTCCTTGATGATCGAG
>JAJDUB010000069.1 GCA_022826885.1 Gammaproteobacteria bacterium
CGTCTTTTTGTTTCTTATTTAAAACAACATTGTCTACCCAACCATCCCGATTACGGTAGGAAAAAGAGAATTTACCAGCGAGATTCTCACTGATGGGACCGGTTAATAATCCGGCAAAGTCCGTACGCTCGTAATTCCCGAAGTTCGCACGCAGTTTAGCTGAAAACTGCTCCGTATCCGGCCTGGTGGAAATGATGTTGATGGCGCCGCCGATGGTATTTTTTCCGTACAGAGTGCCCTGGGGACCGCGCAATACCTCGACGCGCTCAATGTCGAACATCTCCGGGTTGATATTCGACACCCGCCCGAGATAGACCTCGTCCACGAATATCGCAACTGAATTGTCAGTCCCGGCGCCGTCATCGTTGGATGACACGCCGCGCAGGGCGATAATGTTCTGGCCCGGTGAGAACGGGGAATAGGTAAGGCTCGGCACGCGGGTGGCAATATCGGTGAGGTCATGGATGTCGGCTTTTTCTATCGTGGCCTCACTCAACGCCGAGATGGCGATAGGCACATCCTGCAAATTCTCCGCGCGCCGCTGCGCGACAACGGTAATCTCTTCCAGCGCGCCGCCTTGCTGTTGCGCTTGAATGCCGGAAATCCCAAGCAGTGATAATAGTGCGAATATTGAGATTCTTGATATTGTCATCGACTGTCTCCCGGGCAGATGAATTTAGTGCCCAAAAGACAGTATAGAAAATTTACTTGAAAAGTAAAGTATTAAATAAGAAATTAATTAAGATGAATTCAGAATCAGAGAAATGACAATAACTATCTGATATTAAAAATAATAAATAGATTATATTTTCTTTTTATATTATCAAATTTTGGGCATATTATTTCTTAATTGAAATAATTTATGCAGGGGCTGTCAGTGCTTCAGTGACCGGGAGCGTTGGCGGGTATGCCGGGGAAGGTTTCGATGATCCTGAAGTCGATGCCTTCTGCTTCGGCCAGGTAAATGGTTTTGGTGCTGTGTCTGTTATGTATGACCATCGAGCCGCGCGGACTCACGAAAGTGAAGCCTTCCGTAAAAGAAGCGAGTTTCTGCGCATCCAGCGATTTCGCTTTGGCCGTTAACCTTGCCAGGAAATGCAGGCCGTCGTAACAGGATTGTCCGATGACGTTCAGCATCGGCGCGTTGTCGCCGAATTTTGCCGTATAACGCTTCATGAAAATCCTGTTTTCCGTTGTTTCCAGGCAGGTGAAATAACCGCTTGAAGAGTAAATTCCTCTTGAGCACTCGCCGCCGATGCCCAGCAGGGTATTTTCTTCAATTAACGGACCGTAACGTATGATTTTTTGATCCAGGTCTTTTTCGGCGAAAGCGCGATTGAAATCAACGGAATCGCTGCCTACCAGGGTAATCAGCACGGCATCCGGGCATAACTCTTCGATTTGCCTGAGGACATGATCGAAGTTTTCGCTGCCGAAGGGCAGAAATTCCTCTCCGAGTACCTCGCCCCCGATTATCCCGATAAATTGCCTGGCCAGCCAGTTTGTGGTGTAAGGCCATTGATACGCGTTTCCTACCAGGTACCATGTGTTCACCTGTTTCTCCTGCATGAACCACGGCAGTACAGGAGACATCTGCTGGTAAGGAGTCTCTCCCAGGACAAACAAACCTTTTCCGGTTTCATCCCCTTCATAAGGCGGGGTGTAGACATATGGAATTTCCCCCCGGATATGCCGGGAGACCGCGCTTCTGACGGCGCTGTCATGGGAGCCGACCAGCGCTTTGCAATTGCCTGCGAGCACGCGGTCCAGTTGTTCGATATAAACCGCGCTATCCTGCCCCACGTCAATAAATTCCAGGCCTATTTCATTGCCCAGCAAGCCGCCCATGCTTTGATTGATTTCATCCGCGGCAAGCAGGGCACAGTCCCGGGTGGAAGGGCCGAACAATCCTGACGGGCCGCTCATGGCCACCAGTATGCTAATAGTTAATCTATCCATTGATATGGTATTGACTTCTATATTGCCGGATGATGTTCCATACATTAGCGTATAACTTCCGTAAACCTGATACAAGCCTGCCGTGAGCTTTCAGGCCGTTCAAGCGTTTTGGTATGGCGCGCCCGCTCAGGTATCATGGCTGCTTCGGGATGCGTTAGTTAGACCTGGGGTAACCTTTTGGGCAAACGTATTATTGACAATCACCTGGCCAGTCTCATGGCCCGGACCGGCCGTAAAGTGAATAACCGGTTGACGGTAGAGTTGCGCACCGTAGGGCTGAGTCTGGATGCCTGGCTGGTATTGAACATGCTGGTTACCGAAGGTGGCAGGTCGATGGGGGAGATCGCGGAAGCATTGGTATTAAACCTGCCTACGGCTACAAAACTCATAGACCGCATGGTGAATGACAACCTGGTATACAGGAAACCCCACCATGAGGACCGGCGTATCATAGAAATATTTCCGTCGGATGCCGGTGTAATACGCCACGAGGCGGCAAAGAAACTGGTGGCGAAAGAGCAGGCAGCCCTGAAAAAACGGATCCCTGATCTCAACCGGTTAATGCAGGAACTGGTCAGGCTGAACCGGAACCTGGACAAGGCAGGGAAATAAAGGCTCGCCATTCGGGCGACACAATATTGTACCGGATGCCGGATCAGGCCCGGTATGGGGTATCCTGATTTAACCCTTCAATATTTTTCAGAAACTCCCGCGTCAGCGCGGCGCACTCCTCCGGTTTTTCCAGAATGAGAAGATGCGATGTTTCGGGGATAAAATCATAGTCTACATGAGTAATGGTATTGAGGTCGCTGCCTGGGATAAACGAATAGTGCCCGGTCGGGTCGCCGCCGATAACCTTCACCCGGCAGGTAAGATTCTCCAACTCCGAGTACTCGACCCAGCAGGAGAAGTGCTCCCAGGCCCGGGCCTCGTGTTTGATCGGGCAGCATAACTCATAACCCATGCCATCGGCGCTGGAACGCAACACTGTTTGGGCGAACAGGTCCGTCACGCCGGGCGGCAGGCGTGCAAAGGCGGATTTGCCATGAAGTTTCCCGGCAAACTCTTCCCTGGTTTTGAACCTGTCCTGGCGTTTCAGTGTGTGCGAACTCATCTTCTCTTCCATCGCTTCCATATGCAGAGAGGTGCCCCTGGGAAGTTTGAGTGGCGGATCGAACAGGACCATGGTAGTGAATACGCCCTCCATTTGTTCATGAAGGATCGCCATTAACGCAGACATGGAATGGTACACGCCGATTTTCGGTTTCTCCCCGAAGTGCCTGTCGATTGCCTGGAGAACATTCGCATTGTCGCTGATGAACGTCCAGAAATTGTGCACCTGCAGATCACTGACCGGGTTCCAGCCATGGCTGCGAATATCATAGATGACGAGGTCGAAGTGGTCGGTCAACAGGGACCAGAACGGATAATACAGGTCGGCGGATAAGCCGTTGCCGTGGCTTAATACGATGCGCGGACCTTCCGGGTTGCCGTGCCGGCGGATAATAATCAGTGCGCCATCATCCATGCGGACCTCGGCCGTAGCCAGGGGTACGGGCAATTTCCAACCGTCAGTCATTTTCCAAAGGTGCGTGTGGGGCTCTTGAAACCTCAATGATTTTGATTTTTGCCGGTGTGAACGTCACGCTTCCCTTTGCGATAACGCCTCGGTCCCGAATCGTGCGACCGCGGCCAGGGTCTCACGCACGTCGTCCCAGGTCGTATTGTGGTTGATGATACAGAGTCTGAGCGCAAATATCCCCCGCAGAGACGTTGACGATATGAACGCGGGGTCCTCCCAGAATATACGGGCGAGGATATTTCTGTTGACCTGTTCCAGGCCGTCCGTATCCATCCCGGTATTGCCGGGGTTGAAACGGAAGCACACGATTCCCAGCGACGCCGGATTCAACATCTCCAGGTGCGGGCTTTCCCGTACATACTCCTCGGCCCGGGCGGCAAGCTCCATCCCCCCGGATATGGCTTGCCGGAACGCGGCCATGCCGAAGACCTGTACCGACATCCAGACTTTCAATGCCCGGAACGAACGGCTCAACTGCAGGCCCCGGTCCGATATATTCGGATGGTCAGCGCCCCATATCGTATCCTGCAGGACGTCGTGCTTGACACCGAACGCCTGCTCGAGCGTGGCTGCATCCTTTACCAGCAGGCAGCCCACCTCGTAAGGCTGAAAGAACCACTTGTGTGCGTCAAGACCGACCGAATCGGCGCGTTCAATGCCGCTCAAAAGTTTTTTCCCCTTATCGGTCACGGCAGCAAAGCCGCCGTACGCGGCGTCTACGTGCAACCAGATTCCTTCCGCCGAGCAGTAATCCGCCATCGCCTCCAGCGGGTCGATGGCTCCCGTGCTGGCGGCCCCGGCGTTGGCGCATACCGCGATGGGACTGAACCCGGCGGCGCGGTCGTCAGCCACGGCGCGGGCAAGCGCGTCCATGTCCAGACGGAACTGCCCGTCGACCGGAATCATGCGTATTCCTTCCGGCCGTATGCCGACGATCCTGGCTGCGCGGATATGCGCGCTGTGGCTCTGGTCGCTCATGTATACAGTCGCCCGTTCCGGGTGGCCGGCGCTCTCACGGGCCGCGACAAAAGCGTCGACACTGGCCGCGGAACCACCGCTCGTCAAAAGTCCGCCCGCACTTTCGGGATAGCCAAGCCAGCGCCGGAACCAGTCTATCACTACCAGTTCAACCTGGATTGGGCCGCTCGCAACCAGCCAGGTGCAGGCATTGACGTTATACCCGGCGGCCATGAAATCGGCCAGCACCCCCGGCCAGGTGGGCGACGAAGGAACAAACCCGAAACAGCGCGGGTGGTCCAGGCGGGTCGTGAACGGCAGGATGGTTTGCGCGACCTGCTCAAGAACCTCTGCTGCGGGCCGTCCGTCCTCCGGTGGGGCTTCCATCAGCTGATCTGCAAGAATCTGCCGGAACTCCCCGTCCCAGGCATTTTCATCAGGCAGGCTCTCGATTCGCTGCACCAGAAGTTCTGCAGTCTTGCGCGCAAGATCGAGCATCGTATCAGGGGTCATTCTGAGGTTACTACGTATGTCACTCATTTTCTTCTTCCCGACAATGATCCGCCCTGTTTGATCTTATGTATCGCCAATGCATCCTTTACGGGTTGGTTACGACGAGGTAACTCTCTGGATGATATGTGGATTATACATCGCCGGACCGGAACCTGCACAAGGCAGGTAAATAAAGAGTCGCCTTTCAGGCGACGCGATATTCTGCTGGATGCCAGGTCAGGCCTGGCATGACAACTGAGGGGTCAGGTCTTTATCCCGGTCCCCCGGTGCAGCAGGTACAGGGACAGGGATGACAGGGCAAGGATAAACAGCAGAATGATGATGAACGCGACATGGATGCCGATGTCGGAGACGCCCAGGATGCCGTAGCGGAAGGCGTTCACCATGTACAGTATAGGGTTGGCCAGGGAGATCGATTGCCAGATGTCCGGCAGCAGGTCTATGGAATAGAACACTCCCCCCAGGTAGATCAGCGGGGTCAGGACAAAGGTGGGTATGATGGAGATGTCATCGAAGTTGTTCGCAAACATGCCGTTGAGAAAACCGCCCAGGGAAAACAGGACGGAGGTCAGGATGACGATGCTGATGACGATAAAAGGACTGTAAATCGAAGGCAGGCCGATGAAGAACATGGCGATGACCGTCACGATCAGGCCCACGATCAGTCCCCTGAGCACCCCGCCTGATATATAACCGGCCAGGATTACCCAGTATGGTATGGGCGCAACCAGCATTTCCTCGATGTGGCGCTGAAAGCGCGCCCCGAAGAAAGACGAGGACACGTTGGAATAGGCGTTGTTGATGATCGACATCATGATGATCCCGGGGGCAATGAACTCCATGTAGGAAAACCCGCCCATCACGCCGATGCGGGGGCCGATCAGGTTGCCGAAAATGATGAAGTACAGGGCCATGCTGATCGCCGCAGGCAGAATGGTCTGCGACCAGATGCGCATGAACCGCGTGATCTCCTTGGTAATGATGGTCCGGTAGGCGATGAACAGGCGCTCAGGAGGCATGTTGACCCTCATGTTGCCCCTTATTTTCGGGGCCGTTGTCGTCCAGCAGGCGGATGAACAACTCTTCCAGCCGGTTGGTCTTGTTGCGCATGCTGCTGACGATAATCCAGTGTTCCGAGAGCATCTCGAACACGGCGTTGGCGTTCTGCTCCCTGTTGATGACCACTTCCAGGGTCATCGGGTCGATCTGGCGTATGTCCAGGAACGGCATATCCGGCAGTTTCTCGATGGGACTGGCCAGGTCCAGGATGAACGTCTCCGAATGCAATTTGGCCAGCAGGTCCTTTTTATGGCCGTATTCGATGATTGAACCCTTGTCGATAATGGCGATCTTCCGGCACAGGCTCTCCGCCTCTTCCAGGTAATGGGTGGTGAGGACGATGGTCGTGCCGTTGCGGTTGATCTCTCTCAGAAAATCCCAGGTGGAACGGCGCAGTTCCACGTCCACCCCGGCAGTCGGCTCATCCAGCAGTAATAATTCCGGTTCGTGGATCAGCGCCCTGGCGATCATCAGGCGGCGTTTGAGGCCGCCAGACAGGGTGCGGGAGATTTGGTTGCGCCGTTCCCACAGGCCCAGTTGTTTGAGGTATTTCTCCGCCCTGGCGTTCGCCTGTTTCCGCCCGATCCCATAATACCCTGCCTGGTTCAGCAGGATATTCAGGCAGGTTTCAAACAGTGAAAAGTTGACTTCCTGGGGAACGATGCCGAGCCGGGCCTTGATTTCCGTGGCATGGGTCCCGCTGTCCAGTCCGAGGATTCTCACGCTGCCCGCGGTTTTGGTCACCAGCGAGGTGATGATGCCGATAGTGGTGGACTTGCCGGCGCCGTTCGGGCCCAGCAACGCGAAGAAATCGCCTTCATCCACGTCCAGGTCGATTCCCTTCAATGCCTGAAAACCGTTCCCGTAGGTTTTTTCCAGGCGGTTAATTTCCAGCGCTTTCATGCGTAATTCGAAAATACCTCACTGCACACCCATGTCTGAGCGGGCGCGCCGGTCATTTACAGCAACTTATTCGTTTCTGCCCTTGTACGCCCTGACAGCCGAGTTGAACAGTTCGCCGATCGACTGCATCTCATCCACCATTTTATTGTGGAACAGGTTATTGATCTGCAGTTGTTCTTCGGTGGCGTTTTCTCCCCAGCTTTGGCTGAGCTGATCCAGGCAGGCGAGTACGGCTTCGCCCTTGGCGATATAGTCCATGATGCCCCGTTGCGCCTCCAGCATTTCCTCTTCGGTGGACTTCAGGCCGTTAGGGATGGAAGGTTTCTCCGGCAAGGGGCAGGTTTCAATCACCTCGGTGGATGCGGCTTCGCCCTGGGCAAACGCGGCCGGTATCGATGCGACACAGAGAATCAGGGTAAATGGTAACCACAAAGCTGGGAACTTCATGAGCGCCTCCTATGACATTAATGTTTTCAGATTGCCCGAGTTTATACTGCAAATTTCAGTCTGTCCGGCATTATGACTATCATACAGCAATTTTTGAAACTTGGGGTCAGGGTAAAATTATTGATATTCTGACTACAGATCTCGACGATTTTACTCTGACCCCGATATTTGGGGACAGACTTAAGTCTGCCCCCGGTATTTACACAGCAATGAACAAGGTCTTAATCCGGCAGCTCGGTTTGCAGCAATACCAGGACACCCATGACGCCATGGTCGGGTTCACCGGCCGGCGCGGCCCGGAGACCGAGGATGAGATCTGGTGCCTGGAACATGAGCCGGTCTTCACCCTGGGCATGGCGGGCAAGACCGAACACCTGCTGGACCCGGGCGCCATCCCCGTGCGCAGGACGGACCGGGGCGGGCAGGTGACTTACCATGGCCCCGGCCAACTGGTTGTATACCCGCTCATTGACCTGAAGCGGCTGGGTGTATCCATAAAGGGGTACGTCAACCTGCTGGAACAGGCGGTCATCGACTGTCTCGCGACCTTTGACCTGGACGCGCAACGTCGCCGGGGAATGCCGGGCGTATACCTGGACGGCAGCAAGATCGCGGCCCTGGGTGTGCGGGTGAGAAAAGGATGCTGTTACCACGGCCTGGCGCTGAACGTGAGGATGGACCTGTCTCCGTTCCGGCGCATCAATCCCTGCGGTTATCCCGGCCTGGAAGTAACGCAACTGGCGGACCGGGGCGTTGATTTGACGGTCGGTGAAACGATTGAAAAATTTCTGCCCTGCCTGCTGGAACAGTTCCCGTACAATGAGGTCGATATGTCTGATGAATGAGAAATTCGTCATTCCCGCGCAGGCGGGAATCCAGTGGACAAAGGGTCGCCTTTCAGGCGACACAGTATTCTACTGGATGCCGGGTCAAGCCCGGCATGACAAGCGGTAAGGTGTGGTAATATAATGCCCCCGGATTACGGCATTCCCATGACAACAGCAGCACTTGAAAATCTGACGAAAGAGGAACGGCGCGGAAAATTCAAGACCGCGCGTATCCCCATTAGGGTAATCCCCATGGAAGGCAAGGCATCGAGAAAGCCGGCCTGGATCAGGGCAAAAGCGCCGACGGATCCCAGGGTATTCGAATTGAAGCGGCTGTTGCGGGAACGCTCCCTGCACACTGTCTGTGAGGAAGCATCCTGTCCCAACCTGGGTGAATGCTTCGCACACGGTACCGCCACCTTCATGATCATGGGCGACACCTGCACCCGGCGTTGCCCGTTCTGTGACGTTGCCCACGGCCGTCCGCAACCCCTGGACCAAAACGAACCGGAACACCTGGCCGAAGCCGTCAAACTGATGGGACTGAAATACGTGGTCATTACTTCCGTGGACCGGGACGACCTGCGCGACGGCGGGGCAGAGCACTTCAGGGATTGCATCAGCGCCGTGCGCCGGGCAACCCCTGCCACCAGGATCGAGATCCTGACCCCGGACTTCCGCCGCCGCATGGACATCGCTCTGGAACGACTCGGCGAAGCGCCGCCTGACGTGTTCAACCATAACCTGGAGACGACGCCGGCCCTGTACCGTAAGGCCAGGCCGGGCGCCGATTACCACTGGTCGTTGGATCTGATCCGCCGCTTCAAGGCGCAACATCCGCACATACCGACCAAGTCCGGCCTCATGCTGGGACTGGGCGAAGAGATTGAAGACGTGAAACAGGTGTTGCGCGACCTCAGGGAACACGATTGCGACATGCTGACCCTGGGCCAGTACCTGCAACCTAGCCGCTACCACCTTAAAGTGGAAAGATTCGTGGATCCGTCCGAATTCGAAGACCTTGGCGAATACGCAAAAGCACTGGGTTTCACCAGCGTCGCCAGCGCCCCAATGGTGCGATCATCGTACCACGCCGACCTGCAGGCCGCCGGGGTTTGATAACCTGCTGAATTCAGGGGTCAGAGTAAGAAATTCGAAGAATTTTTACTCTGACCCCTTATTTCTCATCCTTGTTAATCTTGCTCACGGTCGAGCGGACGCTTCCCTTTGCAAATCGCGTGCTGATCTCCGCATTTTCCCGCAGTTGATCCGCCCGGCGCACGATGTTATCGTCCTCGTCCGTGACGATGGCGTAGCCCCGTTCCAGGGTAGCTAACGGGCCGACCGTCTTCAGGGAACGGGACAGGTAGTCCAGTCGTTTTTTCCAGTCCAGCAGGTTGCGCATGAGATGATTCTGCAGTTGTTTTTCCAGCCCTGAGCATTTTGTTCGGTAGCCTGCCAACCGTTGCAGGGGATTCCTGCTCCTGAGAATACCGGCAAACCGGTTCACGCGGCCACGGCGTAACGCGATGCCGTTATCCAGTGCGAGCTTCAGCCGGATTGCAAGATCGTCCGTGCGCTGCGTCATATTGCGCAGCAGGTAGGTGGGGCGGGGCAGTCGTTTGCTTAACTGCGTCACGTTTCGCAGATGTGCGGCCAAAAGGCCGGTGATGCGCAGATGGAGTTGCGAATAATAGTTATCCAGCGTTAACTTCAGCGCAGCAGCGTCAGGACTGACCAGTTCGGCCGCCGCCGAAGGGGTGGGCGCCCGTTGGTCGGCAACGAAATCGGCTATGGTAAAGTCTATCTCGTGGCCGATGCCGCTGACCACCGGAATGACTGAACGATGGATCGCCCTGGCAACGACTTCCTCGTTGAACGACCACAGGTCCTCCAGGGAGCCGCCGCCCCGGGTGAGGATCAGCACGTCACATTCCCGGCGCTGGTTGGCTTCATCGATGGCTTGTGTGATCTGTTGCGCCGAACCTTCACCCTGTACTGGTACCGGGTAGACGATGACGCCGGCGCGGGCGTAGCGCCTCCCCAGGACATGGATTATGTCCCTTACCGCGGCGCCCGTGGGTGAGGTGATGACCCCGATCGTCCCGGGGAAAGCAGGCAGTGGCTGTTTATGCTCATCGGCGAACAAGCCTTCCTCCAGCAAGCGCTGCTTCAGCTTCTCAAACGCCTGCTGCAACGCGCCGGCGCCGGCCGGTTCCATGGATTCCACGATCAACTGGAATTCGCCCCGGCCTTCGTAAAGGCTGACGCCCGCCCTGACCAGGACTTCCTGGCCGTTCTCCGGCGCAAATCTCAGGTGGCGGTTGGCGCTCCTGAACATTGCGCAACGAACCTGGGAGTGCTTATCCTTCAGGGAGAAGTAAATGTGGCCGGAACCCGGGCGGGACAGGTTGGAAATCTCGCCGCGCGCCCAGATGGACGGTGGAAAACTGTCCTCCAGTACGGCCCTGACTTCGCGGTTCAGGCGCGTGATGCTATAGATATCGCGTTGTTCTTCCACATCAGTATTATCGGGGACAGATTTAAAATCTGTCCCCTGTGTGTCCGGGTTTTGGAATTCTTGATTCCTAATCTCGATTCTTGATTGTATAATAGGTCATGCAAATTATCGATGAAGCCCTCACCTTTGACGACGTCCTGCTGATCCCGGCCCATTCCCGGGTCCTGCCCCGAGAGGTCAGCCTCGAAACCCGCCTGACCCGGCGCGTCAGCCTGAATATTCCGATCATCTCGTCGGCCATGGATACCGTCACCGAAGCGCGCCTGGCAATTGCCCTGGCCGCGCAGGGCGGAATAGGGATCATCCACAAGAACATGAGTCCCGAGCAGCAGGCCAGGGAAGTGCTGCAGGTGAAGAAATACGAAGCCGGGGTAATCCGGGATCCGGTCACCGCCAGCCCGAATACCAGTATCGGCGAAGTGCTGCAGGTCACGCGTGCCCATAACATTTCGGGGGTGCCCGTCGTGGATGGTTCCGACCTGGTGGGGATCGTGACCAGCCGGGACCTGCGTTTCGAAACCCGTTACGATGATCCCGTTGCCAATATCATGACGCCGAAAGACCGCCTGGTCACGGTACAGGAGGGCGCCGGGACCGAGGAGATCATCGCGTTGCTGCACCGGCACCGCATCGAGAAAGTCCTGGTCGTGAACGACAGCTTCGAACTCAGGGGCATGGTGACGGTCAAGGACATCCACAAGGCCAGGGAGTTTCCCAATTCCTGCAAGGACGAGGATGAACGCCTGCGGGTGGGCGCTGCAGTCGGTGTCGGGCCGGGCACACAGGAACGAGTGGCCGCCCTGGTGGCGGCCGGCGCGGACGTACTGGTGGTCGATACCGCCCACGGCCACTCCGACGGGGTGCTGCAGGCGGTCAGGGACATCAAGTCGGACCATCCGGAGTGCGAGGTAATTGCCGGTAACGTCGTCACCGGAGAAGGTGCACAGGCCCTGGTGGCAGCCGGCGCGGATGCGGTGAAAGTCGGCGTGGGTCCAGGCTCAATCTGCACCACTAGGATCGTGACCGGTGTCGGCATGCCGCAGATCACGGCCGTCGCCAACGTGGCCGAAGGCCTGAAGGGAACCGGTGTCCCGTTCATCTCGGACGGCGGCATCCGTTACTCCGGCGATATCGCCAAGACCCTGGCCGCGGGCGCCTGGTCGGTGATGATCGGCAGCCTGTTTGCCGGCGCCGAGGAAGCCCCCGGCGAGGTCGAGTTGTTCCAGGGGCGCTCCTACAAGTCTTACCGCGGCATGGGTTCCGTGGGCGCAATGTCCCAGCAGCACGGGTCGTCCGACCGTTATTTCCAGGAAAACGACGAGATTGAAAAGCTGGTGCCGGAGGGGATCGAGGGCCGTGTGCCGTACAAGGGACCCCTGAATGCCATCGTACACCAGTTGACGGGCGGGCTGAGAGCGGCCATGGGTTACACAGGCTGCAATAACCTGGAGGAAATGCGCCAAAAGCCTAACTTCGTCAAACTCACCGGCGCGGGCATGAAAGAAAGCCACGCCCACGACGTGACCATCACCAAGGAACCGCCGAACTACCGGGTGTAGCGATTTGCCTGACATCCACAGTGACAAAGTCCTGATCCTGGACTTCGGTTCGCAATATACCCAGCTTATCGCCCGGCGCGTCCGTGAAGTGGGTGTCTACAACGAGATATACCCTTTCGACCTGGATGAAGCGGCAATCAGGCGTTTCAGCCCGAAGGCCGTGATATTGTCCGGCGGCCCGGAATCGGTGACCGGCAGCAACAGTTGGCGCGCCCCGGATATCGTATTCCAACTGGGCGTGCCGGTACTCGGGATCTGCTATGGCATGCAGACCATGGCGCAGCAACTGGGGGGACAGGTCGCTGCTTCCAGCCTGCGCGAGTTCGGTTATGCGCGGGTCAGGGCGCGGGGCCATTCGCGCCTGTTGCGGGATATCCAGGACGAGACCAACGAGGAGGGCCACGGCCTGCTGGACGTATGGATGAGTCACGGCGACAAGGTGGATGAACTACCCGCCGGTTTCAAACGCATCGCTTCAACGGACAACGCGCCGGTCGCCGGCATGGCCGACGAGGAGCGGGGATTCTACGGCCTGCAGTTCCATCCCGAGGTGACCCATACCCGCCAGGGTACGGCCATCCTGCGCCGTTTTGCCTGCGACATCGCCGGTTGCGATACACTGTGGACCCCCGACAACATCATCGCGGACGCCGTCGCAGACGTACGTGCGAGGGTGGGCACTGACGAGGTCCTGCTGGCCCTGTCCGGCGGGGTGGATTCCGCGGTCACCGCGGCGCTGCTGCACCAGGCCATCGGGGACCAGCTTACCTGCATCTTCGTCGACACCGGCCTGCTGCGCCTCAACGAGGGCGACCAGGTGATGGAGACCTTCTCCCGGCACATGGGCATCCGCGTCATCCGGGTCAATGCCGAGCAGCGCTACTTGGAGAAGCTCAGGGGTGTTGCCGACCCGGAGGAAAAGCGCAAGATCATCGGCCGCGAGTTCATCGCCATCTTTGAAGAGGAAGGCAAAAAGCTCAAAAATGAAGAATGGCTGGCCCAGGGCACCATCTACCCGGACGTAATCGAGTCCGCAGGCGCCGGCACCGGCAAGGCCCACGTCATCAAGTCCCACCACAACGTCGGCGGACTGCCCGAACGCATGCACCTGAAGCTGATCGAACCCCTGCGCGAACTGTTCAAGGACGAGGTGCGCAAACTCGGCAGACAACTTGGATTGCCGGAGGAACTCATCGGACGGCATCCGTTTCCGGGTCCGGGCCTGGGGGTGAGGATCCTCGGGGAAGTGAATAAGGAATACGCCGATATCCTGCGCCAGGCCGACGACATATTCATACGTGCACTCATCCGCCACGACCTGTACCACAAGACCAGCCAGGCTTTCGCGGTGTTCCTGCCGGTAAAGTCCGTAGGCGTCAAGGGCGATGCCCGGCATTATGACTACGTAATATCCCTGCGCGCCGTGGAAACCGTCGATTTCATGACTGCGCGCTGGGCCCGCCTGCCGGACGAATTCCTGCAGGAGGTCTCCGAACGCATCATGAACGAGGTGGACGGCGTCTCGCGGGTCGTTTATGACATCTCCAGCAAGCCGCCGGCGACGATTGAGTGGGAGTAGGAAAAATTTATAACATGCTATTTCCCGCTTTAGCTGGGTTGCACCTGGTAGACACAGAGTCATCCAAGAATGAAGGAAAAAACTTACCAACTGGCTCATCTGGATAAACAAAAGCTTTTGGTGGCTGCACGCAAGGCACTAATCGCAGCGGACGCGCATTATTACGCTTGGACAGTCCAGGAACAGGAACGCTTCCGGGCAACCATGGGTGAAGATGCAAGCCGTAGAATACAGCGCGTATTACTGGATGATTTGCTTGATATTAAGTGTTTGACTGATGAGAGTGATGAAGTCTGGAGTGATACACCGTTAACCCACCTCAACCAGCTTAATTGGGCAAGACTTCTAACGACAGGCATTGGTGAAGATTATATTTATCTCAATGAGTGTATGGCGGAGGGTAAAACTTTGCTGGACTTCCCGACACTCTATGATTACGACTATGCCGACTACCTGTTTCAGGAAGAGGCCCGCAAGCGGGACTTTACAGATTACACAGGTATTGAATACTTCGCCTACCAGCACCCTTCCTGGGTCAGATTGCTCATACAAGAGCAGTTCTACTATGCGACTTTTACCTCCCTGGCTACCTATGCGCTTGATGAGATCGAATCTGCGGGCAATGAAATTATCCGCCAGCTCATTCCCCATGAATATGTCGATGGCAAAAACCACGGCAAGCAGGAAAAAGGCGGATTTCTTTGGGATGTAAAAATTGACGCGGCAGGGCAGGAGGCTCAGTTGGATGAACTAAGAAGCCGCTGGAGTGGATATCAACGAGAACGCTGGTTGGCATTGAGTGAATCAAATGTCCAACGATTTCCTGCCGTATATGTAAACGACAAAGATTGGGATGATGACCCTCACAGGTTTTTTGTTTTTACTAATGAAAGAACTCTGAAACAGATTCGCTGGCGTCATTTTCTGTCAGACTGCAAACCACTGGTGGCTGAATATGCGGAGGTGAAAAAGTTGCTGGCAGAAGAGATCGACCGGGCGAATGCCTGGTTAGTCGAAAATCACCAGGATATTCAGGAAAACTTTGATCCTACGGTAGTTAAGCTAAGGAAAAAGCACAAGATTATTATGACTGAAAGTGCATTGGATGATCTGAGCAAAATAGACGCGGATATGGAATGACGGCATGAACATATCGATGGACTTGAATCTACTGCCCCGCGCCCCGATGGGTATTTTTGAATCAGATACCGAATTTCTGCTTGGACAATTAAATTGAAAAATTTAATTTGGTACAAATGATCGGAATCACAACAGAGAGACTGGTTTTAAAAAAACCGCGGCGCAAGGATAAACAGTTAATCGTTTCCCAAATAGGAGACTGGGAGGTATCGAAATGGTTGTCTAAGGTTCCTTACCCATACACTGAAAATGATGCCAATGAGTGGATAAGGACGCTCAGCCGGAAAAACCTTACATTCAACATATTTGAAAATGACTCCCTGATTGGCGGTATCGAATTGGCGCCCCATGAAGATAACAGCCACGAGTTAGGATTCTGGCTGGGCAGGGAACATTGGGGACAGGGATTTGCCACGGAAGCATGTAAGGGTTTGCTCCAATACGCGGCTGAAGAATTGAATATAAGAAATTTTATATCGAGTTATATGATAGGGAATGACGCTTCGGCAAGAGTTCTGGCCAAACTTGGATTTATAAAATCAGGGGAGGGGGAAATTTACTGTCTTTCCCGTAAAGAAACACTTCCCTGTGTAAATCTGGTATTGGCTGTACCTGTTTTACCCAATCATTTCCAACCGCCCAACTTGAGTGTCGAAGATGCGGATGCGGCAGACCCGCTCGAAGCATACTCGTGGCAGGAATTGCGCGGGATGATATACGAAAAACCTGAAACAGGATGATTGCGGTCGATACCAGTCAATGAGCGCTTGCAGCATTATATACAGACTGGTAGAATAGTCTGGTCTAAACTATATGATGAAATCATGACTATGGACACCATCGGCGCTTTTGAAGCGAAGACACACCTGCCGCAATTATTGGAACGCGTGGCCCGCGGTGAGTCTTTAACTATTACAAAACATGGCAAGCCGGTTGCGCGTCTGGTCCCTGTAGACAGCAGCCGCAAGCAGGCAAGGGAAGCAGCCGCGCGTATTATCGAACGGCGGCAAAACATTGAGCGGGCGCCATTGCAACAACTGTTGGCTACTGTTCATGAAGGACACCGTTATTAATGCCCATCGTCATTGATAATTCTGTCTCCATAGCCTGGTGTATGAGTGATGAGGCTGCGCCCATAGCAGATAAGGCTATGTCACGCGTCGTCGAAGAGGGCGGCGTTGTGCCGGGAATATGGTGGTATGAACTACGCAATGCCTTGCTGATGAATGAACGCCGCGGACGCCTCTCCCGGCAACAGGTAGCAGATACACTGGCCGACAGCCAGTCTCTGGGTATTTCAGTTGATCACAGGCACGATGAGACGTTGATACTTGAACTGGCGCAACAGTTTGAGCTGACCATCTACGATGCTGCATATCTTGAAGTGGCCCTGCGACGCAGCTTGCCCCTGGCCACACTTGATGAAAGGTTGCGGCAGGCGGCCGAAGCAGTGGGAATAGCCATTGTTGGCGCTAATGATTGAAATGAGTGGGAATGACAGAAATCCGAACAAAGAGACTGGTACTGAAAAAACCGCGGTACAGGGATAAACAGTCTATCGTTTCTCAGATAGGAGACTGGGAGGTTGTAAAATGGCTATCTCAGGTTCCCTACCCGTATAGGGAAGATGATGCTGATGACTGGATAAATTCACTCAGCCGGCAGGAATTGACGTTTAATATATTTGAAAGCGATGCCCTGCTCGGTGGTATTCGATTGGCGCATGACGACGATGATGACTATTACGACTTGGGTTATTGGCTGGGCAGAGGGCATTGGGGTCAGGGATTTGCCACGGAAGCATGCAGGGGTTTACTCCGTTACGCGGTTGAAGAACTGGACATAAGGAATTTCAAATCCAGCTATATGACAGGGAATGATGATTCGGCAAGGGTGCTGTCTAAACTTGGCTTCAAAATAACGGGAGAGGGAGAAATTTATTGCCTTTCCCGGAAAGCAACACTTCCCTGTATAAATCTGGAATTAGGCTGATTTTAGCACGAGTAGTTGTTATCTTTGAATAATACTACCGGAACAGGTCCTTATACTCCTCCCGCAACAGGCTCTTCAGGACCTTGCCCATGGTGTTGCGGGGTAGTCCGTCGACGAATACGATCCGCTTGGGCGCCTTGAAGCCGGCCAGTCTGTCCTTCGCGTAATCCATCACCTGGCCTTCATTGAGGGTCGCGCCGTCCGTGCACACGAGCACCGCTACCACGGCCTCGCCGAAATCGGGGTGGGGCGCGCCGATGATGGCTGATTCCCTGACTCCGGCCATATCATTGATGATGCCTTCCACCTCCGCGGGATAGACGTTCAGGCCGCCCGTGATGATCAGGTCCTTGCTGCGGCCTACTATGGAGACATAACCGTCTTCATCGATAACGCCCAGGTCGCCGGTGTTGAAAAAGCCGTCCCCGGTGAAATCCCCGGCGGTCTTCTCGGGCATCCGCCAGTATTCCCTGAAGACATTCTCGCCCCGCACCTGGATATTGCCGGTTTCACCGTCGGGCAGCACCGTTCCTGCAGCGTCGCAGATGCGTACCTCTACCCCGGGCAGGGGCGGCCCCACTGAGCCGGGCTTGCGTTCCCCGTCCAGGGGATTGGAGGTGTTCATATTGGTCTCGGAAGTGCCGTAGCGTTCGAGAATGCGGTGGCCGGTGCGTTTTTCGAATGCCTGGAAGGTCTCTGCGGGCAGCGGCGCCGAACCCGATATAAAGAGGCGCACGTGAGCGGCAGTCTTACGGGTGAAATCCTCACCGGCCAGCAGGCGGGTGTAATAGGTGGGGACGCCCATCATGGCCGTGCATTGGGGCAGCAATTCGATCACCTTCCCGGCATCGAAGGCCGGCAGCCAGCGCATGGCGCCGCCGCCCAACAGGACGCAACCCAGGGCCACGAACAGGCCGTGGACGTGGTAGATGGGCAGGGCGTGCAGCAGGACGTCGTGTTCAGTAAAACCCCATGCCTGCACCAGGGTTCGGGCGCTTGCGTACAGGTTGTTATGGGTCAGGACAATGCCCTTGGGCTTGCCCGTGGTGCCGGAAGAATAGAGCAGGGCCGCCATGTCGTCCCTGTCCCGGCGCACGAAGACGGGATCATCGTCCATATCCCGCGACCGGTCGGCCAGTGTGCCTGAGCCGTCCGCATCCAGGGAAAACAGGTGCGGGATGGACAGTTGTTGCGCCAGCGGCCCGATCATGTCCAGGTTCCCGCTGTCGCAGACCACCACCGCAGGTTCGGCGTCGGCAAAGAAGTATTCGAGTTCGCCGGCCCTGTAACCCGTGTTCAGGGGATGGAACACAAGGCCGCCCCGCAGGCAGGCAAGGTACAGGCAAAGCGTCTGCGGAGTCTTGGCTGTCTGCACGGAAATACGGTCGCCGGGCACGGCCCCGGTTTCCGCCAGGAACCTGGCCAGCCGCGCCGATTCACTCTCTATATCGGCATAGCGGTATTCATCACCGGTATCCGTTACCAGCAACGTCTTGTCAAGCCGGTCTTCGAATACTTCATGAAAACGGGCGTACAGGCTGTGGTTTTCCTGCATGATCCGTCAATAAAACCCCACCTTCAGCCTGACGTAATAAAACCGTCCCAGGTAGTCGTAGATTGACGAGGTGTTGTCGGACACGTCGGGCACGTAGGGCGGTGTTTCATCGGTGAGGTTCTCCGCGCCCAGCGTGATGTTGAAGGTATCGCCGCGGTAGTTGCCGAACAGGTCAAAGTAGTTGACCGCGCCTACGGTGGTGTGAATGTTGTCGAATTGGATGGTGTCGAAGATGTCCATGGCGTCCAGGTAGCGCCAGGAACCGCCGAGGGTCCAGTTGTTCCGGCTGAATGTCACGGACAGGTTTGAACGCCATTCGGGATAGCCGGCCCAGTCGGAGATATTGCCGGCCACCATGTCGGTGCGGTCGCTGACGGCGCCGCCACCGGTTGTCTCCACGTACTCGTTGAGCCAGTTGACGTTGCCATTGAGGCCGAGGTCGCCGAAGTCCGTGGACAGCGTCCAGGACGCATTGAGATCGATACCGGAAGTCTCAAGGCGGGCCAGGTTTTCGTTAAGCAGGTCGAAGCGGATGATTGTGCCGGAAGGGCCGCGCCCGATGCGGGCGCATTCCGGCGCCGCAAGGTTCGGCGTGGTATAACAGGTGAGGATCACGTCCACCGGATCGGGGGTATTGATGGCCTTGTCCACCCGCACGTCGTAATAGTCGACAGCCAGCGAGAGATTCTCAATCGCATCCGGCGTCCATACCAGGCCGACGGAGAAACTGTCGGAGGATTCCGGTTCAAGATCCGGATTGCCGCCCGCGGATATCTTCAACTGGGAGGCATTCTGCACGTAGTTGGCGGGAATGCCCTGGCTGGCGCAATTGGCCTGCACCGTGGCGTTGTTCCGGTACAGGTCGGCCGCGCTGTTGCAGGGGTCAGCCACGGTCGGGTAGTTGTCCACGATACCGCCGAAGGACTCCAGGATATTGGGCGCCCGGAAACCGGTGGCAAAGACCCCGCGCAAATGGATATCGTGAACCGGCGCCCAGTGCAGCGCCAGTTTGAAAGTCGCTTCGGAGCCGACATGGTTATACTCGGAATAGCGCACCGCGGCATCCAGGGACAAATCGTGGGCAAAACTGCTGTTCGCGAGCAGCGGCGCGTGGAATTCCGCGAAGGCCTCCCATACGGAAAAATCGCCTTGCGTCGGTTCCGCATACCTGTCGGCGCTGTGCCCGGCCTGGACCAGTTCGGAGACATGCACGCTGCCCTCTTCATGGCGCCACTCCAGGCCGGTCGCCACGCCGATGGGGCCGCCGGGCAACGACCAGAACTCGCCGGTCAGGGCGCCGGCCAGGTGCCAGAACTCATAACGGGTGGCTTCCTCGTCGGTGAACAGCACGTAATCGATTTCCTCCCGGCTCTTCGCGCCCCGTCCGAAAATGTCCAGGGTGGGGTTGCCGCGGGCGTCCTTCGGGCAGGCGGGGTCCTGCCCGCAGGCAACCGGGTTCAGGGCGGTCTGCAACCTGGCAACGTTCACCTGGTTGCGGGTTACTTCATCCAGGGTGGAGCGGCCGTAGGTGAGCCAGGCGTCGTATTCCCAGGCCTGTGCGAGCCCCGGCAGTTTTCCCTGTAAACCCGCTGTGATTTTCATGGTGTCGCTGTCGTAGTTGTACAGGCGCGGGCGCAGGTCTGCGGCGCGCCACCACATCTGGAAGCGGTCTGTGTCCGGCCCTACCGCGGCGCGGATGACCGGCACGGCATCCGCCGGGACGTGGGGATTGCTGAACGGCACCTGCAGCAGGTCGGCAAACCGTCCCAGGGCATCCGCTATGGGCATGGGAGTGTATCTCAGTGTCCCTTCCCGGTGCATGCCCAGCAACTCGTAGTACAGGACGGCGCGGTCCAGTTCCAGCTCTCCCGTGACGGCGCCGTTGGCCACGCGGGAACCGCTTATCAGCGAAGGGCCGCCTCCCTCGATATCGGAGTAGTTGAAACGATGGCCGGTGTCCAGGATGGACTGTAGACTGCCATCTCCGGCGGACCCGTTCAGGCCGCTGGTTCCAAAGGTGTCATAGGGCTGGTAACTGGCGCCGCTGACCGGATCCGGCTTGAAGATAATGCCGGCATCCGGCTGCCTGCCCTCGGGCGGTATGCCGCTGCCCATCAGGGTCAGGGTCGTGCCGTCGCCGCTGTCCAGTTGTCCCAGGATGGGTATTTGCGACCAGTCACGCTCCTGGGCGTCGACGTTGCCGGTATCCACGATGGTCGCAGCCAGGGTGATATGGCCCCGCTCCCCGGTGCGGCCGGCAATGAACCCTGCATTGTAGGAGTCGCCGCCCGGGTCTTCCGGTGTCCCGAAACCGGCGCTCAGCTCGACACCCTCAAAACGCCTGGTCCTGACGTTGATGACGCCGGCAACCGCGTCCGAGCCGTAGATGGCGGAGGCCCCGTCCGCCAGCACTTCGATGCTGTCTATCAGGTTGACGGGGAAGGACTGCAAATCGACCCCGATCGCGAGCGAACTGCTGATGGTATGCACCATTCGGCGGTTGTTGAGCAGCACCAGAGTCCGTGCAGGAGTCAACTGGTGAATGCCGGATAAATGCGCGCCCCGCCCGCCCGATGCATTGTTCCTGGAGATGCCCTGCAGGCCGATTGAGGGCAGCTTCAGCAGCATGTCCTGCACGCTGTAGTTGGGGGTGCGTTCGATGTCTGCGCTGTCTATCACGGACATCGGGCCCACGTATTCGGCCGGGTCCCGCCCGATGCGGGAGCCGGTGACGATTAGCTCCTCCAATCCTTCCGAATGGGCCGGCGCCGGCGCCAGGCCGGCAGCCAGGGAGCAGATCAGTGCCGTAACAAGTATGAATAAA
>JAJDUB010000018.1 GCA_022826885.1 Gammaproteobacteria bacterium
CCTGCGCCAGCAGTTCCGTGCTCCAGCGACTGCGCAGGTAACCCAGTTGCCGGGGTGAGGTGTCGACCAATTCCCGCAATACCGTCAGCACCGGCTCGGTCATCGTCCGCACCGGGCGCCCGCCGCGACACGGTATCAGCCCGGCTTCCCCAAAACTGTGCCACAGCGCCCGCCAGCGCCCCACCGAGGAACGCGCCGCAGCCAAACGCCGCGCCACCGCACTCACCGATTGCCCCTCGGCCAGATACAGCACCGCTCCTACTGTTTTTGCAATTGCAATTGAGAATACTGGTATAGGAAATCCGGCGTTTGGGATTTTCACTCGTCGAACGCCTGGACCTGACTTGGTAGCGTGCCACGGCGATAATCCTTCACGCTATGGGTAAACCTGCGCGCCTGCCAGTTCGGCGCAGGATGACTGCTACCCGGCGCTTGTCTCCACTCTGGCGCGGATATCCTCGATGTTCAGAAGCACTTCTCCGCTCTCTCCAATCCGGGCGGATATGGTGCATACCGGCACACAGCCGTCTTCACTCGCTTCACCATCAGTCAGATTAATCACAAGATTGTGCAGGGGACAGGTCACTTTCTTACCGTGAACGATCCCCTGGCTGATTGGTCCCTTCCGATGCGGGCACCGGTCCTCCAGCGCGAAGATTTGATTGTCCTCAGTTCTGAACACCGCAATCCTGCAACCGGGAGAGAGGACGACTCGCGCGCCTGCTACCGGTATATCTTCCAGGTTTCCGATGCTTGTCCAGCATTCAGAGGACATCACGTCAACTCCAGGGAACTGAGTTCCCTGAGCGGGGCAAATTCATGTTGAGCATGGCCTTTAACCCGTTCTTCCCAGGGATCGATCTGATAATATTTCTGTGAATGGACAAACCTTTCACACAATGCCTTGCGATTGGCTGCATCATCCACTACCGCGTCCCGAATCGAATCAACGCCGACACGCCGGGCCCACTTGTAGATTCTTTCCAGGTAGTGTCCCTGTTCACGGTATAGCTGAACAACGGCGGCCACCATCTCAATTGCATCATCTTCGTTATCGACATGGCCCAACAACTCGGTTTCCTTCACATCCATTCCGGCAGCGCCGGCAAAGTGCACGTCATACCCGGATTCCACGCACACGACACCTACGTCCTTACAGGTCGCTTCAGCGCAGTTGCGCGGGCATCCCGACACGGCCATTTTAACCTTTGCAGGGGTCCAGGAACCCCACAGGAATTTCTCCAGGCGGATACCCAGCCGCGTGGAATTCTGGGTGCCGAAACGGCACCATTCCTTGCCCACACAGGTTTTTACCGTGCGGATTGCCTTGCCGTAGGCGTGTCCTGAAACAAGCCCGACGCTATTCAGGTCTGCCCAGACAGCAGGCAGGTCTTCTTTTTTTACCCCAAGCATATCGATGCGTTGGCCGCCTGTTACCTTGACTGCCGGGATATCAAATTTATCGACCACGTCCGCAATGGCCCTGAGTTCACTGGAAGACGTGACTCCACCCCACATTCTCGGCACGACTGAATAAGTGCCGTCTTTCTGGATGTTGGCGTGAACCCGTTCGTTGATGAAACGGGACTGGTTATCGTCAACATACTCCCCCGGCCAGGTAGCCAGCAGGTAGTAATTCAGGGCGGGTCTGCATTTGGCGCAGCCGCCGGAACTCTTCCATTCCAGTTCCTGCATGAGGTCGGGAATGGTTTTGATACTGCGCGCGTTAATGAGCCGGCGCACGTCGGAATGACCCAGGTCAGTACAGCCGCACACGGGTTTCACTTCCGCGGGTTGATACGAATCACCGAGTCTCAGGAGCAGCAACTGTTCCACCAGGCCGGTGCATGACCCGCAGGAAGAAGATGCCTTGGTACAGGAACGCACCCCTTCCAGCGTGGTGAGGCTGTTCCCGTCAATGGCTTGTCTGATCGCGCCCTTTGTTATGCCGTTACACCCGCAAATCTCTGCATCATCAGGTAAGGATGCAACGGCTGCCGTCGGATCCTGGGCCGCGCCTTCCGCAAAACCGGGACCGAATATCATGTAGTCACGAATACCGGATATATCCGTATTGTCCTTGATCATCTGGTAGTACCAGCCCATGGAAGAGGTATCCCCATAGAGGACGGTTCCGACCAGGCGGTCGTCCTCGATGACGAGGCGCCTGTACACACCCTGGTTCGGATCCCGTAAAACGATCTCTTCGCGATTGTCGCCTTCGGCAAAGTCACCGGCGGAATACAGATCAATCCCGGTTACTTTTAGTTGCGCCGCAGTAACACGGTTCTCGAATTGCTGCTCCTCGTCTCCGAGCAGGGTGGCTGCTGCAACATTCGCCATTTCGTAAAGCGGCGCCAGCAATCCGTATGTCGCCCCTTGGAATTCAGCGCATTCGCCGATTGCCAGGATGTCCGGATCGGAGGTGCGCATATGTTTATCCACGACAATCCCGCGCTCGATGTGCAACCCGGCGTTCTCCGCCAGCCAGACACTGGGACGAATTCCCACCGCCATCACCACAATATCCGCCTGGATACTGGAACCATCTCTGAACAGCACTCCCTCAACATGCTCGTCACCGGTGATTGCTTTCGTATGCCTCCCCGTTAACACCCGAATACCGAGTGACTCGATAGCGAGCTGTAACAGGTGGCCGGCAGTCTCATCCAGCTGGCGATCCATGAGTGTAGGATTTCGATGCACTACCGTGACTTCCATACCCCGGTTCCGTAGACCGGCGGCAGCCTCGAGACCGAGAAGTCCACCGCCTATCACCACCGCCTGTCTCCTGGTTTCAGCAGCGGCCAGCATGGCCTTCACGTCGTCCAGGTCCCGGTACGAAAGTACGCCTTTCTTGTCAATTCCCGGGACGGACAGTTTGATTGGCGAAGACCCTGTCGCAATCAGCAACTTGTCATAGGGCTCGGCAATCCCGTTGACGGCTTTGACCGTTTTGCTCTCCCGGTCTATTTCGGTAACAGGGCAACCGCGGTAGAGAATAAAGTTGTGTTTGAAATACCAATCGTCCCCGTGAATGATGGTTTTCTCAAAATCTTCCTCACCGGACAGGACCGGAGACAGCATCACTCGGTTATAACTGACCCGCGGTTCGGCATTGAAGATCGTGACGTTATACGCATCAGGGTCTTTTTCATTGAGCTTTTCCAGGGCACGGCTGGGCGCCATGCCATTGCCTACGACTATCAGTTCTTTCATTGCAGTTCCTGGTGAGACATACGGCTTATGCGAATTGATTATAGCATAACGGGATGACTCCCTGGCGCAAAGCCGTGCAGTCCGAGCCGAAGGAGGTTAGCCTTAACAAAATATTCTGCGATTCCGTAGGCGGCCAGACCGAGACCCGCCACTACTACACTTATCCAGGCGGGCGCAGCTACATCATGGTGGACTGTGAAACGTCTGATGTGGTTTACGACGGAGGAATGGATAGGCGGTCCAGTTTGGATTCTGTCCAGCAGGCACTGTTCGCCAGC
>JAJDUB010000040.1 GCA_022826885.1 Gammaproteobacteria bacterium
AACCGCTTTCTCCTGACATAGTCCCCGTTGTAATCCCGGATGTTACGGCGGTTGACAAATCCCAGGGCAGGATCAAACCGTTTTCCTATCTCCTTGCCGCTGATATACCAGCGCAGAAAATCGTTCGGGTATCCCAGAAAAAACCCGAACATGTCATCGTCCTTTCCTGCAGCCGGCCCATGCACATCGTTTGAAAAACTGCGCTGGTAAAAAAAATCAGCGAGAAACCGGCCCCGATTGAATAAATCGGAGTTCCGGTATTTGAAGTCGACGCCTGCCAGCGTATTCCTGCCCGTGCCGTCCGGGTCGCCATGCGTCAAAATCGTGCCGATGCGCGATTCTTCAAGCACTTCTGCAGACAACCGAGCGACGCTGAGGGTCTCTGCATTGATATTTTCCGAATTATCCATTCTTACACTCAGCGCGCCCACGTTGAGGTTTCCAATGCGCCCGGATAATTTCCCGCCTGCGATGAGATCCACGATCTCATCATCCACGATGCCGATCTTGCGGGTAAAGAACGGCAATCCGTTTATATCCGTGAGCGGCGGAGTCATCGCCCTGCCCCCGAACTCGAAGATTGTCCTGTCCTGGAGAAAGAAGTCCCTGGTCTCCGGAAAAAACAGTGAGAACCGGCCCGTGTTAACCTGCCGTTCGTCGAGTGGAGAATCCGAAAAATCCGTATTAAGCGTCAGGGTTCCGGTCAGGGAGGGCGTAATCCTGTAGAATATGTTCCCGCTCGCCTCCGGGGTGAAGCTGTCATCGCGCGGCCGCTGCATCCAGTCCCTTTCATAATTGAACTTGCCGAATGCCTGTACGTCCAGGCCCAGGCCCTGGCTGATATCCCGCAGCCCGGTAATTGAACCTATTTCCGAAACGTTCCAGGGAGGAAGGAACTGGTCAATCTGGGACCATCTCACGGTTTCATTCTTGTGGCGGATTTGCCGCATGATCTCGAAACCCCACTTATCGACACCGGGGTCATAGGAGATACTGCGAAACGGGATTGCCATCTCCGCCGTCCAGCCATCATCCGTGCGCCTTGCCTCAACGTCCCAGATCGTGTCCCACTCCGGGTAAAAGTTGCTGTTATTTTCTATCAACATGTCCATCTGCGTACCCAGGGAATTGACCAGGAAGGCCATCGCATCCCTGGAACTGTCATACGGGTCCAGGTATACCCGAATATTATCGTCCTGCCATAATTCGCGGTCCCGTTGCATAACAGTAGCCAGAATCTTGTCAGGCTGGGAATCCCCGCAGAAAAACGCGAAATACAGGTTGTTTTCATCGTATGCAATGTAGACGACCGTGGTTTCGGAAGGCTCTGCGCCCCGGACTGGTTCCGTCTGGTAAAACCTGTCTATCCTGGTCGCCTTCGACCAGACAGGGTCGGAGATATCACCGTCGATTTTCGGCGCTTCGTCAGACGCTATTCTTGCTATTTCGGCTTCAGGCTCATAGTGCTGAAAATCAATCGATACGTCCTCCGCCCTCAATGGCAGATTTATGACAACCGCAAGAATTACAAAGCTGCCGATGAAAAGAGATCTTAAGGTCATAATCTCTTATGCTGCACGGTCAGGGAAAAATTCCTTTCTGGATGATGCCATGCACGCCCCAGTTGCCATCAACCACCTGGGTGACGCCAAAGTCGGCTGCCACCGACATCAGGGTAATTGCTTCGTCTTCGCTCAGGCCTTTTGCATCCATCAGGAATTTACGCATCTTGCGAAACGCGTCGCGCATGGCGTTGTCAACTGAGGACTTTTCAAATATCTCGCCCTGCGCCGCATCGCCAAGCTCGGCCAGGTAGTTGGCGTAACTGAAGCCATGGACGATATACTCGGCGCCTGTCTCCAGCAGCGGGTAGTCCAATCCCTGCAACAGGGTGCCGGTGAGTTGATTTTTCTTGTGCACAACGATCTGGAAATCGCCGGTCAGCGAGGTTTCGATTGCCGTGCCCGCCAGTTCCGAGTCCCCCTGCGCGGCGTGCGGGTCGCCGACGCTGAGAAGGCCGCCCGGCACCGCTACCGGGTAATACATGCTGCTGCCCTTGCCGATACGCCAGTTGTCGATGTTGCCGCCGAAATAGCTTGGCGGGATGGAGTTGACGACATCAGCTTCTGCCGGCGCCAACCCGATGGCGCCGAAGTGCAGGCGGATAGGCACCCGCACACCGGATAAAACCGAGCTGTTTTTTTTGATCGTATCGTGGTTTACCGGCACACCCGGGTAATCGATAGTGGCATGCTCGACGCCGAACGGGTCGGTCTGCGGCGTCCAGCGGAAGTTATATAATGCCCTGGCCCAGGTACGTTGTCCGGATGCGTCGATCTCATAGATCGTGATTACTTCGCGTGGTCTGGGTTCGGTGATCAAATCGTTGTACTGGTAACCCCACCAGGCCGCGGCATTGCTGCCGAAGGTTTTGCCCGGATGATTGGGATTGGCGCTGGGACGGAGCCTGACGTCAAGAATGCGAACCTCCAGGATGTCGCCCGGTTCGGCCTCCTCAACATAAACCGGACCGGTCAACAGGTGTACCCCGAGTCCTTCACCCGCGCCACGGCCAAACAGCGATGCGTCCACAGGCCCCGCGCCGCGCCGATCGACGTTTTTATGGGCCCGGGTCCAGCGAAAGACGCTCTCCGCGCCCGCATCGCCATCAACCATCAATGAAGCATCGTCGTTGGCGTGGTGGGTCAGTGTTTCGATGGTGATGAAATCACCCGACTCGACGGTCAACCTCGGTTCGATATCCTTGCTGAAATAACCCCAATGCACAGTCTCGCTGTTTACGGGCAATGTATGATGACGCTTCAGGTTCATAAGTGCTTTCCTCGCCGTTCTCTGCAAACTGCTGGTTGATAATCATGGACAATGGCACCGTCTTCTGTGCAGTTTGTCAAGTTTTGCAGCCCCGAACATGCACTGGTCTGGTGTCAGCCCGGTAGCCTTCCATTCAACATAATGATATGGTTGATCATACGAATATCAGGATGGCGAGATGACTGAATTAACGCCTGTTTTGGAATTAATAAAAGCGGCAAACAGTGAAACCGCCGCAATAAACGCACCCGGACAAAAGACCCTCAGTTACGGCGATTTACTGCAACTGGTTGAAAACACGGTATTGACACTGAACCGTAACGGCATTCGCAGAAATGACAGGGTAGCGATCGTTTTACCTAACGGCGCTGAGATGGCGGCAGCTTTTATTGCCGTCTCATGCGCCGCAACTGCCGCGCCGCTTAATCCTGCGTACCAAAAGGCTGAATTTGATTTTTACCTGTCAGATCTCAACGCCGGCGTGCTGATAGTGGAAGAGAACAGCAATTCTCCGTCACTTGAATCTGCGCGGGAACTGTCCATCCCCGTCATGACGCTGAAAAAGGGGGGCTCATCAAGGGCAGGTGAATTTGAACTGGAGCCTGCCGATAATTCCCGGCATGATAAGTCTGTCATCGCTCCTGATTTTATCGGTGGAGACGATACCGCCCTGGTTTTACACACTTCAGGCACCACGTCGCGCCCCAAGATTGTGCCGTTAACACAGCGGAACATTTGTGTAAGCGCGGGTAATATTCGTACCACCCTGAACCTCATACCGGGGGATCGTTGTCTGAACGTGATGCCCCTGTTCCATATCCACGGGCTGATCGCGACAGTGCTTGCGAGTATCAGCGCCGGCGCGAGCATCTTTTGCGCGCCCGGGTTCAATGCACTGAAATTCTTTGCCTGGCTGGAGGAAGCGCAACCAAGCTGGTATAGCGCTGTTCCGACCATGCACCAGGCCATCCTGGCCAGGGCCGGTAAGAATAAAGAGACAATCAGGAAGTCCGCCTTGCGGTTTATCCGATCTTCATCCGCGTCGTTGCCCCCCCAGGTTTTGAATGAGCTGGAGCAGACTTTTAAAACACCTGTCATCGAAGCTTATGCCATGACGGAAGCCTCCCACCAGATGACGAGCAATCCGTTACCCCCCGGGACTAGAAAACCGGGCACCGTCGGCATCGCCGCCGGTCCAAAGGTGGCGATCATGGACGGGAACGGGAACCTGCTGGAGCAAGGTTCTGTCGGCGAGGTGGTGATCCAGGGGGAAAACGTGACGGCGGGATACGACAATAATCCGGCGGCAAACCGGGAAAACTTTGTCAACGGCTGGTTCCGCACCGGCGATCAGGGCATCATGGATGAAGACGGATACCTGACAATCACCGGCCGTTTGAAGGAAATCATAAACAGGGGGGGAGAAAAGATTTCACCCAGGGAAGTGGACGAAATCCTGCTGGACCATCCTGCGGTGAGCCAGGCTGTCACATTTGCCGTACCACACGATAAACTGGGCGAAGACGTGGCGGCGGCTGTCGTATTGAACGATGGGCGGACGGCGAGCGAAAGTGATATCCGTGCTTATGCCGCCGGTTACCTGGCCGGCTTCAAAGTGCCGAAGAAAATTGTGATCCTTGACGATATCCCCAAAGGCCCCACCGGAAAAATACAGCGCATCGGCCTGGCCGGGAAACTGGGTCTCGTTTGATGAGGATATGTATCTATGGCGCCGGCGCTATCGGAGGGTATATGGGCGCCCTGCTCTCCCTGTCAGGGGTTGACGTTACCCTGGTTGCGCGCGGGCCGCACCTGCAGGCAATGCGGAAAAACGGTCTGAAAATCATTGCCGGCGGAGAGGCAAAAACGGCATATCCGAAATGCACCGATAATCCTGTTGAAGCGGGTCGCCAGGACTATGTAATTATTACCCTGAAAGCCCCATCAGTACCGAAAGTCCTGGATGCGATGCAGCCGTTGCTGGGAGAGCGAACCAGTGTAGTTACTACCGCCAATGGCATCCCCTGGTGGTATTTTTACGGTCTCAAGGGGCACTGGGAGAACCATCGGCTGAAAAGTGTTGACCCGGATAACCGTCAATGGGAAGAGATAGGCCCGGAACGCGTCATCGGTTGCGTTGTTTACCCTGCCTGTGAAATCAGTGAACCGGGCGTAATCAGGCACATAGAGGGAAACAGGTTTACCCTCGGCGAACCCGGCGGTGAAAAATCGGAACGCTGCATACAGTTGAGCAAAGCGCTTATCAGCGCCGGTTTCAAATCACCGGTAAGATCGGAAATCCGCAATGAAATCTGGGTGAAGTTATGGGGCAACCTCTGCTTTAATCCCATCAGCGTCCTGACACACGCCACCCTGGATGTGATAGCGACAGAACCGGGCACACGCGCCATGGCAAAATCCATGATGCTGGAAGCACAGGCCATTGGGGAAAAACTGGGGGTGCGGTTCGGGGTTGACATGGAAAGACGGATTGAGGGCGCCGCGGCCGTGGGTGCCCATAAAACCTCCATGCTGCAAGACCTTGAGGCCGGCCGAACCATGGAAATCGATGCAATGCTGGGCGCGGTAAAGGAACTGGGAGAACTGGTCGGCGTAGCAACACCGGTAATTGACCTGGTGCTGGCGCTGGTACGGCAACGGGCGCGTGTTGCGGGATGTTATTAGCATGCACGCATCCATCATTCAATCACTACGGAACAACATTCGCGGCCCGGTGTTATGTCCGGGAGATGCCGATTACGACAAAACACGGGCCCTGCACAACGGCATGATCGACAAGCGTCCGGCGGCTATCGCACGCTGCACGGGTGTTGCCGACGTGCGTTATTGCGTTAATGCGGCGCGTGAAAACGACCTGTTGGTAGCCGTTCGCGGCGGCGGTCATGGGGTGGCAGGGAATGCCAGTTGTGATGGGGGTCTGATGATCGACCTGTCGTTGATGCGCGGCGTCCGCGTCGATGCCGGGCAACGGATTGCCTGGGTCAGCGGTGGCGCCACGCTGGGCGACATCGACCACGAAACCCAGCCTTTCGGCCTGGTGGCGCCGGCCGGCGTGGTATCGGAAACGGGCATCGCGGGTCTGGCGCTCGGCGGCGGATTTGGCTGGGTGCGCGGCAAGTACGGGATGACTGTCGATAACATCCTCAGTGTCGATATCGTCACCGCCGACGGCGAGTTGCGTCACGCAAACAAAGCGGAGAATCCGGACCTGTTCTGGGCGGTACGCGGCGGCGGCGGTAATTTCGGTATAGTCACGACCTTCGAATTCCGCCTGCACCCGTTGGGACCTATCGTTATGCATTGTGCGCCGGTATACGCTGGAAACCAGGCGCGTGACATTCTGCGGGGTTGGCGGGAATTCATGCAGACGGCGCCCGATGAGTTCACGACCGAATTCTTTTTCTGGACGATACCGGAGCACGACACCTTCCCGCCGGACCTGCGCGGCGCGGACGTCGTCATCCCTGCCGGTGTCTACGCCGGGCCGGCCGATGAAGGTGAGCGATACGTTCAGCCATTACGGGAACTCGCGACGCCGCTTGTTGACCTCAGCGCCCCACGGCCTTTCACCGCCGTGCAACAGATGTTCGACGTTTACCTGCCGAAAGGCGAACTGCTGAATTACTGGAAATCGCTGTATCTTGATCGTATGACGGACGAAGTGTTCGACGCATTGATCACGGTCTTCAATGAACGCCCGGCCAAACGCACACCGTTCGTACTGCATGACTTGCGCGGCGCCAGCGCCCGGGTCGACGCCGACGCAACCGCATTCGGCAGCCGCGCCATGCCGTATCTCATGGAGTTCAATTCATCGTGGACAGATCCCGGGGATACGGATGCCAACATCGCCTGGACCCGTAGGGTGTGGAATGATATGGCTGCGCGTTTCTCGTCAGGTCATGGCGGCTACCTCAACATGACCTGCTACAACGAATACGGCGAAGGCCTGGTCAAGGAAACCTACGGAGTAAATTACCGGCGACTGCGCGAGGTCAAGCGTGAATACGATCCCGGCAATCTGTTCAGGTTGAACGCCAATATTCTGCCTGCTTAACGTTTTAGTGCCGATGGCCGGATTCGAAACTGTAATGTAACTTATTGTTTCTATTGAAACTTTGTGTGGGGCATGTTGTCTATTCCAACATTTTTTCCAACATTATTTTGTGTCCCCAAAACTATGCAATTACAGGGCCGCGGGTCACTATGAAATACTTAAGTCGAAGCCGGCTGAGATTGTGTACCATGTACCTTTCCCTTTCCCATGTTTCGTTAAATGACCATTTTTTACTAAAGAAGCAATGTGCTCTTTAATCGTCCCCCGGGCGGCACTGGTTGACTTTATGATGTCATCCATTTTGATTTGACCCCGCTCACGTGCAAGTTCCACAATTTGTAAGGATAATTCCGGTAGCTGACCGAGGATTTTTCGCTCACGTGTGACCTTCTTTTCGAGTTGTCTTTTTTGTTTTTGCAAAGCCTTCAACAGATACGTAATCCACGGTGTCCAATCAGGCGTTTCAGTACGGATAGTTTTTTGTGTCCGCCGCAATGCTCGATAATATCCGGTTTTGCTGTTTTCGATAACACTTTCCAGGGAACTGTAGGGAACATAAACATAACCTGAGCGCAATAATAATAAGGTAGTTAATATACGTGATAATCTACCGTTACCATCCTGAAACGGGTGGATTTGTAACAAGACAACGATAAATACCGCAATAATCAACAGGGGATGAAAAGACCGTTCTTGTAGCGCTTTATTCGTCCACTCCTCCAACTCAGTCATCAAACGTGGTGTATCAAAAGGTGATGCCGTAGCAAAAACAACCCCGAGGCTTTTCCCGCTTTCATCAAAAGCCTCAACATGATTATCAATTTTTTTGTAGTGTCCACGATGTCTTTCGTCTTTTCCTGAATATTGAAGTAAATCACGATGCAGTTGTTTGATGTGATTTTCTGTCAGTGTGATTGCCGACCACGATGAGAAAATTGTCTCCATGACTTCTGCGTAGCCTGCCACTTCTTCTTCATCGCGTGATTGGAAGGACTTGTTCGGTAGCTCCATTAACAAGGCTTGAACCTGATTATCCGATAATTGACTTCCTTCTATCCTGGTTGAGGAACCAATGCTTTCGATTGTTGCCACACGACGTAAGGCGGATAGTCGCTCGGGGGTAAGGGTTGCCAACGCATGCCACGCCCCTTTGAACTCATCCAGTTCTGCAATAATATCGAGTATTTCCGGGGTGATATGAAGGGTATGTGTTTTAATTGTTTCAGCCATAAATCCAACCAAATCCGGCCATAAATATCAAACAAATAATCATAAACGGTTTTCGGCCATAAATCCAGCCAAATTCAGCCATAAAAAACCGTTAAAGCCAGGAAATGGTGCCGATGGCTGGATTCGAATAAGTAATATAACTTGTTATTTTATCCGGGGAAAATGTTGTGAGTGGTGTCCATTACAACATTTCTCCTAACATTATTTTAGGGCTATATTCATGAAGATCCCTGCTGGCGTCGGTTTCAGCTGTCGTCCGGGGTTGTCTGTGTCCAGATGTTGCGCACCGTATCAATGCTGATGAACAATCTTAATGGGCGCGTCGGCAGCGACTGAAACCCCATGGCAAGATAAAATGCCCGGCGTTTTTCTGTAATATCGGGACCACCGTCCTCAATCACGTCGAGCACCACGGCCTTCAGTCCGATTTGATCGGCAGCGCCCACCGCGCGCTTTAATGCGTTTCCGAGCAGGATACTTCCTATGCCTTGCCCCTGGTGGCGATGGTCTACGGCGATCATTGAGAGGTAGACTGCCGGGATACTTCCGGACCGGGGAGCGTGTTTCGCCAGGCCGGATGGGAGACCCTCTCCTTCCAGCGAGTGCGCGTTCAGCGCGTAATAACCCAGAATTTCATCTCGCCCACCTTCAGTAGCAACCCAGACCCGTGTAAAGTCCCCCGACTGCTGTTTCCTGGCGCTACGTTTGAGAAAGTTGTCGAGCCGGACGGTCCCGCATGAGAAAGACGCCCTGTCGTGTTTCTCCGGGTCAAGCGGTGTGATGGATATCCGCCGTGGGTTCAGCCCGGCTTCAGTCACCCTGCGCCACTCGGGCGTCGTGTATCGCCATGACCCCCCGCAGTGCGTCGGTCGGCGGCGCCGGCGTTTCCAGGGCAGCCAGAACCACCTCACGGTCTGCGGCAGACAGGATCGTACGTTCGTGGTCGGCAATCGTTGCCTGTGCCCGCTCAAGCGCCACGCTTGTCACGAAAGTTGTCTCATCGATACCGAGCAGGGCCGCCGCTCGCTGTATTTGCGCCTTGACGTGCGGTTTGGTTCGTTGTTCCATCCGCGCCGTTTTCGGTTCATCAATAGCGGCCGCATAATCGTCGAAATTCAGCATGGTCGTCTCTCCATTGTTTTTTATTATTGTACGGTAATTTGCCGGACATTGCAAGGGTTGAGCAAAACTTGTTACAACATTATTCCGGGGCTAAGATCATCTGTCACTCCAGGGGTTGATAACGGTAATGCCGCAACCTTGATAATCCGACACATTCCGCGTTGCGACAGTCATACTTCTCGACTGCGCGATGGCAGCAATCTGTCCGTCAAACTGGGATATTGGTTTTCCGGCGCTGCGGCGTGCTGAAGTGATGTCGGCATAAGCACGTGCGGCCGCATTGTCAAAAGTGAGTATTCGCCCACTGAAAAGATTGTTAAAAGCATACTCTGCTGCTTCGGCAAGCTCGCTTCGCCTCCTGCCCTCCGGCAGGAATGCTATACCAGTGAGAATCTCTGCCTGTGTGACGGCAGTAACGTATAAGTCGTGTTTGGGGCGTTCATCCAACCAGGCCATAACTTCCGGACTTGGGACACTACGCATCACCTCTGAGACGATATTGGTATCGAGAATGAACAACGCCGGACTACTCGAACGATGGCGGGTCCCGCATCGGTTCGCGAGGCGGCAACTTCAGTTCGACGCCGCCAAGAGGTTTGAAGAGTTCATGCAGCGTTGTTCCTAATCCTTTCTCCAGCAATAGATCCTGCTCGACCGCTCCGGCCAGTATCAGGCGGGCTTCCTCTTCCATGGAGCGTCCGTGTCCGGCTGCAAGAATCCTGAGACGCGTCTTTACCTTATCATCCAGGTTGCGAATTGTGATGCTTGCCATGGTCTTGCCCCTGTCTTTGTAATATACGGAATAATAAATGATGATTGCAATGCAATCAACTAAATCCTGAACTAAATCCTGAACGGCTGGTGGTTCAGGTTACGGGGAGGGGGTCAATATCAACGCAAATAGCCTTTCTTTCGGAATTTACTGATAAAGCGAGAGAGTGCATGTTACAAAATATAAAAAGAAATTGGTGCCGAATCATTCTCGGAAAAGGCAGATAACAATCAGATGCCTGTATCCCAGGATGGATGATCTGGACCTACAATTTATCGAGGACTCAAGGAAAAACCGGACCAAGCAGCGGGGACAATCCATGAACCAGTTCACGCTCAGTGGGCAACCCGTCAAAGACCAGGTCGAAAAATGATTCATCACTGAAAATCAGGCTGGTCGACGCACACTCCAGTTCATCAATGCGAAAACGCCACAGCTTGTTGAACTTTGCTTTTCCGTAAATCAAGACCTTCCCGTTCTTATACATGAGAGCAATATTGGACGTGCCGCCCAGTGTATCAAGCGTGATATCCAGCGCTTCCGAGAGTTCGCGGCCGTCGGCAATAAGTTTCTCTGTCATGCGAAAACCAACTTCCGAATCGACCCTGCCGGCGAGCAGGCCGTCGAATTGATCCCTGAAATCATCCGCCTTTTCAAAGTCGCCGTTATGGGCATAGGCAAAACCGAATTTGTCTGAATAAAACGGCTGCATGTCCTCGACGATGTTCGGCAGTCTTAACGGGCGACGCAGGTGGAACACCCACCGGTGTGATTCCAGTTCCCGAAGTGAGTCCAGGCCGTCGGGATCCTCAGCCAGCTTACCGACATGGCGCCGGACATCCAGGCGGCCGTCGTCAGTCAACCGTGCAACTCCCCAGCCCCACCCGGCAATCCCGTACTTCTCCTGGGTAAGCACCCATTGCTCCAGCCGTGTAAATGGAACCGGCTTTTCAGCGCCTGCAACCAGAATCTCGCACATATCAGTCTTCTTCGATAACAGTGATCGCCCTCTCCGGGCAGGACAGCGCCGCACGGCGCGCCGGATTTTCCTGCCCGGGAACTATCGGGTCCTGTTTCAGGAGCGCTAATCCCTCATCATCCGGCTCAAAGATTTCAGGCGCAACAGCAACACAACGGTTATGCCCCTGGCAACGATTTCCATCAATTTTTACGCGCATATCTGTCCTCTTCTATCCCGCGGAGGATATGACTTTCAGCGGCCCGATATCATCCCAACGGGTTTCCACCTCTTCAGCCAGAGTAAATCCTGGCAACATGTTCAGCACTTCATCGATAGCGATGCCGATCTCCGCACGCGCCAGGTTGGAACCCAGGCAACGATGGGGCCCGACACCGAATGCGACATGACGGTTGGGGAAACGGTCGATATCAAACTTGTCCGGTTCATCGAACTCCTGCGGGTCCCGGTTGGCGCAGCCGAACAACATCACAGCAGGTTCACCCTTATGTACGGGACAGCCCTGGAATTCGATATCGTTCACCGCATGACGGCCAAGCGCAATGACGGGGGAGAAGTAACGCAGCGCTTCCTCTACGGCCGGGTCTATCAAGGAACGATCTTCAATCAGGCGTTTTTGCAGGTTTTGATCGAGAGCCAGTTGCAGCAGTAATGCCCTGATGGTGAAGTTGGTATTGTCCAGACCGGCCACCAGCAGGAAGAAACAGAAATTGACTACGACTTCATCATCCAGGTGTTTTCCGCCGATCCTGGCATTCAGAACCAGGGAGACCAGGTCATCGCCCGGGTGAGCCCGCCGTTCCGGCAATAACTCCGTAAACATCCGGTAAATATTTTCAGTGGCCTCATTGGCGGCCTGCGGGTCCGAAATCCGGCGGTAGACGGAATCCTCCACCCACTGCTGGAACTCGGCCTTGAATTCAATACCCAGCATCTTGCAGATAACCACCGTAGGCAGCAACTTGGCATAGCCGTAACTGAGGTCGTAGGGTTCACCGGAAATCATCAGGTCCTTCAGCAAATCACGGGATGATTGGCGAATTGCCGGAAACCACTCCCTGATTGCCTTCGGAGAAAACCGTCCGACCAGGATTTTTCGGTACTCGGTATGTAACGGGGGATCGGACTCCATCGGCAACATGGGCCGGTCGGTCATCGGAGGAAACATCGTGCCCCGGGCCGGGCTGAAATTCGCGGTATCGTGCGCCATGGCCTGCACCGCCTCATAGGTAGGCACCAGCCATAAACCGCCGTAGCGGGACGTCTTGCCTACCCCCTCCTCCCTCAGGTGTTTATAGTAAGCAACGGGATCGGCGCGAAATTCCGGTGAATTGTGATCAAAATCCGCATGAACTTTAGTCATCTTTCTCACCCCCTTCTAATCACCACAGCACGTAATCGCCGTCTCTCAGGACAGGGAGCCGGTCGCCGCCGGTTTTCACCAGGTCAACCGAGACGGTTACCGGGCATTCCTTTGCATAGGGCAGGTCCCTGTGCAGGACCGTGTCCGGTGTTTTGAATGCCTCAGGCCCCACGGTGCCGCCGAGAAATTCGCTGCGCCCATAGCCCCAGTGAAAGCCGGCCTTTTCATCTTCGATAAACAGGCCTGTGACGCGGGCCGCGTAGTTGTACCCGAAGGCGATTTCGCCCACGTTACGGCGCGCGGGGTCCAGGTCGAGTTCCTCCCGCAGCGCATCCGCATGAGCGCCGTCGCCCAGCACGTCCGTAATCCGGTTTTCCTCAACGACAAAGCGCGCAATGTCATTATTAGCACCGGCAACGGGAATGATCCCCCGGGTGCGGGACTTCTCTCCCGGCCGTTCTCCCTCGTAGGGGACAATCCATACTTCACCGGATGGCAGGTTGATGAATGCGTCGCCTTCCTTGTCAGGATGGAGGTAACCGTTGTCCACATATGCCTGCCGGAAACGCAGGTCGAACAGGCAGGTATCACCCGTGGTGAACCTGACCTCCGCCGCCCGGGTGTCTTTCATTGCGTCCAGGATGACATTGCCGCGTTCTACCAGGAACCGGGTATCAGCCATCAGGCAGGTGTCTTCCATGCTGCGGTTGGCCAGCGGCATGGACGCTACCCGGAATTGTTCTGCAGAGCCTTTATTTTGGCCGAACGCCATCAACGGACCTGTAATCGAGACTTCCGTCATGGAGATGACCACCGTAGCCTGATCGAGCACTTCGGTGAAGGGTTTTTTCTCCCCCGCAACCGAGGCATACGCCGGAAACCCGGCGTTCGCGTCCGCCACTGCCGGAAAGGAAACAAGCGGCAACGCCTTGAAACCGTGTCTTTCACCCATTGCCGCGATTTGATCGCGCCAGTCGGCAGCCATTTCACGCCGTTCCTGCCAGGCCGGATTATCTTCGGACGCAGATGCGGGCAGATCTGCCAGGATCGCAAACACGTCACCAGGCCGCGGGCCGAACACTTCGGCCACCAGGCTCTCGAGGTTGAATTTTTTCGTCATAACTTCCACACTTCCATGCAACGGTTTATCATCGCAACTACCTGGTCTGCGGCTTCGAGATGGACATAATGACCCGATGCAATGACCTGTCCGATGAGGGCCCCGGGTTGATGTGCAAGCAATACTTCGGGTTCGCTGTTGCGGCCTGCCCAGAAACCGGCTACCGGAACAGTGATGCGTGATAAGGCGTTCCCGCCATCCCACGCCAGCATGCCGGCGAAGGATTGCATCAAGGTATCCGGATCAATTTTTTCCATTATTTCGGCGCGCCCTGCAACGGCTGTTTTATCGTCATACAGTCCCGACTGGGCGCCTATCAAAATATTCCTCGCTTCTTCATAGCCGTCTCCCCGCAGCATTTCCAGCAAGCCTTCCCAACCGCTGCGTGTATCCGGATCGAGAACCACGGGCGCAGGATCCAGCAACATGACGGCCGCAACCTCGTCGGAATGCCGGGCGGCCATCTCCAACGCGACAAGGGCACCCATGCTGTGCCCGATCAATACGGGTTTTTCCAGGCCTGCAGCCTGGACAACCCTGCGAATTTCCCCAGCGCTGTTCCCGATGCTGATGGGCGATGCCGGCGCCGGGTTCTCTCCATGACCCGGCAGGTCGATGAGAAGCGTAGAACCGTTACTGATACGCCACCACTCAGCCAAGCCGGCCATGAATTGCCTGTGACCCAGTAATGCATGGAGGAACACCGCAGGCCGTCCCCCTGCCTCGATCAAGTCATGGGCCAGTAACTCAGACCGTGTCGGCATACCGCATCAACTCCCAGTCTGACACATCGTCCTCGGATGAATCCCCGACAGCTTCATTGTAGGCGTCCAGTTCCACGCGCCGGTTGTGGGCATAGAAGCGCACAAAATCCTCCCCCAGGTACGCGTTGGCAATTTCACTCTGTTCAAAGACGTCAAGCGCTTCGGCCATGGTAGTCGGTACGCTTTGCAGGGACTCGTTCATATACCCGTCACCCACCACGGGAGCAGGCGGTTCGAGTTCGTTTTCTATCCCATAGGCCATACCCGCCAGGCACATGGCGATGGACAGGTAGGGATTTGCATCTGCGCCCCCGGTCCTCTGCTCAATCCGGCACGTGGATGGCGAGTCGACTACAGTACGTAGGGCAATCGACTTGTTGTCATGACCCCATCCTACCAGGTGCCCTGTGGAATAATGCGCAGCGAAGCGGCGGTATGAATTACGGGTAGGACAGCACATCAGGGTGAAATCCCGCAACGTGGCCAGTTCTCCGGCAACGGCCTGCTTGATGATCCTCGAGCGTTTGTCCGCCGCGGCTTCGTCGTAAAATACGGGCCTGTCGTCCTGCCACATGGAGTGGTTGATGTGGATGCCGTTTCCGAAACCCTGCATGGTCGGTTTCGCCATAAAATTGGGGAACAAATCCTGTTGTGACGCAATTTCCCGGATCGCGTGTTTGAACAGGAATGCCGTATCGGCTGCCGTTGTTGCGGGTTCCGGCGTCAGGTTGAATTCCTGCATGCCGGGCCCGAATTCCGCCGACCAGACTTCAATGGGCATACCGAACTCCTGCAGGGCTTTGCGCACCGGCTGTACCAGCGGCGCATCACGGCCGCTGCGGGTTAGGCTGTAACACTGGGCGGTCGGCGACAAGGGCGTCATGTTGCGATAGCCTTTCCGGTATGCCGATTCCTCCGTCTCGCGAAACAACAACCATTCCAGTTCCATCGAAAACATCGCCCTGAAGCCCAGTCCCACCAGGCGCTCTTCGAGTCGCCTGACCAGGGCGCGCGGCATGAACTCCAGGGGCCATTTGTTTTCCGCGTGCTCATAATCACAGATAACCAGGGCGTTGGCATCCTGCCAGGGAACCAGGCGCACCGTTGCCGGATCCGGGACCAGGCGCAAATCGGTAAACCCTTCATCCCATGAAGGCCACCAGCCGCTGCCTCCCTCCGGTGGTGGAGAGGGCACGCCTGCGCAATCCATCATTATCATGAAACTGGAAATATTTACCGTGGTCGCCGGGTCGGCAAGAAATCGCTTTGCAGGGATATGTTTGCCGCGCGCAATACCGTGGAGATCCGCTGCAACAAACGAGACTGAATCGAGTTCATGTCGTTCGATGAGATCCAGTATGGGCATGTAATTATTTGTCGAGTTCACAGTAATTACCCTTCAGCAGTTTTTCGTGAGGGATAAGTACCGATACCCGTCGGTATATTCCCCCGAGCAGCGAATACATATCATAGGATTAACATGACTGATTTGAAGTGTCCTAATAATACAATTTTTATAACAATTTAAAAAAACGCCCATATAGAACCCTGCGGCAAATCAGGTTTACTGCGGTGACCGGCGCGGCGACTGGTTGAGTGGTAAACCACCCGGTGCTATGATTCATGTCCCTGTCAAGTTCCGTGAACAGCAGTGATAAATATCACCGGCAACAACGTTTATAAGTTCCCTCCGTTCCGGCTCAACCTGGCTGAAGCAACGCTGCACAGGGACGCGGTTGAACTGCAGGTGCGGCCAAAAACTTTCTCGGTACTCTCAGTACTGGTTCAAAATCATAATAAACTGGTGACAAAAGACAACCTCATGCTGACCGTCTGGCCCGATGTCATCGTTGAAGATCAGGCATTGAAAAACTGCATAAGGGAACTGCGGCAAATTCTTGGAGACAACCCGCGCTCAGCCGAGTTTATCCAGACCGTGCACGGCCGGGGTTACAGGTTTATTGCACCCGTGTCCGGCGTCGACCTTGACCCTGCGGATAATTTGCAGAATGACGAGCCTGAACGGCAACATATACTTGTCGATCGGGATGAACCGCTGGCGCAGCTCAATGAATACCTGTCCCGGGCGCTGACGGGAGAACGGCAATTGGTATTCATAAATGGTGAAGCCGGGATTGGGAAAAGTGCGCTTGCCGATACGTTCTTCAAACAGGTATTGCCCGATCGAGTGATGTTATCAGGCCAGGGGCAGTGCATAGAGCGACGCGGCACGGTAGACGCCTTCATGCCTTTCATAGATGCGCTTGTCGATGCCTGTAAAACAGCCGGATTCAATGCTTTTTCACTCATTGAGCAGCATGCGCCTAACTGGTACCGGCGGTTGCCCGGCCAAAAAACACGAACCCGTTCAGGTATGACGGGTTCAGGGCTTGCATACAATGATAATGACGGGATGCTCCTGGAAATGGCGGAAGCACTGGAAACCATAACCAGGAATTATCCCGTCTTGATTTTGCTCGAAGATGTGCAATGGTGTGACAATGCGACCCTGGAATTACTGGCTTTTTTAGCCCGACGCCGCAACGCCGCCAGGTTCCTGGTGATTGCGACATATCGAATAGAAGACGTGGTCGGCACGGAGCATCCACTGCCTGCGGTCAAGCAGGAGTTGCTGGTACACAAACGCTGCGCGGCGATTAATTTACCTCCCCTGACAATCAATGGAATTCACAGGTTTCTCCTCCGGCGCTTCACCCCGGTGGACTCCGCTTCACTCGATTTGCGCCGTCTGGCAGTAAAAATTCATGGTCGGACAGACGGTAATCCACTGTTCATGACGGAATTCCTCCAGCATTTGATTAACAAGAATTATCTTGTCATGGAACAAGAAAACTGGCGCTTGAAATATGATCTGGATGTTGCGGTGAATGAAATTCCTGCAGACCTGAAATTGTTTATCGACGTGCTCGTAAACAGGCTGGATCCCCTGCCGCGTCACATCCTGGAAATCGCCAGCCTGGCCGGCCCGAAGTTTTCTGCGCGTTTGATTACCGGACTGGTCAATTCAGGCATCCTTGAGATTGAGGAGATCTGCTCACAACTGGCAGAGCGTGAATTTATGCTGGCATTCGACAATGAGAGAATTCTGGAGGACGGCAGTTCGGTACAGCGCTTCCGCTTTATTCATAGCGTGCACCAGGAGACGCTCGCAAATAGAATGCCGGCGGCGCACCGGATTCGCACCTTGAGGGCCATAGCAGAACGCATAGAAAACCTGTATGCCAATGACACATCGGAAGTCAATGCTGAGCTTGCGAGCCTCTTTGAAAGGGGAAAGATGTATGACAAGGCCATACAATATTTTTTCATGAATGCCTGCCAACTCAGCGACAGAGGGGCGGAGCGAGAAGCCCGGTCTCAATTTGCCAGGGGCAGTGAATTACTTAACCTGGTACGGGAGTTGAATGTTCAGCGGCGGTTGGTCGAAAGGCTTCGGGCAACCCGGGAAAAATTGTATGGAAACAAGTCTGCTTTGGCTTGATAAAAACCTTTACGGTACGGCCACTGCGGTTTAAGCTGTATTGCAACATTTTGCGGCACTGGCCAGATCATCAAATAATTCTTGGTTGTCCATTGCCGGTAATTTTTCCGGGTGCCATTGCACTCCGATGATATATTTTCCCGGGTCTTCAGCCTCTATCGCCTCAACAGTGCCGTCGGGCGCACGAGCGACCACTTTGAAACCTTGCGCAAGCCGGGCAAGGCCCTGGTGGTGCGTGGTGTTCACCAGCCGGGTTCCACAGCCCAAAATTGATGCCAGTCGCGATCCCGGTACGATTTCAACCGAGTGGCGCAGCGCCAGGATATCATCAAGCAGCGTCGGCCGGGGACCGTGGTCGGCCCTTCCTTCCTGCGTGATTTTCTGATTGAGCGTGCCACCGAATGCAACGTTTATCAGTTGCATGCCCCGGCAGGTGCCCAATACCGGGATTCCACGTTCAACTGCGGCATTTAACAGCGCTATTTCCCTGCGGTCTGCGTCAGGGTCAACATTCCGGCAAGTGCCTTTATCACTGTCTCCATAGCAGGCAGGATCTATATCATCGCCCCCGGTGAGCAATAACGCATCGATTCTGGAAACCACATTTCCCTCTGTGCCCGGCCTGACATGCGGCAGCATCATCGGAATGGCTTCGGCTGCATGGATTCGATCTACATAAGCCTCATCGATCTGAAATATATTCATACGACTGCCCCACACCTCAACATCCTGGCGCCAGGCTGCGATGCCGATTACCGGCAGGGTTGACTTCGATCGCGAATTCATTACTCCGAAAACAATGCAGCTTATACCAATACTGTTATTCCGGAGGAGCCAGCTTTCACAGCAAGCCGATTGCCTGTCGCGCAGCGCGCTGCCCCTCCGCCATTCCGCCCACGAAGGCTTGCAGGCCGCGCAGTTCGGCATGCGCGAAAAAGATCCGCCCATAACCCTCGCGCAACGTATCAGTTGCCGAACGGCTGTTATCCGCCGGATAGAAAAAACCGGGTTTTGGAACTGAATAGGCATGACCCCATCGGTTAACGGTGATGGCCGCTATGTCGCGTTGTGGTTCGAATCCTCCTTTATCAAATAACACATGCATCTGTTTGATAACACGGTGCTCAATATCCATATATGGCGTTGCCAGCAATTGTTGTCGCAATTCAAGGCCCTGTTGCCTGGCCGGCAAGGAACTGTCGATCAATGGCGCGTAAAATGTCAGGACTATGGGTTTATCCGGGTGAAAGGGCGCCTTATAGTCACCTACAACAAGCGGTTGCCGGATATTACAATAAAAACCGAATTTTCCGCCAAAGTAAAGAACTGACGTCAAGCCCATACGCTCCATAAAACGCCAGTTGGTTAACGCTACATTCACTACGACTACCGGTGAATGATCGAATTTATCCAATGCCGTTACCACTGTGGGCGGCGCGTCGCCCAGAATATGCCTGCTGACCCAGGCGCCGGCGCAAACTATGGCCGTTTTCGAAATGACCTGGTGTAATTCGCCGTTTTTCTCATACACGATCCGCACCCTGCTGCCGTTACTGCCCTTCAAGTGCCGCACGTCTATTACAGTGGCCGCCAGGCGCATGCGCATATTGTTGTCTCGATTTTCCAACTCATCAAAACGTACTTTGCCTCCCATCATGGAAGCAGGCTTGTTCTCGCCTTCAAACAAGCCAGGCCAGACATAATTCATCAGGTACCTGTATACATAGGTGTTCCCGCCGGGGAAACAACCCACATTGAAATCACGCATGAACGTGGTCAGGTGTTTGGCAGATACCGGCGCCTTGTATCCACCCGCCTCCGGGGTCTCGGCCGCCCCTGGCATCATCAGCAATTTCGTCGCCACATAGGCCGAACAGGTGGCAGACCCAAAACCGAGAGCGCTGGCGAGCAGAGGATCGCAAAAACGGGCAACGGCAGGTGACAGCCCATGGACATCCACCAGCAATTCTTCGTAAGACATCCGGTCCAGCCACCGATCCATGTCTTCCCTGTCATGGTTAAGGGAAAGACTCCAGTTATAACGGAGAAAATCGTTCCGGGTTTTTTTATCATAGCCGAGCCCCTGCATCCCGTTCATAAAAGGGTTTCTGACGGGCTCGGGTTGGGGATTATCAGCCGTCGGGGCCGGGAAATAACCGATACTGTCAGAAACGGTCGCCCACAACGTAAATGCGTAATTCGTAACATCGAACTCCAGCGGTTTATCGGTCCCTTCCAGTTCAACCCAATCATAGGAAAGCGGCATTCCGATATCGTTAAACTCATCGAACATAAGGTCGTCACCGATTGCCGTCTGCCCCGAATAACGGGGCAGGATGACCAGATTTGAACCCTGCGGTCCGAAAACCCGGCGCCCATTTACGTTAAATTCGTTGTGTTTTGCCTCGCCGCCGAAAATCCTGTGATTCTCAAGGACCAGCATCCTTGTTTCTGGCGCGTCTTTCTTTATGCGATATGCCGCCCCCATGCTGGTCGCGCCGCCACCAATAATGACGACGTCATAATCATCATCGGATGTATGGGCGTTATTGAACGCAGATTCGTCAAACTGGTTTTCCGCAATTGCGTGGGCACGGGCTACAACATCCCAGGTGTTACCATTTTTTCCCTGATAATCGCCGATACCACTGGGGCCGTCATAGGTTAAATTCACCGGAGCGGCGGCAGAATATTGAGCTGCCCTGGCCTGTAATAATTGTACCGGCGTTAACCCACCCAGTAACGCTGTTCCGGCGCCAAGCAGACTCCCTCCAAGAAAATCACGACGCGTAATCTGCATACAAGGCAGATGGTTCTGTTGAATTACTGATTGTCGTTTTCTGTTCACGGTGTTCTCTTCAACGGGCGAATACTACTTATCATCATTAAAATATCACTGTCAGAAAATACAAAATTCATACAATTTGCCGAGTCGCAACAGGCATGAAACCAGCGCAAAGACATCGCGGATTTCGTTACCCGGAAGAGTTGGCAGTATCTGCTGGGAATGACATGGAAAATATTTTGTACCATTTTTGTACTTTTCGGATTCTTCAGGTGATTTATTTTTTTATATCGTAAAGCAGTAACAATCCCAGAGGCAGACAAGGTGTGATTATTTGTACTGCACACTGGAATTTCCATACGGGGATGGTGATATGAAGAACTTAACCTTGACCAGGCAACTAGGTGTATTGATCTCTGTTTTCAGCATTTCTGCTGTGCCTGTGAATGCTCAAATACTTGAAGAAATTGTTGTAACCGCTGAAAAACGGGAAGAAAAACTATCTGACGTCAGTATTTCTGTTACCGCGTTTACAGGAGAGCAGTTAAAACGGCTTGGTTACAAAACTACGCGGGAGCTGAACGGGCAGATTCCAAACCTGACAATTACCGATTTCGGAGGCGTACCCCAGACTGTGCTGGTAACCATCCGCGGATTGACACAGGACGATTTTCTCAACCACCAGGAGTCGCCGAATTCAGTCTTTTACGATAACGCCTATAACAGTTTTCTCGGCGGTATCGGAAACCAGTTATTTGATATTGACCGCGTAGAAGTTTTACGCGGACCGCAAGGGACCCTGTTCGGAAGAAATGCAACGGGGGGACTCATCCACATTCTCACCGCAGAGCCTACGGATGAGTTCGAAGGTTATGGTGAAATAACCGCAGGTTCATATGAGATGGTCCGGTTTGAAGGAGCAATCAGCGGGCCGCTGTCCGATGAACTTTCCGGGCGGCTTTCAATTGCAACGGAGCATAACGGCGGATTTGTAGAAAACCGGGCCGACACATTGAGTGACGGTACAGTGGCCAGCGATGGCAAGGATGGCGGTAATATGGAGAACTACAGCCTGCGGTCCAGACTCTTATGGTCTCCCGGAGACGACACCGAGGTATTGATAACAGGAAGGTACTCCAGGGACGATGACGTCAGGGCTGCAGTATATGACATTGATGCCGCCCTCAATCTTGGCGCATTCGATCCATCCATTGGCGGACCTAATGTAAATCTCCCGAATGTCGGTTCATATCCACTCAGCCAATCCGATTTCAATTCATACTGTTTAAATGTCTTCGCTGTTTCCGCTGCCGACAGTGAGGATAATTGTACCGGCAATGATGATGACGATGATTTTGCCGGTTCTTTCAGTGACAGTTTTTTCAATCGGGAGAGTTACGGAATTACACTTGATATCAATCACTCAACGGGGGATATACAGATAACATCCATTACTGATTTCAAGACTATTGAGCAGGATTACCGGGAGGACAGTGATGGGGTCTCCCGTACCGGGCCGGCGCTGGAAGCTGCCAGGCAGGCCTCGATTGACGGCACTCTCTTCGGTGTTCCAACCCTGCCCCCGGGGGCACCGATAGAAACTGTCATAGTGGCGGATTTTATCGGATCTGCAGATACGGATCAGTTCTCACAGGAGTTGCGTATTTCAGGTGAAAACGCTTCCCTGCAATGGCAAACAGGCGCTTATTTGCTGTACATCGATGGTGACTACACAAGCGGCTACGCTTCATTGGAAACATTCGGTGCAGCGAATGAAAATTTCTATAGTCTCGAAACGCTGAGTTATGCATTTTTTGTCGAAGCACAGTATTTTCTAACACAGGAGGTAACTTTTATCGGAGGTGTTCGCTGGACCAGGGACGAAAAGGAATTCTCATTTATCGGTACGTGCACGAATAATACGACCGGCACTTACACATTTGATTTTTTTGGATTGGCAGACCCCTGCGTGGATTTCGGTTTTGTCGTACCTGGAGCAGGTTTCATTCAGGACATCGGTTTCACAAAGGAAACCGCAGGTGATCTGACTGAATTGAATGACGATGCATTTTCATTTAAAGCGCAAATTGAATGGCAGCCGAATGATGACTTGTTGTTTTATGGGGGTGTGACCCGCGCAAATAAAGCTGGAAATTTCAACGCGGGTATCGCAAACAATATCGTTCCGGCCGTAGTCCCGTTTCAGCAGGAGATTCTTACTTCCTATGAGGCCGGTGTTAAAACGACCTTGCTGAACGGAACCGTCAGGTTAAGTGCTGCAGGATTTTACTACGATTATGAAGATTACCAGGCAGCAACCTTCACGCCCGATTTTGTAAACCTGATTTCGAATGTTGAGGCGGATGTAGTCGGTGGGGAGGTGGAAATATACGCCCAACCATTTGAAAACACGACTTTTGTGTTCGGCGCCTCATACCTCGATGCAGAAGCGGACGGTGTGCCAATTCCATTCGGTTCGGGTGAACTGGTTCCTCTCAAACAGGATATGCCGCAAGCGCCGAAATGGTCCGCAAACGGCCTGCTACGTCAGGATTGGCCGACGACTTTCGGCAACCTGTTCACACAGATAGACTTCAACTACGTAGACGAAAGGGCTACAAGTACTGCAAATTCGCCAATTGCAACCCTTGAAAGTTATGTGTTAGCCAATCTTCGCGTAGGTATGAGCACAGCTGATGATAAATGGACAGCTACATTTTTTATTAACAACCTGACTGATGCCACCGCGATACAGAAGGCGTTTGATCTTTCATTATTTGGAGGATATCGACAACTGGTTAATGGTACGCCTCGTTGGTATGGAGGCACAATCAGGTATCAATTCTGACAATAGCATTCTGGTCAGGCAATAAAAGTAACGTAACGATTGACCTCCGTCACTACGTTACGAACAGCGCTGGAAAGAATGCCGATGGCCGGATTCGAAAAGATAATATAACTTGCTGTTATTAATAATAAATAGCGAACTGGAAATTTTGAATTAACGAGTCTGTAGACTCACCGTATAAGTAATTATTGTTTTGTTGCTAATTTCGTTGGGAAAGCCCAGCGAATTTATCAGAAATCTAAATAATATCAGTATATTGGATAGATGATCCTACTCCCCTCCAGGAACTTCAGAATTCTTTCGGCCTTTCATAAGCCGGCAGGAGCAAGGTCGTAATAGCCGAGATAATGATGACAATCACGGCTGACACTAATACTTCCCGGTAAGAACCGTACGTCTCATAAGCCAGCCCGAATGCGTAGGGGCCGAGTGAGGTGCCGATGAGGAATGACGCAAACAGGATGCCGTAGATCTTGCCGAAATTAGCCACCCCGTAGTAACGGCTGGTGAGAAACGCCAGCATGTCTATCTCCGCGCCCATACTGAGGCCGATGGCAAGCGCGGCCAGAAAAGCCGGCGCGCCGACTGCGCCGGCGGCCAGGACACCCACCCCGCAGGCGCTGATCAAAAAACAGATAAACGCGACCCGGGTGGCGCTGAACAGGTCTATCAGGTAACCGACGAAAATACGCGAAACCACGATGGCTATCCCCAGGGTGGACTGGACCAGTGCCGCATCGCCCGTCGCCATGCCGCGGTCCGTCATCATCGGGACCATATGCGATAACACGCCGTAAAGGCCGAAAGACAAGAAGCTGAATATCAGGAAAAGTTGCCACAACAGTCGTGATTTAAGTACGGCCGGCAGGTTCACCGTTGTTTTTTCAGCGTGCCCGGTTGCTGCGGCGTCCTTACCAGGTGAGGCAGCTTTGCCCTGTCCCGGCGGTGCGTCCCGCAGAAAAAACCAGACCAGCGGCAAGGCTACTGCCACCGTGACTAGCGCCAGACATAAATAACCGGCCCGCCAGCCGTAACCGTCAATGACATACTGCGCCAGTGGAGGCACATAGGCAAAACCCATCCCGCTCCCCCCCATGGCAATCCCGATTGCCAGTCCCCGCCGACTGTCGAACCAGGTTGTTATGGTGCGCAAATAAGGCAGTGCGTTCGCCCCGGCCCCCAGACAGCCAATCAAAATATAGATAACAAGTAATTTCCACAGGGCGTCGGCGAACAGGGCCGGCGCAGCGAGCAAGGCGGCAAAGATCAGGATGGAAGGCAATAACACCCGTCTGCTGCCAAAACGATCGACCAATTGACCGATGATGGGGATGCTGAGCGCCAGTGTAATGGTGGAGTAAGTCGCGGCAAGACTGATTTGAGCGCGATCCCAACCGAACTCTTCCCCCAGCGGCCTGATGAACAGACCAAGGGCGCCGAAGGCAAACTGGCCGGGTCCGGTGGACATGGCGACCGCGGCAATCGCCACGATCCACCAGCCGCGATAAGTAACGCGATTTTCCCCCGTCATCTCATATTCAGCCTGACGATCTTTACCATTGGCCTTATACTGGATAATTAACCAGACTACTCTAACAGGTTATTCGGAAAAAAATATGAGCGGGGACGCGAGCATGAATATTGAAACGCTGTTAATCCACGCAGGTGAAGAAGACAAAAAACACAGTGGGGCGGTCTCGCTTCCCGTATTTCAGAGCGCCACATTTGCCTATAGCGGTGAAGACAACTACCACGATGTGAAGTATATCCGCCTGAACAACACCCCCAATCATGACGCGGTCCAGGAGAAATTGGCCCGGATTGCCGGCGGTGAGCAAGCCGTGGTGACCGCGTCGGGGATGGCCGCGATTACCACCAGTCTGTTGACCGTATTAAAACAAGGCGACCACCTGCTGGCACAAGATTGTCTCTATGGCGGCACGCAATCTTTTTTGACGCGAGCTATCGCCGACTTCGGGATTGGCGTAGATTTTGTGCCGGGGAACGAGCCGGATGTCTGGGAAGAACGGCTAAGACCTGATACGCGCGCAATTTATGTCGAGACCATGAGCAATCCCCTGCTGGAAGTTGCCGACCTCCAATCCGTTGTTGCGTTTGCCCGCTCCCATCGTCTCATATCCATGATCGACAACACCTTTGCCTCACCGGTGAACTTTCGGCCCCTGGATATGGGCTTTGACCTCTCATTGCACAGTTGCACTAAATACCTGAACGGCCATTCGGATATTGTCGCCGGCTGTGTTATCGGTAACAGCGACCTGATTACCCGCATCACGCACCGTTTAAACCTGATGGGCGGCTGCCTGGATCCGCACGCCTGTTCCCTGTTGCTGCGCGGCATGAAAACCCTGGCGTTACGCGTGGAAAAACAAAACGAAAATGCACAGGCGCTGGCGTCTTTTCTGGAAGCCCATCCGGCCGTGGTGCGGGTAAATTATCCGGGCCTGTCCGGTCATCCGCAATACAACCGCGCAAAAACACTGTTTAACGGATGTGGCGGAGTATTGAGTTTTGAGGTGGCGGGCGATTACCGCGTGGCTGATGAACTGATATCGAGACTGAAATTACCAGTCTCTGCGCCAAGTCTGGGCGGTGTCGAAACATTGATTACCCGGCCCGTGCAAACGTCACATGCAGAGTTGAGTGTCGGGGAGCGGGAAACTGCGGGGATATCCGAGCGCTTGATACGCGTGGCGGTCGGCATTGAGGCAGCAGCGGACTTGTGTGCGGATTTTGAGCAGGCAATGGAGGGGCTTTAAACTGCTGGTTCCGGTTTCATACCAGGCACTTGTTTTATCGTGAGATGGATCAACACCATAACCAGGATAAAAAGGCTGATGGAAATTATGCTTAATACACCATAGCCTGCCTCTGTCACCGTTATACCGCCAATATAGGAACCCAGCGAATTTCCTGCTGTCATTGCAGCGGCAGCTGCCGCAGCCAGCCGACCCTTTGGATCCGCAATCGACATCAAACCCATCAAATAAGGAATAATGAATAATGCAATCAGATTAAGGAGGGGTGTCGCAGCAATAAAAGCGGTAGTACTGATGATATTGCAAAGTACCGCGGCTACGATGATTTTCAGACTTAAAGCAATGATGATAGGTTTTCTGAATCCATATCGAGTGTGTAAGATATGTGCAAGTAATGGACCAAGAATAGTCAATAATGCGGAGAGAGATAGCACGGCGCCGATTCGGGTAATTTCCAACCCGGCTCTGACGCCGATGCGTTCTATAAATGTCCAGATGGCCGAATTGCCTGCCCACATGATTACCAGGGCTGACAGCACGAGAATGCCTGCAACCCCGACAGAGCCTCGCCCGGCTGTGTTTCTTGTAACTGTTGGGACATTGCGACCTGTCGGAACCCACCAGGCCAACAGGCTTCCCAGAACCGTAATAATGAACATGATCATAAAGGCGCCCGATGCGCCGTTACGTTCTACAAAAAACGGGACAACCAGATAAAATCCGGCTGAAAACGCTGAGTAAGACCCATTCAGAACAGCGAATGATCTGGTAGGACTGGCAGTCCGGGCAAACAGCGAGAAGATACCTGCCACAATCAACCCCTTTCCGATTCCGGCAACGGTTCGACATACGGTTAACAACGTAATATCGGTCACTAAAACCGATCCGCCATTTCCAAGCAACAAGCATACAAGCCCAGCTATGCTTAAAGAACGGATATTAAAGAGGTGGATCCGTGCGGCTATGAGCAGGGAGACGATTCCTACGGTAATAAATTCTATTGATGCGATTCTGCCGGCTATCTTTTCTGTAAACTGGTAATCATCAATAATGGCGCCCACCCAGAGCGGCGTCAGCATCTGGGACGAGAATGCAGTGCAGATTACAAAGATGGTCGCAACCAGTACAGGCGTGGAGATAATCAGTCCACCATGGGAACCGGTATCCCGGTCGGCTTCAGGGTTCATTAGTCATTACGCTTCATCCTTTTCATATGACTCGATAATCTCCGCTGAAATTTCATCACGGTTCCATTCAATATGGCGCTTCAACGCTTCGATGGCGCCATGGGGATTATGAGCACGGATTTGATTGACAATCTCCGTATGCTGCCGGCTACTGCTTTGGCGCAACGTCGGAGACAATGCGCGCTGAATTCTGGAATAACGATCGGCATGCCGCAATACCTGTTCCAGGGTCTCCAGGGTGATGGATTGATTTGCAGGGGCATATAACGACAGGTGAAATTCCAGGTTCAACTGTGCCCACTCATCTTCACTGTTGCAGCCGTCCGATCTCGTGATGATCTCATCCAGCCTGTCCAGGTCCTGGTCTGTAATCCTGGGTATTGCATGTTCCAGCAGGTAGGTCTCAAGTAAAACTCTCAAGGCGTAAATTTCTTCAAGGCCTTCAAGAGAGACCTCGGTAACAATTGTGCTCTTGTAATTTATTCTGTTAACAAACTTCTCGGATTCGAGGATCGTCAACGCTTCGCGTACCGGCAATCGACTGACCCCGAGTTCCCTGGCGATTTCTTCCTGGCGGATATGGCTGCCACCCGGCAAACGACCGTTCATTATCCATTGCCTCAAGATATCGGCAACCCGCTGCCCCATTGGTTTGGTTGTCAAGTGTTCAGATTCACGCATTATGCCTCCCGTATAAACAGACGAATGTATCTCGGAATTTTTTTATTACGTCAGAGCTTCCCTTTTCTTCTGTTTCTCAACCAGAAGAAATTCCTGTGTAATCATAAAGAATTGTCGTATTTATGAAATATCCCATTTTTCATGATGACTGAAAGGTGGGCGCCCTGGTCCTGTAACAATTGTAGATCCTGCAGGGGATTTCCATCAACGACCAGTATATCCGCAAGTGCTCCGTCCGCGATCACTCCCAGTTTGCCTTCCTGACGCAGTATTTTCGCATTCACGGACGTCGCGGATTTCAGGATTTCAACAGGCGGCAATACCTCACTTCTGATAAGAAATTCCCGTGATTGTGCATCGTTCAGTTCACCCATTAAATCCGTACCGAAACCCATTTCCACCCCGGCATTCCTGCAGAGTTCCAGCATGCGTATACCTGCTTCGTTCACCAGTTTTAATTTCTCCAGTACTGTAGATGACAGGCCGAGTTCAGGCCCGCGAAGCTCGGCTTCCCCGTAACAAACCAATGTCGGCACCATGAAAGTCCTGGTTTGCGCCATCAGTTTCGCCGTGGCTTCATCGATCAAATTTCCATGCTCAATAGTCCGCACTCCGCATTTGACGGCAAGTTGTGTAGAACGGGAGGTGTAAGAATGAGCGCACACGTATTTATCCCATGCTCCGGCCTCATCAACCGCGGCCATGACTTCTTCTTCAGAAAATTGCCTGCCTTCCAACGGATCATAAGGAGATCCTACACCGCCTGACACCATGATTTTTATATGGTCTGCGCCCTTGCGCAATTCGTCCCTTGCAGCGCGCCGCACCTCGGCTACTCCATCGGCAATTCGAGTCAACATATCCAGTGCATTATTGCCGCCTGAACAGGCGCAGGGAATTGCCGGGTCTGTCAGTCTGCGATGATCGCCATGACCGCCGGTCATACTGATAGCCTTTCCGCCTATAAAGAGGCGCGGCCCGGGTGTCAACCCCTGTTCGATAGCCTGTTTTATTCCATGATCACCCCCGGCAACATCCCGTACTGTGGTAAACCCGCGGTCAAGTATTTCCTTGAGGCGTTGTACCGCATGTATTGCCATCAGGGTATGCGGCATGTCTGCAGTCAAGTCATAATTCAGGAAGGCGGAATAAACGTGTACGTGCGCATCGATGAGTCCCGGCATCAGGGTTCTTCCTTTTACATCCAGAACATTCGCACCGGGAATTTTAATCGGCTTGTCTGATACTTCCTTAATCTGGCCCTCTTCGACGGCAACACTCTTGCCGGGTTGCAGTTCATCTGCCATACCGTCGAAGACAGTACAATTATCGAAAATAACGACACTCATATAGATGCTCTACACGTCAATACCATAAATATCTCTGGCAGCTTCAATACTGATATAGCCATTTGACAGGTCTTCACGGATCGCATCCTGATTACGATTCCCGGGGTCACCAAATCCCCCTCCCCCGCCGGTTCTGGCGATAATCCTTGTGCCTTTCTTCATGGGTGTTTTTTTAAGTTTCAATACTTCCATGGGTTCAGCATTATCGGCCGGGTAAATTGTGACCCGGGGCGCTACCCCGTCATGTCCGCCGAACAGACCCCACTGCGGCATTTTTGCCCTGTCGAAGTGCAGGTCCACCTCTGCATCCTCCAAAAGTTCATATTCCTTGACGACATTCAGGCCGCCACGAAATTTACCGGCGCCACCGCTATCCCTGCCAAGTTGAAGTCGTTTAATCAAGACCGGGTAACGACTCTCCATCGTTTCGGTGGGACAGTTACGAAAGTCACCGGCGACTGAATGAGTAGTGGAACTGACGCCATCCACTTGTGAGCTGGCGCCCCAGCCGCCATCCAGTGATTCCCCCTGCACATAAAACTCTCCCGTATCCGGGTGCCTGCCGAAGAAATGCACATTCCAGGAATCGCCCGGCAGGCCTGCCGTTATATTATCCGGTATGGCCGGAGACAGGGCTTTGAAAATGAGGTCAAGCATCAGCATGGTAGGAATTGGCCGCATGCAGGCAGCAGGCTCCTGCGCATGAAACACGGATCCGGGTTCTGCAATGACCGTCAGGTTGGTATAACTGCCGTAATTGATTTCAGGGGTAATGCTGGGGTAGAGAAGAGCCAGGGCCAATTTGGCCGTTGTGACGGTAGTAGCTATGGTCGAGTTGATATTACCTTTGCATTGTTTGTTTGAACCCGTCGTATCAATGATTATTTCATCACCGGATACGGTTACCGTCACTTTGACAAATACCGGCTCGTCACTGATGCTGTCGTTGTCATTAAAACCTTCTGCCGTGTAGCTTCCGTCAGGGATACTGGATATAAACGTCCGGAACTTGGTTTCAGTGGTGGCAAAAATATTTAATGTCGCTTGTGTTACGGTGTCCAGGCCAAATCGGTCAATGAGTTCGAGATAGCGGCGTTCGCCTATACGCGCCGCGGCAATCTGGGCGCCCATATCACCTTTAAGCGATTGCGGGAGTCTCGAGTTCAAACAGAGGATATCCACAATATCTTTTTCCCACTCTCCCCCGGACATAATCCTGGTAGGCGGCAGGCGAATCCCTTCCTGAAATATCTCTGTCGTACCTAACGGCATGCCCGGATCGGCCATTCCGATATCAGACCAGTGTGTTCTGATTACTCCAAATCCTGCCGGCTTTCCCTTGTGGCAATACACACTGATGATATCGGTATCGTTCAGGTGGGCTCCCACCATGAATGAGTCATTGACGACAAATACATCGCCTTCCTTCATGTTTTCCAGGCCGTATTTATCTATGACCGCCTTAATCGCCGGTTCAAGACCTCCGGTAAAATATGGCAGCCCGGGCGCCTGTCCGAGCATCTGGACCTTTTCATTAAACAGGGCAACGCCATAATCATGCATTTCGTAAATAATCGGCGAGTAAGCGCTGCGATTAAGTACCGCGCTCATATCTTCGGCGATGGAATTATAGGCGTTACGTATTACCTCTGTCGTGATTGGATCGACGCTCATACTGTTGTACTCGCCTTCTGTTTTTCTATAACAAGGTTTCTGAAACGATCAGGTTGAACAGTATATCCGGGTGGAACAACGGTCGTGCATGATTTCTCAACAATCACCACCGGTCCCCGGATGTATTGTTCCGTATCCAATGCAGTCCTGTGGATGAATTCCGTATCCCGGCGCCTGCCGTCGAAATAAACCGGACGTATTCGGGATGACTGCATTCTGCCCGGATCTGCCGCCAGTTCCGGCCGTTGGGCTTCCTGGTGCACAGCGATCTCTCCGCGCGCTTCCACACGTATATTCGCCAGTTCTACCTTTTCATCCGGGTTTGAATGTCCGTAAGTGTGCTGGTACAACTCGTGAAAATCCTGCTTGAACCGCTCCGCATGCTGCACATCCGGTGTCGTGTCCTGAAGTATCGGAACGCTGACGAAATACTCCTGTCCGACGTAACGGATCTCCAGGTACCGGTAAAAACGCATCTGTTCGCGTTCAACGTCCTCATCCCGCATGAGGCTTTCAAGCTCTTTTTCAAGTTCGACAAAACCACGAAGCACTTTATTCCAGTTGATATCATCAAAGCCGCTGTTAAACGATTTGGAAACATCATGGCGAATATCCGACCTTAACATGCCCCATGCTGAAAAAGCACCGGCTACTTCCGGTACGATTACTGTTTTAATACCGAGTTCGCGTGCTATGAAAACCGCGTGCATCGGCCCTGCTCCGCCATTCGCTATCAACGCAAACCCCCTTGGGTCGATGCCCTTGCTTATGGTCATGGTGCGGATGGCATTTGCCATCTTCGAATTGACTACAGCCAGTATCCCTTCTGCCATTTGATCCATGCTCATATCAAAGGATTTAGCGATACTCGCAATGACCGAACGGGATAATTCAGCATCCAGGCGCATACTTCCGCCGAGGAAGTTGTCAGGGTCAATCCGCCCCAATACCACATTTGCGTCTGTCACTGTAGCCTCTTCGCCACCCATACCGTAACAGGCAGGGCCGGGTTCCGCACCCGCGCTTTTCGGTCCGACATGCAGCGCACCGGCTTCACTCCAAGCTATGCTGCCGCCACCGGCGCCTATGGAATGGATATCCACCATTGGAGTCAGCGCTGGGAAGCCTTCAAATTCAGCTTCCGAAACAACAGCCTCCTTACCGTCTATGACCAGGCTTACTTCAAAACTGGTCCCTCCCATATCAATACAAATCAAATCAGGTTTATCAATCCGTCTGCTTAATACCTTTGCTCCGACACTGGCGCCTATCGGCCCGGACATGAGACTGAGCAATGCTTTTGATTGGGCTTCGTCAGCGCTGATGAGTCCGCCGTTTGATTGCATTAAGAATATTTTCCGGTTAAATCCTTTCTTATTTAATGAAGCCGCCAGTTTATCCAGGTATTTCTTTAACACCGGTGCTATATAGGCATTGAGGACAACCGTGCTGGTACGTTCAAACTCGCGCCATTCCCGGCATATCTCATACGAGGGAGCGACAAATATCTCCGGTGCGTTGCGGCGGAGAAAATCGGCTGCCGATTGCTCGTGGATTGGGTTGATGTAGCTATTGATAAAACAGATTGCAACCGACTCCACTTTCCTGGCACGCAGTTCCGTCAACACTCGAAACAGATCTTTCTCAACAAGCGGCACAAGCACGTTGCCTTTGGCGTCCAGGCGTTCTTCTATTTCACAGGTCAGCGAACGAGGCACCAGTGGTTCGGGATTGGTGTATTGCAGGTCGTACATCCGGACACGGTTGCCCCGACGGATGACGTAGACATCTCCAAATCCCTTTGTCGTCAGCAGCGCGGTTCGGGCGCCTTTTCTCTCCAGGAATGCATTGAGTGGCGCCGTAGTCCCGTGAATGAAAATCTGGATTTGGTTGAAGTCGTCGCTGACCTCGTTCAACACATTGATAACGCCGGCTGAAAAGTCCGCCGGAGTTGAGGGTGATTTAGCCAGTAACAATTCATTTCGTTCGGGGTTGATTGCAACCAGATCAGTAAAGGTGCCGCCTATATCCACACCTACCCTGAGTGTTCTGTCTGCGCCCATCTAAGAGTATGTTTTATGCAAAGGAAATGTCCGGTTGTGTAACAAATGAATGAGACGTTTCATCGTACCTTCCGGATAGACAAAATTGACATAATATTTTGGATATTGTATCATGGATAAAACATGTAGCAAATATCATCTTGGGTGTCCAATGGGGGGACGAATACCATGAAAATTGATAATATTTGTACTGTTGTCCTTCACCTCTTCATCATTTTTGTCATAAGTGTTTCTCCAGCATCGGCGCAATCGGTTCTTGAAGAAATTATAGTGACAGCCCGAAAACGGGAACAAAACATTCAGGATGTCTCGATCTCGATTACCGCATTCACGGCAAGACGAATCCAGGAAATGAACCTGCTCAGCGCCCACGAAATTTCATGGATGACTCCCGGAATGTATGCCAACGCACCCATGGGCGGCAATCTCAACCCGATGTATACCATCCGCGGCATAGGATTGAATGACATTTTTACCAACAATAGTCCGACAGTCGGGCTCTACGTAGACGAGGTAATTCAACCCTTTTCACCGATGATGGCGTTTCAGATGTTTGACCTGGAGCGCATAGAAGTATTGAAAGGTCCGCAAGGCACACTGTACGGGCGTAATACCACCGGCGGCGCCATCAATTTTATCAGCAGGCGGCCTGGAGAAGAACTCAATGGTTTTCTTCGCGCCGGCTACGGTGAGTTTGACAGGGTGGAGGCGGAGGGAGCAATAGGAGGACCTATTTCAGATAACCTGGGTGGGAGACTCGCTTTTTTGACCACCCAACAAAGCGACGGCTGGATGACAAATGCCGTTACCGGCAAGAAAGTAGGTGAAATCGACCAGGTGGCGGTGCGCGGCATATTACAGTGGCAACCTGCTGATAATTTCGAAGTCGAATTCATTGGACGCTATGCAGAAGACAATTCCGACACCCATTTGCGCGAACATGTCGGGTTTGTCGATGCCCCGTTCTCGTTTAATCTGTGTGAGGGTGCTATTGCCGGGTACCGGGATGAAGGAAATTGTGTCAGCTTTCTGGGCTTTTTCGACCCCAATGCAGATGATCGGTACACCCACTCGAACAGCTCAGCCCACGGTAATGATAACGATACTGAGACGTTCGGTTTGACCTTGAAGGCAAACTGGGAGATCGGGGAAATGACCTTGACTTCTGTTACCGGCTACTCCGAATTTGACCGGGTCTGGTCAGAAGATGCAGACGGTTCTGCCCTAATCATGATCGATGGCCTGTTAACTGACGATGCCACTACATTCAGTCAGGAACTCAGGTTGAGTGGTGATTGGAACCGTATTGACTGGGTTGTCGGCGCGTTTTTCTCTGACGATGAAATCTATTTTAATTTTTATGCGGATCTTGCGGAGCATATTTTCCTGACTGTTGCAGAAACCGATTTCACACAGAAATCATCAAGTATCGCGGTGTTCGGTCATGTTGATTTTGCTTTAACGAACATGCTATCGATGGTCGGTGGCTTACGTTATACCTATGAGGATAAAGAGATGCGCTACGACGCATCTGATCTCAACCCATACGGAACTACACAATTTCTACCGCCTACTGTGAGTGGTTACAAGGATAGAATTTCCAATAATGAAATATCAGGTCAGGCAGGCCTGAATTTTCAGGTGACCGATGACATTCTTACGTATGTTACTTTTAACCGTGGTTTCAAGACTGGAGGATACAAGGGGTCGATTGCCTTCAGTCCGGCCGAAGTGGAGCCGTTTATTCAGGAAACCGTATATGCCTACGAGGCAGGCATCAAGTCAACCTGGGCGAATAATAGAGTACGGTTTAACGCCGCCGCATATTATTCCGACTGGAAAGACTTTCAGGCATTTGTGACGGAGATACGTAGTGGTATCCCAGTCATTTTGCTGACTAATGCCGGCGATGCCGAAATATACGGCATGGAAGCGGACCTTCTGTTGCATCCCGCGGTCGGCCTGGACATCCAGGCTACCATCAACTGGATGGAAACTGAAGTTAAAAAATATAACACTATTCCCGGCACCGCGGATGCAACCGGCAACAAGCTGGCAAATGCCCCCGATTTTATGTTTAATGGGCGGGTTCGTTATGAATTTCCCCTGGCCAATAGCGGTTTTAATGCCTATATTTCATCTGACCTCCTATACAGGGATAGGGTGTATTACTCATTGTTCAATCGCGGCCAGGCCTCTCAGGCGGGTAACTGGTTGTGGAATGGGCGAATAGGTGTAATTACCCAGGATGGAAAGTGGGAAGCATCAGTGTGGGGTAAAAATCTTACGGATGATGCCTATATTACCTATCACTACGACAATAGCGGCGGGATATTTCCTTCACAAAACTTTATCGGCGAACCGCGCACATTCGGCGTCAGCGTCCAGTATAACTTCTGATCCACGAAGGGTATCTACACCATTATTTGCTGTCTGGGGAAGGGTATACTGAGTTCCCGGATGATCTTCCGCGCCGCGTTGCAACAGAAGTTTGCAACCGTAACGGCATTGATGTACAACCATGATAGCCGGATTTCGAATACCTCATAATTAAGGATAGTAATCATGACGAAACGAATATTAGCTGTAAATCCTGTCGTATCCACGAAATGGATTGACATGATGAATACTAATCTCAAGCCTTACGTATCACCAGGTTTTGAACTGGATTGCGTTAATGTGCCGTACGGAGGCATGGAATCAATAGAAGGACTTTATTATTGCGCAACAACCACGCCGTATATTGTTGAACGGATTATCCAGGCGGAAAAACAGGGTTACAACGCCGCCATGTCGTTCTGTTTCGGCGATCCGGGTGTTAAGGAAGCACGCGAAAACGTCTCCATTCCGGTTATCGGTGTCGGTGAAGCAGCGCTCCATACCGCAATGATGTGTGGGGTCAGGGTCGGCATCCTGTCGGTGGGCGGCACCTATCGAAGCAGGCATCACAATGCAATGATGTATGCCGTACGCGACATGGTGGTGGGCTATAGATTGTCCGACCGCGTAGTGTCTTACCGCACTACAGGCAAGCCGGTTGAGCAATGTCAGGAAGAAGAAGTGTTCGAGAACTTATGCGAGCAATCAAAACTCGCTATAGAAGAAGACGGGGTTGACGTGCTGGTGCTCGGTTGTACCGGAATGGTCGGATTGTCTGACAGGCTGCATAAAGTCATGGAGGTGCCTGTCATTGATCCGACTTTGGCTGGTTTGAAACATGCAGAAATGTTAATTTCCCTGGGACTGAGTCACAGCCGGCTGGCGCATCCCTCGCCGGAAGACGTCGGTGCGATATGTGAGATGAAGTGGCCGCCGACACTGCGCCAGCCGGAATAAACATCAACAGGAAATTCAGAAAAGCGTATCATTTGTTCAGGTAACCTTGGCGCCCGGATTTCTTAACGGGCTTTTCGATAAACAAGGATGAAGGATAAATACGATACGACTCAAATCTCCTCCCTGGTACGCCCGGATTGCGTGCACAGGGATGTGTATATCGAGCCGGAAATTTTCAACCTGGAAATACAACGGATCTTTGCGCGCGCCTGGAACTACCTGTGCCATGAAAGCCAGTTACCCGATACCGGCGATTACCTGACTACGGATATCGTCGGCAATCCCGTCGTGGTTATTCGCCATGATGACCATACCATCAAGGTACTGCACAATCGTTGTGCCCATAGAGGCGCCAAGGTACTGGAAAATACACAGGGTAACGCCAGAGTATTGAGTTGCATTTATCACGGCTGGCGCTACAGGACCGACGGCGAGTTGCTTTCCATTCCCTGCCGGGACAATTACCGGAATACGGATGTCGAAAATAACCAGGCGCATTACGGACTGCCCGAAATAAGGTCGGAAAGCTGCCGCGGCTTCATTTTTGCAAACCTGGCAGGGAACGCACCCGGTTTAATCGATTGGTTGGGCGGCGCCCGGCGCGCCCTGGACAATATGATTGACCGCTCTCCGGAAGGACAGATAGAAGCAGTAAGGGGTTCGTTTCGGGCTGTGTACCGCAACAACTGGAAGATCTACCTGGAAAACCTCCATGACGGCATGCACCCGCTGCACGTGCACCAGTCTTCCATCGCGGCCAGCCGGGCACAAATCGACAGTATCGAAAAAACGTCAGGGGAGACGCCTCCCCTCGCCCTCCAACTGATGCAGGCAAATGCCCAGGGTTACAGTGAGATGAAGCAATTGGAGGTCACCTGTTATGAACACGGTCACAGTGACATGCGCGGCTTCCGTAACCCGGACACTGCGGCCGACCCAGCCTACCGGGATTACGTGGACCGGCACCGCTCAAACTACGGTAAGGAGAAGTCCGCTGAAATCCTGAATATGAACCTGCACAACGTCAACTTCTATCCGGGCGTCTCGGCACACCCGCGCTTCCTGCAGATGCGCGTGATCAGGCCGCTGGCGGTAAACAGGACAGCCATCGAGATTAGCGTATTCCGCTGGAAGGGCGCGCCGGAAGAAATCAACCAGAAAAATATAATCTATGCCAATACCATCCACTCTCCCTCCTCGCTGATCAAATCCGACGACCTGGAAGCCTACCGGCGCGTGCAGGAAGGGTTGCGCTCATCGGGGAGAGAATGGATAAGCCAGCACAGCCTGTTTGAACCTGACACGGAAGACGTCTCACCGCAGTCCGCGTTGAGCGAGCAGTATATCCGCAACCAGTATAGGGCCTGGCTGGCCTGTATGTGCAGTCCGGAAAGCACTGGAGACGGTTAACAGAAGCATGTTGCCCAGGTTTCCGGGGACAGAATTAATTCTGTCCCCAATGTTTACATTAGCAAGGCCTGATTGCCTGTACTGATTTTTTCACTTTCAATATTTGAGTTGTTTGGATATACTTGGGATATACATTCAGTCGATCGAGAAGGCAGGTTATGCTGACTAAAATCCAGAAATGGGGAAACAGCCAGGGACTTCGCTTCACGAAGGCCCTCCTCCATGAAGCCCGAATTAACGTGGGTGATGAAGTGAATGTTTCAATCCAGGAAGGACGAATAATTGTGGAACCCATGACCAATGTGAGGGGACGATACGATTTGAAGGAGTTGGTATCCAGAATGCCGGAAACGTATCAGTCTGAAGAAGTAAACTGGGGACCACCCGTTGGCAAGGAAGTATGGTAAATGCCCGTATATATTCCCGAAAAAGGGGATTTCGTGGTCTTGAGCTTCGATCCACAGAGCGGACACGAACAAAAAGGACGTCGTCCGGCATTGGTAGTAAGCAATACCCTGTTCAATCGCCATACCGGACTTGCCATAGTGTGCCCCATCACCAACAGCTTCAGGAATATTCCCTTTCACCTGGCAATCCCCAATGAGTCATCCCTTACGGGCTACATTATGGTAGAGCAGGTCAAGTCTGTTGACTACGCAAGCCGACGGGCGAAGTTCGTCGAAAGAGCGCCTGGCTCCATGCTTGACGAGGTTCTGGGCATCCTGGATGCGTGTCTCTATACTTCATCCTGATCCGGAATAAATTTAATCATCCGGATTTAACATGCATATTCGTTTACTTTAAATAATGTTCCCGGAATTATCTCCCAGAAATACGGCCCTGCTCATCGTAGACATGAGCCTGGATTTTCTGCAGGTCGGCGCTCCCTTTGAGACAGTAGAAGGACGGGACATGCTGCCCAACCTGACCAGGTTTATCCGGCATTGCCGTGAGGTAAAACTGCCGATCGTTTATCTGAATCATGTCCATCATCCTGGTGCCAATGACAAGGGCACCCTGGCAGACCGGTTTCCCGTTATCCGGGAGGGCAAGGCCGTGCGGGGGGGCACGGAGGGTGTCAAAATCTGGCCGGAGATTGCTCCACAGCCGGGTGATATTCTCATTGAGAAGATCAGGCAATCCGGTTTCATGTACACCAGACTGGATGCAACGCTCAAGGAATTAAACGTAGTTAACCTCCTGATGGCGGGCGTTTCAACCGGTGCCTGTGTTGAATCCACCGCAAGGGACGCGGTGTCACGTGATTATTTCGTCTATATGCTGAGTGATGTCACGGCAACCTCGGGTATCTCCGACCTGGGCTGGGGGGAGATGGATTCCGACACCTTGCAGCGGGTATTTTTGACCAATTTCGCCTACCACCTGGGAAAAGTGGCTTCGACAGGAGAATTGATGGCAGGGCCTCTTGCCGTACGTATCCAGGTCATACACGGTTGACGTCGGTACCAGGGTAGAATTCGGCAAAAATAAACCAGAACAACCGGCTCTTCAACGTATTGACCCGGTCAAGTTTTTCTCCGGTACCGGTATTACCGAAAATATCTACCTCCGTCACATCGCCATCCGTCGTGTTGAAAAAAGCGGCGACTGAATCA
>JAJDUB010000019.1 GCA_022826885.1 Gammaproteobacteria bacterium
CTTTCAGCACCTCGATACGATCCATATCGAACAGTCTCACGTCAATTGAGCGACCGCCGGCCGCGGTCAGCATGTTGCCGGTAACCACGATTTCATCGAAGTACAGACCCACAGTACCAGCGCCGGCTGAGTTGATGCCGCGTACAATGTAGCGTTTGTCACCGGGCCCCTGGTCGACGGCGCTCAAACCCGGCACCTGGCGGAAGAAATCGTTGAAGTCCAGCGCACCTGCTTCCTTCAGACTGTCTCCGCTGATTGCCTGCACGGACAAGGGGATATCCTGGATCAAAGAATCGCCGCGCTTGGTGGCGGTCACTACTATTTCTTCAATCTGGGACTGCGTTACCGGTGCATAACCAAATATTAAAACGAGTAAACCACTGGTCAGAACATAACGAATTCTATTAATTACCGGACTGTCTGGCTGTTTCATTTTTCGTCTCCCGTCTCAGAGGGTTGGTAGGCAAACTCCCGGCGCGGGTAAGCCTTGCCTTTGTATACGACGGTTTCTATCTTGCGGATATTCTCAATGTCATCCAGCGGGTTGGCTGCCAGGATCAGCAGGTCGGCCAGTTTGCCGGCCTCCACCGTACCCAGTTGATCCTCGACGCCGATCACCATGGCGCCGTTGCGGGTGGCCGCGACCAGGGCATCCATCGGCGTCATCCCGGCCTGTACGAAAAGCTTGACCTCCCAGGGGAGGTTGTAGCCCTGGAAGTTAAACCCCACCGGTCCTCCCGCGTCGGTACCGGTGGCGACTATCACGCCGGCCTGGTGCGCCTTCAGGATATTTTCGCTGAAAATCGGGATCCTGTCCTCGGCCCACTGGTAAACCGGCATGCCAGCCACAGCCAGGAAGCGGCGGGTCTCCTCCGCCCGGTATTCCGGGTCCTGCATGTAATCCAGCAGAAAATGTGGAACGCTGCCGCGCAGGATGGGGTCGTTCAGGTCAGCCGCCGCCTCGTCATGGCGCAGGAACGCTTCCCACAGGCTGTGGGTGGGAACAAACATCACGTTATTCGCGACCATGTCCTGCAAGATGGTGTCGCCCGGCGGGATGGGGTCTTCAAGCCCATGGACAATCGCCGTGGATGACATGGCCACGGCCGAATGGAACTCGTCCAGGTTGATGGCGTGCGTATAGATGGGGACATCGTTCTCCCGGGCGATCTTCGAGATGGCCATCATCATGTCTTCGCTCATCCTCTTATAGGTACCGGAGGCGCCCAGGCCGTCCTCGATGATCACCTTGAAACCGTCCGTGCCACGGCTGATGTAGTCCCGGGCGCGTGCCACGGCATCATCGACATCGGCCAGGGCGCCGCCGTGCCGACTGCCCCAACCATCTACAGGAGTAAAAGAACGTCCCATCACATAGAGCCGGGGGGACAGCAGTCGCCCTTCCCGCTCGGCCTGGCGCTGCTCGAAGATCCAGTCCACCTTCGAGGATACGTTGAGGACCGTGGTGACGCCGTTGTACAGAAAAGCCCTGGGGTTGTTCTCAATGACCCGGGCTTTCTCATCGGGTGTAAGCTGAAAGACAATGGGGGCGTCCATGTGGACGTGAGCATCGATCAAGCCGGGGATGACATATTTCCCGGCGCCGTCGATGGTCTCTGCTTCCGAAGCAGTCGACAAGTCCGGGCCGATTTCAGCAATCCGTCCGTCGGCTATGAGGATGTCGACCCCAACCTGTGGGTCGGACCCGGTGCCGTCGATCAGGGTGACGCCGGTAATGATGAGTTCACTGCCGGAACCTGGCTGGTCGCCCGAGCAACCCGACAGACACAACAGTAGCGCAAGGATGATGCATGTGAGCTTCTTCATCGCTCCCCCCATTTCTCCCCAAGATTTAATTGGAAGCCACAAACAACTACTTCTACATAGTGACAGTAATCAGGTTAATTTTCAACTTATGATTCAATCAATATCTCGCGTGCGCGCTGTAGTTCGACGAGTGCGTCGCGGACATGACCGGAGCGCGAGAAAGTCGCTTCCCGGGCGCTGTGTATGAGTTCTTCCGCCCTGCGCAATCTCCCCACCGCCAGCGGATGGAGATTCACACCATCGAGAACGATGATTGCGTCTTCCGTTTCATAAGCTGCTCTTCGTATCAGTTCGCGCGCCCTTTCATTCTCAAGAATCCCCTTCTCCAGGCTTGTCTCCAGAAGCTCGGTAGTTTCGCGAATGTTGTCGAGTGCGTTGATGACTCTCAGGAACGCGCCGATCGCCAGGACCTCGCTGGCGGACAAATCAGTCTCAGTTCCAAAACGCCTGGTGAGTGCGATCCCTACCTCCGATTCCCTGAATGTGTCGAGATTATAGATGTCCACCGCTTCCTCGACCGACTTCACGAAACCGCTATGGAACAGCGGCCCGGCGTCCGCAGCCTCGACCACCGGCGGGGTATTGAACTGGTGCGTGTCCTTATAGCCGTCATCCAGCGGAATGAGCTCGGTCGGTTTTCCCGGCGCAAACTCCTCGCCGGTGGCATGGACTATGCTGCCGAGATTCACGATACGGCCCTGCGGCAGCACGCTCGCCTGTAGCGAAGACGCCCCGGCATTGATATGGCAGACATTGCAACGCCCGTTCTTATTATCCCTGTCGATAAAGAGGTCCTGTCCACGCAGCGCCAGGTCTCCCTTCAATGGCAGGGGGAGCGACAGCTCTTCCTGGCGCCCGAGGGTCAGCATGAAGGCTTCAAGCGCGTCCAATTCCTCGTCGGTGGGAAGGCGAAAGTCGACTCCCGGCTCGCGTGCAAGTGTTCTGGGCATATGCTGAATGATCGCCCCGATGGCAAAAGACCGCAGGCTGCCGTCACCGGGAGCGCCGTCTCCCGCCCAACCGGTGAGCGGCTCCATGAAATCGAGCTGATTTTCCATGCCTTCGTGGGGCATGCCCTCAATGCTGGTGCGGACGGAACGCAGGGAATTCACCGTGCGCATTACGAAATCATTCTCGAGGTCGTCGAAACCATCAGGGTTCATCAGGATCAGGCCCCATTCCCGCAGGAGATCGGCTTTTTCGAAGTTCTCCCTGAACTCCGGCATGAACTCGTGGGCGAAGAGCGGGTCATCATCGGGCAACGTGGCGATAAATGCCGGTGTGATGCGCCAGTTGTCCTCGGGGCGGTGACAGGTAACGCATGTCCGGCCGTTGCCGCCGAACGTCTCGTTGAAGAAGATATCCTCTCCCTTCGCCACGAGATCCGACCCGGTGTTCGCAGGCAGTCCCGGGAAAAGAGAGTATAAACACACAAACAGGACAACGACTGCCAGTATCGTCTTCACGTTTCCTCTCCGGGTGTTAGCAGAAAGTCAGCATCCAGAAGTTCGCGATGGGTTTGCAGAATCTCCGTCACTGCGGCAGGGTCAGCCAGACCCTGTTCTGCAGCCTGTACGAAGTTGCCCATGAGACCGGAATACTCGGCTTCTTCCCGCACACCTGGGCGTTCTCCCGAGAGAACTACTGAACGGGGTTCGTCTTCATCCGGCCATTCTACCGTAAGTTGAAGGCGATAATCTGCGTTTCCTCTCATATCTACCGATATTCCGAGTTCCGTTTCTCCAAGCCTACCCGTGAGTGAAACCTCGAGGGGAAAATCATCCTTTACGCTATCCGGCACGGCGAGGCCGGTCAGCGCCCTGCCCCGGGCACGGCAAATCCAACGCACCAGGTCATGGCAATGTGGGCCCAATACAAAAAAGGCGCCTCCACTACGCACCGGGTCACGGATCCAGCTTTTCCCGGCAGCCAGACGGTTAATCCCCAGTTGATAGCTGCAATGTATGCTGCGGGGAACAACCGGACCGCCTTCAGGGCGGCGCAAACGCCGTATCTCGTCGTTGAAACGAAGGCGATAGCCGAGATGAACAGGAGCATCGGCTGACGGGAGGGCAAGTTCGAGTTGCCTCAGTTCGTCGCGTGAAATACAGAGCGGCTTCTCAACCATCACCGCCTTGCCCGCCGATACCGCTTTCAGCGCCATTCCGGCGTGAAGATCATTGGGTGTGGCGATCGTGAGCGCATCGACCCCGGACAAGAGATCGTCCATACTATGAAACCAGGGTACAGCCGAACCCGGCCACCTGCGCGAGACCACGCCGACCAGGCGCGCCCCGTGCGCCTCCAGGTGTTTTGCATGAATCCTGCCGGCATCTCCCCAGCCGACGATACCCACCCGCAAGCTCACTGCAAAAGGACTTGTTTCATCCTTAATTTCTACAACTTGTTGCGGTAAACCTTGCCGCCTTTCATCACCAGCAAGATATTGCGCAATGCCTTGATGTCCTGTGTCGGGTCTCCGTCCACGGCAACGATATCGGCATATTTGCCTGGTTCCAGTGTGCCAATCTCATTCTCGGCTTCCAGCATCCTGGCGGTTTCAATGGTGGCGGAACGCAACGCCTCCAGCGGCGTCATGCCGGCTTCCACGTAGTATTGCGCCTCGCGGGCGGTCGCCGTGGTACCGTCATTGGGTTCGGCAGGCATCTGGTCTGTACCCAGGGCAATGTTAACTCCTTCCTCGATAGCCATCTCCAGCGCCTTCCAGTGCGCCTTGCCAGCGGATTCACGCCGTTTCAGGTACCAAGGGGGGGAACCGATACGCTCAAAAAACGGCGCCGAGGCCGGTTGGCTGACGACGATGGTCGGCACCAGCCAGGTGCCGTGTTCCTTCATCTTCTTCAGGGTCGGACGATCCAGGAAATAACCGTGTTCCACGCAATCAAGCCCGTAGTCTACGGCAATACTTGTTGCGACCGGGGAGCCGGAGTGCGCCGTCACCTTTACGCCGAAACGGTGGGCCGCGTCGATTACCGCCTGGATCTCCTCGGGCATCATCAATGCCTCCGCAAGACCGCCGCCGTCGGTGGCTATTCCGCCCGATATTGCTATCTTGATCCATTTCGCACCGGCGCTGATCTGGGTGCGAGCTCCTTTTACCAGTTCGTCAGGCCCGCTGAATTTTTTTCTGCCCTCTTTTTTCGACCCATGACCCGCGACTATCGTAAGCGGTTGGCCAGCGCTGAAAATACGCGGACCGTGCGCCTGGCCCTTGTTAATCGCCCGCATCAGGGCCAGGTCGGCATGATGCAGATCTCCCGTCAAACGGATGGTTGTGACACCGGCTTGCAAACTATCACGCGCATTCATTGCCATGCGCAACGCCAGCGCCGCCTCACTTTCGTTGTGCAACTCGGCCTTCATCTTGCCCGGCAGAACGAGGCCGAGGTGGACGTGCATGTTCATCAGGCCGGGGATGAGCCAGGCGCCACCGGCGTCTATTTGTTCGGCGCCGTCCGGGATTTCCACGCTGCCGGATTTACCTATAGCCGCGATCCGCTCTCCTTCCACGAGAATGACGGCATTCTCTATCGGCGCCTTGCCTTCCAGATCAACCACCGTGCCGCCGACAATGGCGGTGGCGCCGGCTGCGTTTGCTGCCGGGACAAATACTGTAAATAAAATGAGAACTACAATGCTTGATAATGCCCGGTTTATACTCATGTCTTATCCCCCCGCTAAATCAGGGGACGCATTCAGAGCCATCCCCATTTTAAAATAACTACAACTTATTACGATAAACCTTCCCGCCCTTCATCACCAGCAGGATATTGCGCAATGCCTTGATGTCCTGCGTCGGGTCCCTGTCCACTGCGACGATATCGGCATATTTACCCTCTTCCAGCGTGCCTATTTCGTCTTCAGCCTCCAGCAGCCTGGCAGTTTCTATGGTGGCGGAGCGTAACGCCTGCAACGGCGTCATGCCCGCTTCCAC
>JAJDUB010000078.1 GCA_022826885.1 Gammaproteobacteria bacterium
GGTCACTGCGAATTGGGCGTGGGCCGTCAGGGCAACCAGTTGCAGGAAAGAGAACGCACCGGTTGCATCCGCGCCTGTGACGCGGGCCAGGTCGGCGTTTGTATGCCTGTCTTCCTCCCCGCCTGCCCAGAGTGTGAGAAATCCGCGTTGCGCCAGGGCTTCGGCCAGTTCCCGGAAGTAGGGCCAGCGTTTTTCCGGGCGCCGGGCGCTAGCGCCGGCGTGCATGATGACGAGTTTCCAGCCCGCAAGATCCCTTTCCTGCAACCACACGTCTACTTTTTCCCGGTCTGCCGCGGAGGGGTAGAGGCAGGGGACGACTTTGTTTGCGGAGATGCCGGCGGCCTCAAGTACTTCCAGCATCCTGGCGTGAATATGGCACTGGCCCGTGTAGCGGCCCTGCGGGTGCAGGTTGTAGGGAAAACGCGGGTGGTTGCCGACCCGCTCCGGTATGGCCGACAGGCCGCACATTACGCCGGTGCGGTCGTTTGACTGCAGATCGTATACCCGCCCGAACCGCTGTCTGCGTATCCACTGCACCGTTGCCAGTGTGGAACGCAGGCTGCTGCGGTCGAAAGTCTTCAACTCCAGGCCAGGCCGGGCCGCAAACAATTCTCCGTAGGGGGGACTGGTAAGGAGAATGCAGCGGTGAGCCGCGTGATGCCCCAAAATCCGGTCAACCAGGCCGGTCGCCATGACCGCGTCGCCCAGTGCCCCGAGTTTGATGATCAGAATGTCCCTGCGAATCGCCATCCGGCACGGGTTGATCAGGCGGTGATCCTGACCGCCACTGAGCCGCCCCTGGCGCAAAAGGCCAGGTACTCGTAGCTGCTGTCTTCCTCCCCGATAAATTCCTGGAACGCCTTGAACTCGTGTTCCTGCCAGTTCGGGTAATTGAAATACTCATCGAAGACGATCACCGTTCCGGGTCCGATACGCGGCTTCAGCAGGTCGAATACAGTACGGGCGGACGCATACAGGTCGCAGTCCACGTGCACGAAACGCATGGCCTGGTCGTGTTCTTCAAGGAACGCCGGCAGGCTTTCGGAGAACATGCCTTCATGGATTTTGACGTTTCCAGGCAGACGCCGCGGGCGTCCTGCAAACGCGCCGCGTTTCTCGGTGGCGCCGGCCCAGTCTTCGGGCAGGCCGAGGAAGGAATCAAAACCGTGAACGGTAGCGCCGGTCAACCCGGCCAGCAGCCTGATACTGTCGCCACGCGCCACGCCGAATTCGGTAACCAGGCCATCACGGCCCGCATGGCCCAGGGCATATTCGAACAACGCCCGCCTGTTGCGGCAGATCAGGCAGTGCCGCATGTTGGCGTTGATGTATTCCAGGGTCTCGCGCCGGGCCAGCAGTTGCAGTTCCAGCAACAGGTCGCGGGCAAAGAATTTATGCACGAAGCGCTGGTACAGGCGTTCTCTCAGATTGCCGAAGGGGTTTTTCATCAGTCGCATGCCTCTTCATACAAAGCCAGGGTCTTGTCCAGCATCCGTTCCAGGGTGAAGGTGCGGTTGGGGGCGATGTGCGGCCCGGCCTTGAGGAAGTCAAGGACCTTCCCGGTTGCGGCAGCCGTATTCCCCGGCTCGACCAGGCCGTCCGGCTGCATTTCCTCCAGTACTTCTTCTGCGCCTCCGTGGGCGTAGGCGACTACCGGGCGCCCCAGTGACAGGGCTTCCAGCGCTGTCCTGCCGAAAGCCTCGGGGGTGTCTGCCAGTGACAGTACGACATCGGAGACGCTCAGCACTTCGCGCAGGTCGTCGCGCTGTCCCAGGAAGCTGATGTCGTTTCCCAGGCCGCGCCGGTTTACCGACCGGATTAACTCCTTGAGGAACTTTTCACGGCGCGGCTCCGCCCCGCCCGCAATCAGGCCGTGGACATGGGTCCCGGCCTGCTTCAGGCGCCCGATGATGTCGATAAAATCCGTATGGCCCTTCCAGCGGGTAATGCGCCCGGGGAGGGTAACCAGCGCCTTGTCATGCAGGTAGGGGCGGTCCATGCGCCAGTGTTCCAGCCATTCTGCGGCAGGCCGGTATCCGCAGGGGAAACGTCCGGGATCCACCCCGCGGTGAATGATCGATACCTTTCCGGGGTCAACCCCGGGGTAATTCGACATGATGTAGTCATGGATATACCTGGAAATGGCTATCACCTTCTGCCCGCGGGTCATGACTGCGCTGTAGCGGCCTGCGCGGTAGGGGCCGTGCACGGTGGTGATGAATACGGGCCGGTTCTCTGCCGGCATGTTTTTCCAGGCCAGGTAAGAGACCCAGGCCGGCAGGCGCGAGCGTGCATGCAGGATATCCACCTTTTCCTCCTGCAGGAAACGCCGTAGCCGGGATGCCAGCAGTAGTGTGAAGGGGGATTTTTTCCCGATAGGCCAGGCGTAATGGTTGGAACCGCCGGCGCTGAGTTCGGCTGTTAACGCCCCGCCGGAAGATATTACCAGCGACCGGTGGCCGCGGCGCGCCAGTTCGGCGGCCACGTCAACCGTTCCGCGCTCCACTCCGCCCGTCTCCAGGGCCGGCAGCGTTTGCAGCACTGTCAGGGGCATGTTGCCGACCCGGGTGTTTCCGGCAGCAGTCCCTTCTCCAGCAGCAACCCGGCGCAACGGTTTGCTTCATCCAGTGTCCGCGGCGGTGCGGTCAGTTCCGCGCCGGTTTCCCCTTCGTTATGCGTACATACAAAGCCTTGCTCAAGCAGCAGGTCAATCGCCCGGTGCAGCCGGCTTGCGGGTTTTCTCGGCAGCGGCAACAATCCCACCCTGCAACCTGCGGTCAGCGCCTCGTAGATCATGGAGACACTGTCTTCGGTCACCCATACGTCGCGGGCGCGCGCCAGGGTTTCAGCCAGCCAGTCCGGTCCACACTGGTCCCAAAGCGTCACCTCGACTCCCGCGGCTTGCAACCCAATCAGCTCCCGGTTCAGTTGTGCGGGCGTACGGGGGGAGTTGGACAGCGTCCAGTAACGGGGTGATGTGCGCGCCAGCACCTGCCTGATGCGGGACAGCAGTGCCGGCGCTTCCATACGGTAATGCCGGGAAGGGCCGCCGACCAGGATCAGGCCGCGTTCCGGGTCGTGGTCCTTTGGTGCCTGCATGGGATTGACGGCGCCTGCCGTTACGATGACGTTATCCCGCGCCGGCGGGTCGTCATGGGCCGGCACCAGGCAGTAATCGAACCAGTCCAGGGGCAGGCTGGGGCGCATGAGCACGACGGTCCTGGCCCGGTAGGCCCGCCTGGCGGCCAACAACGCTGCGTGGGTTGCGTGGCCGGCGCCGACAGCTACCTGCGGCGCCGGCAGGTCCTGCGCCCATGGAGTCTTTCCGGTGAGACAGGATGCCAGGGATTGGCTCAACGGCGGCGCCGTCACCCGGTGCACCGCCAGCGGGACACGCCGGTGCAGGGCCTGGATCAACCCGGTGGACTGGCTCAGGTGGCCGCGTTTTCCGTCACAGATCTGCCAGAGGATGACAGGGCTGTTTTCAGTTTGGGCAGCAGGGTTCAATCCGGGTCAGTTGGTGGATACCAGCGTGAACTCGGCTCCGCAGTATGGGCATTTCGCCCAGCCCGTCTCCTCTATGGGCAGGTACACCCGCGGGTGGGAATTCCACAGACTCATATCCGGCAGGGGGCAATGCAGGGGCAGGTCCCGCCGGCTGATTTCATAATGTTGCCGGTCATTCGGCGTATTGGCCCCCACCGAACTCATACTGCCTGAGCTACCTCGCGTGGTTCTTCCACATAAGTCAGCCACTCCGGGTGCCGGACCTTGCGGCCATGAACCTGGTCGAAAAACATGTTCTGGAGTTTCCTGGTCACCGGTCCGCGCCGGCCTGTCCCGATTGTCCGGTTGTCCAGTTCCACTACAGGGGTGACTTCCGCTGCTGAGCCGGTGAAGAACGCCTCATCCGCAATGTAGACCTCGTCCCGGGTCAGGCGTTTTTCCTTTACCTCCATGCCCAGGTCGCGGGCGAACACCATGATGGTGTCCCGGGTCACACCTTCCAGGGCGGAGGTCAGGTCCGGGGTGTAAATCATACCGTCGCGTACGATAAAGATGTTCTCGCCGCTGCCCTCTGCGACATAGCCTTCGTTGTCCAGCAGCAGCGCCTCGTCATAACCACATTCCAGCGCTTCGTGCAGGGCAAGGATGGAATTGATGTAATGGCCGACGGCCTTGGCCTTGCACATGGAAATGTTCACGTGGTGCCGTGTGAAGGACGACGTCCTGATGCGGATGCCCTTCTCCAATCCCTCATCGCCCAGGTAGGCGCCCCATTCCCAGGCGGCAACCGCCACGTGAACGCTGAGGTTGTCCGCGCGCAGTCCCATTCCCTCGGACCCGTAAAAAGCGATGGGCCGGACGTATGCCGCCGACAGGGCGTTCTCCCGCACCACCGTGACACAGGCTTCGTTAATCTCGTCGAAGGTGCAGGGCAGGCGCATCCCCAGGATATGCGCCGAGCGCTCCATGCGCCGGGTGTGGTCATGCAGCCTGAAAATGGCAACGCCGCGCGGCGTCTCATAGGCGCGCATCCCCTCGAACACCCCCACGCCGTAATGCAGCGTGTGGGTAAGCACGTGCACGTTCGCCTCCCGCCAGGGAACCAGTTCGCCGTCAAACCAGATGACGCCGTCGCGATCAGCCATTGTCATATGATGTCTCCTTTAACATTTGAGCGTTGCCCCGCTTTCCGATAATTCAAACCGCAATTCTAACATCAAACGGCAGAAACCGTATAACCGCCCTGAGGATGAGCGGTTGCCCGGGGACGGACTTAAGTCCGTCCCCATTTATTTCCGGCTGATAGATGGGGTCAGAGTAAAAACCCATCGAAACGTGGCGTTTAGGCATCCATCTCATGTGTTTTTACGCTGACCCCGGAGTTTAGCGGGGGCCACTGAAGAGTGAGAAATCCGGGTCAGGTGCGCCCTGACTTTTTCCACGACGGTGTTCACGGGGATGTTTTCAATATCGCTGTCAGGGGCGACGAGCCAGGCAGCGCGGGGCCCCCAGGGGTGGTAACGTTCCGGACTGCCGGGACCGAACAGGGTGAAGGAGGGAACGCCGACGGCGGCGGCAATGTGGCCGAGGCCGGAGTCATTGCCGAGAAACAGGGTCATCCGCTCCATCACCGCGGCGGCCTGCAGCAGTGTCGTGCGGTCGCAAAGATTGGCGCAGGGCAGCCGGACGCGCCCGGCAACGAGTTCCGCCTGCCGGCTGTCGGCTTTATTGCCCAGCAGCACGAGCGCATCAAACGCGCCGCGGAGTTCGTCTGCAGTCTGCGCATATTTTTCCGCCGGCCAGATCTTCTTCTCCCAGTTTGCGCCGGGACCGATACACAACCATCGGTTGCCGGGAAGTTGCCGGCAAACGCCGTCGGCATAATCCCTGTCATCCTGTCCCGGCCACAGGGTGGTGGGCGGTATTTCCTTACCTTCAGTTAGTGGGGAGACGGCGGCAAAATGCCGCTCAACCGCATGGACATGGCCGCCCCCGGCTGTCTTCACAAGTCTTTTATCAGCCCTGACCAGCCAGGCGAGGATGTCTGTGCGCAAGTCGACCACGAGGTCGTAGCGTTTGCGGCGAAGTTCGAGCAGCAGGGCCGGCGCGCCGCGTAAAAACCGTTGTTTCTGCTTGTGGTAAATCCCACCCCGGTAAGGGCAGTGAAGGAACAGCATGGACGAGCGCTCGTCGCCGACGATATCGATAACAGCGGTTTCATCATGCCGGTGTAACAACTGCAATACCGGGGTCGTCAGCAGCGCATCGCCGATATTGCTCAGCGTGATGAAGAGAAATTTGCGGCCCGCGCCAATCACCGGCAGTTCCCGGGAACCGGGAAGGTAAGATGTAGCATATCCATCGGATTAGTTTACTATATACAGGCCTGACGCTTTTTTGTTCGTAGGAGACAGACCATGACACGTTCTGTGGAAGCTAAGACTCAGGATGCCGCCGCATCCGTCGACACCACCTACACGATTTCCGTCAACGGCAGCTTTGAGGGCATCCTGGCGGATAGGTCCGATGAAGACTGGATCAGGGTTGAACTGGTGGAAGGGGAAAACTATGACATCAGGCTCAGCGGCATCGGGCCCGAGGCTGTGCCGGATACCGTACTGACGATTTACGACTCCGATGGAGAGGAAATTGCCACCAATGACGACATCGAAGTGGAAGCCCTGAACGTGTTCTCCATGTTGGAGTTCTCCCCGGACAGCAGCGGCGTGTATTACATCAGCGCCAGCGGTTATCAGAGCCGGTACAGGGACAACTCGGGCACCTATGAAGTCACCGTGTTTGACGAAGAGGACGACAATATTGAAACCCCACTGGCTGTCTCCGCGGGCGAGCGGTTCCAGGGCACGCTTGACGACAAGTTCGATGAAGACTGGATCAAGGTGGACCTGGTCGAGGGGAAAACATACGACATCACCCTGGACGGCATCGGGGCTGACGTCGACACGGACACCGTACTGAGGATTTACAACTCTGAAGGGGAGCAGGTCGCCTTTCACGATGACGTGGACTATGGAGCGGGCAAGGTCAATTCAAGACTTTCGGTTACCCCCGAGGCCACGGGTGCCTATTACATCAGCGTCGGCGCTTACAAGGGCAACCCGACCCATGAAAATTCGGGCCGCTAACAGGTTGGGGTGTATGAAGCAAATGCTTAACTGTTACTGAACGGAAAGTGCAATGAAGAGTACTTCAATAACAACAGGCTTATAGGCAGTCC
>JAJDUB010000044.1 GCA_022826885.1 Gammaproteobacteria bacterium
GCGGAACTTGCTGTTCACCAGGCCGTGCTCCACCCTGGAGTTTTCCCGGTAACCGTCGCTCTCCATGTAGGAACCGTTCACCAGGTAATTCAGTTTGCCCGTCTGTCCGCCGAACTTGAGCTGGTATTTCTGGTGGTCGTATTCACCGACCGTTACTCTGGCTTCGGCAAACGGCGTGTCCGGTCCGTCCTCGGTGTACAAGCTCATCACGCCGCCGGACGCGCTGCCGTACAATGCGGAGGATGGGCCGCGAATGACTTCGATACGGCCTACGGAGCCGATATCGATGTCGTCAACCCCGCTCTGGCCGTCGGCCAGCGTTGCCGGGAGGTCGTCAACAAATACCTTGATGCCGCGGATGCCGAAGTTGGCCCGGGCCCCGAAACCCCGGATGGCGACCCGCAGATCCTGGCTGAAGTTGTAGCGGTTCTGGAAGAAGATACCGGGCACCCGGTTCAGCGATTCATCCAGCCCCAACTGCTGGCGTCCGGCCTGGATGGCATTCTTCTCCACTACGCTGACTGCGCTGGAAACATCGGCCAGAGACTGGTCCTGGCGCGTGGCGGTAACGATAATCTCGTCAAGGTCTGTGACTGCGTAGGCGGTCGAGGCCGAGAGCAGGATACCTGCGGCAACGGCCCACCCGCCAAAGTGATAATTCCCCATTGTACGTCCCCCTGAAAGAACTGCCTGTCTGGTTTTTAAATTATCAAGATAACCTAGCAGGAAATGTACCAACTTGGTAAGGGTATAATTAATACAGTAAAATCAATAAGTTATCTATTTTCCTGTAATAACTTCAGCGGCGCGTTATGGATAATATCAACCATCCCGGAACGAAAAGAACCAATCGGCGCAATAATCAGGTAACTGTTACGGCATCATCTTCGAATGGGATTGCATCTCCACCTGCTCGCGGGTCCAGGGCTGGGCGCTGTCGCAGTAAATTTCCATAGCGGGTCTGACCCAGGAGGTATCGTCCAGGGTGCCTGCCTTGAGGACGGTGATATTAGCCATAACCGAGGGTTCGCTGGTGATGACCGACCCGCAGCGTCCGCAGAAATTGCGATCCAGGGGTTTCCCGCTGTCTCCCGTGTCCACGTAGGTGGTCAGGTCCCCCTGGATATCCAGTGACCCTTTCGGCATGACGAGGTTTAAAGAATAAGCCCCGCCGCTCTGTTTCTGGCAGTTGATGCAATGACACAGCACCGTCGCCAGGGGTTCCGCCTCACTCTTGTAACGAATGTTGCCGCACAGGCAACCGCCTTCGATCTCTGCCATGTTTTGCTCCTGAAGGTATTCGGATTTATATATCAGCATCCGATGGACCGGGTGCCGCGTCTACAGATTAATTATAACAGGACCGGCCTGCACCTTCATGGGAATGCCGCAATCCGTACACCCTCAAAACGAAAAATTTTTATATATCGGTATCAAAGAGTTTCGGTTAACATAGTTGAAAACAATGCAACAGCGGCGGAATTACAACTGGCAACAGAGGCAAACAGGGCGGCAGGATGGAACTGAACAAGCTATCCGCAATGGAATTACAATACCACGTGGAACAACTGCAAGGCCGTTACGTGGAATGTATTGACGATGACAGGCTGGAACAGTGGCCTGAGTTTTTTACGGAAGATTGTATCTATAAAATTATCTCCAGGGAGAACCATGAACGCGGCTTGCCTGCTGCCGCAATATTCTGCGATAGCAGGGGAATGCTTGTAGACAGGATTGTGTCGTTGCGCAACGCGAATGTTTACGCAGAGCACAATTATCGTCATGTTCTGAGTAATATTCTCATCAAGGGCCTGAATGAGGGCGTAATCAGCGCACAGAGCAATTACCTGGTTTTGCAGACAAAGACGGACGGCGCGACGGATATCTATAATGCGGGTAAATACTTGGATAAGATTGTAGCGGATGGAGACGTTTTAAAATTCAAGGGGAAAATTGCCATATTTGATACCCATCAAATCAAGAGCTTGCTGGTAACCCCGATTTAACCCCGGAGAAGCCGATGAACGCAGTGATCGATACGACAAACGGCTCGTTATACTGGCCGATAGATGATGAGGCCGGTCATGTGCCTTATGGTGTATTCACGGACGCCAGAATCTATGAGGTGGAGCAGGAAAGGATCTTTCGGGGCGATAACTGGTCCTTTATCGGTCTGACGGCGGAGATTCCGGACCCCGGTGATTTCAAGGCAACTTATATCGGTGACACACCGGTGATAGTCACCCGGGACAGGGAGGGCGGCATTAACGTGATGACCAACCGGTGTGCCCATCGGGGAGCCCTGGTCTGCCGTAGCGCCAGGGGCAACGTCGATGAATTGGAGTGTGTCTACCATCAATGGAAATATGATATGCAGGGGAAGTTGATCGGCGTACCGTTCCGCCGCGGACTGGGTGGCCGGGGTGGGATGCCGGAAGGGTTCCGGATGGAACAACACGGACTGGACCGGTTGCGGGTCGATACGGTGGGCCACCTGATTTTTGCAACATTTTCCGACAAGGTAGAACCCCTTAAGGATTACCTGGGGGCCGTGATCGTCAGACATATAGAACGGATATGTCACAGCCCGATCAGGGTGCTTGGTGATGAGCGGCAACTGGTTCAGGGAAACTGGAAGTTGTACGCGGAAAATACCCGTGACCCTTACCACGCCAGTTTGTTGCACCTGTTTCATACGACCTTTGGCCTCTACCGCTCAACACAGAAAGGCGGCAGCTGGATGGATGGTAAAAAACGCCACACGGTTCTGACCGCATCACAGGGAACTGACGAAGGAAATACAGAGGAGTATGACGGACTCAGGACGTTCAATGCTGAATTCACCCTGAGAGACCCGTCCCTGCTGGCAGGCAGAAAAGAGTTCAACGATGGCGTGACCCTGGTCATATTGACTACATTTCCGAACCTGGTCCTCCAGCAGATCGCCAATACGCTGGCAGTGAGACAAACCGTCACAAAAGGACCGGGGCAGTTTGAACTGGTATGGACCCAGTTCGGTTATGAGGATGATGATGAAGAAATGCAGAACATCAGAAACAAGCAAGGCAACCTGATAGGTCCTGCCGGCCTGATCTCCATGGAAGACGGTGAGGCAGTGGAAATAGTGCATGAAGCAATTATTCGCGACCAGGAAGAATCATCCTATATCGGCATGGGGGGCGGCAAAGCGGAAGATACGGAACACTTGGTAACGGAATCGGCAGTCATCGGTTTTTGGGAATATTACCGCAAGACAATGCATATTGAAGCTGAGGCCTCATAACAGACATCGACTTCATGGTTTCACTGCGCTCAACGATATGTCAGTCGAGAAAAATAAAGAAATCGTAAGGGGCTATTTTGCGGAAGTGGTTGATAAGTTCAATATTGACCTGCTGGGGGAATACTACACCGACGATTGTATTATCCACCGACCGGAAGTTCCCGAACCCATTATCGGTATCGAAAATTTCAAGACAGGCCTGGCCCGGGTCATAGACAGCTACAGTTCGATAAAAACGACTATTTACGAGATGTTCGGCACAGATGATCGCATCTCCTGCCGGTTAAGTCACCTTGCCGTGCACCGTGACAACTGGAAAAGCCGTATCGGCTATCACGAGGTAGCGGGGAAAACGGTCCGCTGGTCAGCAATCGCAAATTTCAGACTGGAAGAGGGTAAAATTGCAGAAGAATGGGTCTGCCGCGATGAGCTGGGCATGCTGATCGAGCTCGGCGTCATTTCCCCTTCAGAGTAATTCGGCAGCCTGTTTGTGAACCTCCAGGAGCTGGGGGATAGTTTCCGGCGACCTGCGGCCAAAACCGCATTCGGTGCTGATCCCGAATTCGGTTTTATATTTCTTCGCGATATCTATACGCGTCTTTGTGCCTTCAACGCCGTCGGTAAGGTGTACCAGTCCGAGATACAAGCGCGTAGCGTCACTCAGGTTTTGCAGAGGTTGAAAGAAAGCGTCATCTTTTCTGTCCCGCGGCACCGGCACGTGTACCCAGTCGACTGGCCGGCCCGCATGCTTGACCGCTTCATTGGCCAGGTGTACGCAAACGGTCAGATCACGCGGTTCGAAGATATGTTTATGACCTATGTCGCCATAGCAAAAATGTATGCCGAATTCGACCTCGGGGGGAATGTTTGCTGCGAAGGTCTTCAGTACTTGCCGGAAGCGTTTGCCGGGACTCCCCATCAGTAATTTTGCCAGCAGCGGGATCTTCACCGGCAGCCTGTGCCCGGTAGCTTTCGCTTCATGTTCCAGCACGCTGGAGACGTTATCCCATTGGATAGCCAGGTCCTGAGCCGGTATCACCTCCAGCATGCGCCTGATGTCCGCGGCCATGGCGTTTTCATAGGCGGGGATGAAATAACGCATGTCGGCGAAACGGTGAACATACAGGCTCATTCCGTCCACCACCGCGGGCAGCGACACCTGAAACCTGACCCCCGCCGGGATGATGCCCTGCTCGCGGAGGTTACAAAATACCTTGTATGATTCGATCGCTGCGTCGCCATAACCCAGTGTGTCGATATGCAGGGATTTGACTCCTTCACGCAGACCGAACTTCCATAAATCCGACCCGTCGGTGGCCCGCGGCGCCCAGTCTTCGCCCGGCTGGCGCCATTCTTCCGGGTCGTCCGGGTCCACGGGCGGCGGACGCGTGATCGTCACTATATCAGGATGTCTGCTGAACACTGTATCGGCGAGGTGGCTGATATATTTGGAGCGATAGCCGGTCTCGCCATCAGGTATCCTGGCCAGGTAATCTCCCACCGACGCGCAGCACGTTTTAAACACTTCGGTGACATCTTTACCGGGAATACTGCCGACAAAATGTATTCGATCGCTGTCAGGCATCATTACTTTCTGCGGGTAGAGAGCCGTTTCAATACGCCCGTCAAACGGAGAAATCCGTTACCATTTTATCATTATACATAACTCGTCCTGCTACCTATTTTCGGGAAAACACGGCGGGCTCGGCAAACACGGTTCACTTATAAGCGGTAAACTTGGCTCCGCTTTTCGCATGTCCTGCGTGCTTGCCGACCCGGACAGGAAGATTTATCCGGTTGATGCCTCATCCCGGTGGGCCCGAATAACGGCAAGAAAGTCCTCGCCGTATTGCTCCAGTTTGTGCGCGCCCACTCCGCTGACCTGTAACAACTCATCCGGGCCGGATGGCAGGCGTTGCGTCATTTCCACCAGGGTTGAATCGTGGAAGATCACGTAAGGCGGCAGGCCCTGCTTGACGGCCAGTTGCTTACGGCAAGCCTTGAGTTTTTCGAACAGTTCCGGATCATTGACCTGCAAAGGTGTTTTGCGTTGTTTCCGGGTTGGTTTTTTGATCCTGTCATCCTTGCGCAGGAAAACCTCCGCTTCTCCCTGTAATAATGGCCTGCTCCGGTCCGTCAACAGAAGGGACCCGAAGCCTTTCAGGTCAACGCTCAGAAAACCGCGCGCGATCAGTTGCCTGAACACGGAGCGCCACTGCTCCATGCCCAGTTCTTCGCCGATGCCGAAGGTGCTGAGGCGCTGGTGCCCGAACTTCCTCACCTTGTCGTTTTCTTTACCCAGCAGCACGTCAATCAGGTGCCTGGCGCCAAAACGTTGACCGGTGCGGTAAACACAGGACAAGGCTTTGCGCGCGGCAGTCGTGCCGTTCCAGGTGTCAACCGGGTGCAAACAGGTATCGCAATTGCCGCAACGGGCCGGGGATTGTTCCCCGAAATACTGCAACAAGGCATGACGCCGGCAACTGGTGATCTCACACAGGCCCAGCATGGAATCGAGCTTGTACCTCTCAACCCGTTTATGGGTTTCATCCGCGTCCGACTGTTCCTGCATTTGCCGCAGCTTAACCACGTCTTCCAGTCCATAGACCATCCAGGCATTGGCTGCTGCACCATCCCGTCCGGCCCGTCCGGTTTCCTGGTAATAGGCCTCGATACTCTTCGGCAGGTCCAGGTGGGCCACGAAGCGCACGTCCGGTTTATCGATACCCATGCCGAAAGCGATAGTGGCGACGATAATGACCCCTTCCTCCCGCAGGAAGCGTTGCTGGTGCCGGTGGCGCACACCCGACTCAAGCCCCGCGTGGTAGGGCAGGGCCGTGCGGCCCTGTGCTGTGAGCCAGTCCGCAACTGCCTCGGTTTTTTTGCGGGACAGGCAATAGACAATTCCGGCGTCTCCCTGGTGTTCCGTTTCCAGGAAGTCGAGTAACTGCTTGCGCTCCTCCAGTCTGTTCGTAATGCGGTAGCGGATATTCGGGCGGTTAAAGCCGCTGATATATACTTTTGCCTGCTCCAGGCCCAGGCGTTCCCGTATCTCGACGCGGGTCCGTTTATCCGCCGTCGCGGTCAGGGCGATGCGCGGGACGGACGGGAAGCGCTGGTGCAGTTGATCCAGCGCCAGGTAGTCCTTGCGGAAATCATGCCCCCATTGCGAGACGCAATGCGCCTCGTCAATGGCAAACAGGGCGAGCTTTGTCCGTTCCAGCAATGCCAGGGTGTGTTCCTGCAACAGGCGTTCCGGCGCGATATAGAGCAGGTCCATGTCGTTGTTCAGCAGACCCTGTTCCGTTTCCCGGACGGTTTGCGGCGGCAGGGTTGAATTGAGGTAAGCGGCCCTGATCCCGAGCTGCAGCAAGGCGCTGACCTGGTCCTGCATCAGGGCTATGAGCGGTGAAATGATGATGCCCGTGCCGGGGCGTAACAGGGCCGGAACCTGGTAACACAAGGATTTACCGCCGCCGGTTGGCATCAGGACCAGCGCATCGGTTCCTGCGAGTACGTGGTTGATGATGTCCTGTTGATCGCCGCGAAAGTCCCGGTAACCAAAGGTATTGCGCAGAATTTCCAGTGCCTGTTCCATCTTTTTTCTCCTTTCTGGTCTATGTAGCTGTCCTGACAACAAATCTTACAGCATATTATACAAAAGCCAGACTGAATCGCTCAATAAACCAGAAAGTCGAGACGATGCCGAGCGCATAGCTGAATGCCAGGCGCAGCGGCCGGTTGTCATGCGCGGGCAGCAACGGGTGGGGCAGGCGCGCAACCAGCCAAAGGCCGGTGAATACCGCTGTTATGATGAGCAGTTGGCCCGCTTCCACGCCGAGGTTGAAGAATAATAAAGCGCTGATCTTCTCCGTCTGCGGCAGGCCCGTTTCCGTCAGGGCCGCGGCGAAACCGGCCCCGTGCACCAGGCCGAAACCGCAGGCGACCAGGACCGGGCGGCGCCAGGTCAGTGTGGTTCGGTCGTTGCGGGCGATCTCGGTGGCAAGCATCACGATGGACAGGGCGATCACCGTTTCCACCGCAGGGATGGACACGCGCAGCACATCCAGCGCCACCAGGAACAGGGTAATCGAGTGGGCCAGGGTAAAGCCGGTGACGGTAATCAGGATCCGGCGCAGCGTGCGGGCGATGTAGAGCAGGCCGGCAAGAAACAGCAGGTGGTCTATGCCGCCGAATATATGTTCGACCCCCAACGCGAAATAATCCATGATTACCCCGGCAAAGGTCTCCGGCGCCGGGATACGCCAGTCCGACTCACCTGGATCGAGTATCACGCTGCGCATTTCCCCGCTCCGGAACTCGATGCGTAACAGGGATGAAATCGATGGGTTGAACAACGGGTAATCGATGACCACGGATTTTCCGGAGAGGCCGTTTTCACACGAATAAATCTCCGACCCCGCCGGCCGCAGTTGTGCGGGTTGTTGCCGGGTGACATGACAACCCGTCAACGTGATGCGCGGGACATTGTCCGGGTTGGCGGAAGGAGGCGTCTTCCACCTGAGCGTCAGCGCGCCTTCACCGTATTCGGTGATATTGATGAAGAGCGGCCGGCTGTCATGGGCGAATGCAGGATGGCCGCCGAGGAGACACGGAGTGATAAAGATCGCCAATATTACTGTTCGGAACATATTTTCACCTTATGGCGTGTACCATATGGGCGATGTCCAGGCCCGCTCCCGGATCACTTCAGGATACCCTTGCGGCGGCCCGGTTTGCAGGGCAATCGAATCATAGAGTGAATTGCGGGGGGTGGGGATCTGCAGCACGCGCAGGTAATAGAGCGAGCGGGCGCCGGGATCGAATTCCGGGTCCGTCCAGATGGTAGCGAGCTCAACCGCGCCGATGTCGTTTGTGTAGCGGGCGCTGCGGCGATCGACACTGTCGCCCACGGGCGGCAGTTTTCCGTCGGTGCCCGGTATCCTCCCATCGGACCAGACCGCGTCAAAGACCTTTTCCCATGCTTTGCCGTCCGCGTCCAGCCAGGATTTTACCACCTGGATCCGGTCGAGATTCGCACCGTTCGGATCTTTCAGGGCATGTATCAGGAAGCTCGGTGTACGATCCGTAGCCGCCAGACCACCACCCATAGGCACCCCCTTGCCGTAACCTGCGGCGGCGAGATTATGGTAGCTTAAATCCTCTTCAGAAAAGTCGTATCCCGCAAAAAAACGCACGCTGATGCGCGGACCCGTGCTGGCGTAAACCTCGCGCCGCCTGAATGCGGCAAAAATCTCTTCACGGGTATTGTCCCGCGCCCAGACCGCGGCCAGTCCCGAGGCTGAATACAGCCAGCCGGGATAACCGTAAAAGCCTTCCTCCTTGTTTTCCAGGACGGAATCCTGTGCGAATTTTCCCATGAAGTTATCTTCTTCCGCCGAGGACAGGCCGGTATGGCTGTCCGTGGAACCTATCATGCCGAACGCGTACGGGTTCACGCCCAGTTGCCGGCCGAGTTCAAGACCTGTCTTCAGGGCTGAACGAACGTAATCGGCCTCGGTAAAAGTCGGCGGACTGGTGCCCGGCAGCCCTTTTTTATAAATCTCGAAACCGGCGAACTCGTCCTCGGGAGAGAGCAGCGGGTGGGTCTCGGAAGTCCCCTTGGTCTGGGTTATTTCCACCACGGTTTCCCAGTCCGACCGCAAACGGGCATAACCGGCATCCATCGGGTCGCCGGACGTCGTCATGCGCGCGAACATGCCTCCCTTGGAGAGGTTTGAATTATGCGGGATGGCCACGAAGTCAATTCCTGTCCGTTCCCGGGTCTCAGCCAGCCATTGCCAAAGGTCCTCCGGGTTTTCGCTGTCGTTGGCGCTGTAGGGAAAGATCTGTTTCGCTGCTGTGCCGTCAACCGGGGTCAGCACAACCCGGTGCAGGTTTTTTCCGTCAGGTTGGGGACTGTACTCCCAACCGATCAGGGCGGTGAATATCCCTGGCGCATTGTGCCTGTCGGCGGCCTCGATAACACGCTCCCAGTTGCTGCGGAAGACTTCGTCGATATGTATCTCATCAACTGATGTAAAATTATTTGCGGCAAACCACATATTGCCAAGACCGAAATACAGCACGGGCATGTCCGGGTTCCCCGAGGTGTCGTCGCCTGTAATGTACCTGTTATAAAGCAATTTCAAAATACCCGGCAGGCTGAAATCCGGCCGCTGTTCCGGGGGCATGTCATTCAGCGCCAGCGCCATCATGTAAATCAGACCGGCGCCCAGTTCATCACCTTCCTGTTTTACTTTGAGCATGCGTTTACCGAACAGGGTATCGGCAAGTCTTTCGTCTTTCAGCCTCAGAACGCTGAAGAGTTGCCCTAAGTAATCCGCATGATCCGTAACCGCCAGGAAATCGAGCGGCGTTTGTATCTTGACTTTCGCCCGGTGCCAGGGATGTATCACCGCTTCACCCTTGGCGAAGCGGTAGGCCGTATCCGGGTCGGCGGACCTGTTCCCGAGCAGGTACGCATCATTGGACAGGTTGCTATGCGTGTGGGTATCGCCCCAGAGCAGCTTATCGGGAAAATCCGCTCCCTGAACCGGCGTGAAGACAATGGCCGTCATAACAGTCAGGCAGGTTATCCATCGATATTCGAAATAATCCGATGGTGACGCTTGCATGACTACCCCTGTGCCGGGGAGAGGTCGATTTCCGGTTGAACGTGGCCGCTTACCCTGGCCGTAAGCGTCCGGGGATCGCTTATTTCCTGCCCGCGAAATGCAACAACCTGGTCCGGTCTGATCAGGGCCAGGTCGGTCTCGTAGATATCCCGGGCTTCTTCGTCCGTTATGTCGACGACCTTGAGCTTGAGGCCCGCTTCTGCAAAAGCTGTTTCGACCCCGGCTACCGATGCCGGCTTCGTTCCGAGAAGCAGTAACGTCCATTCGAAGCTGAGTTCATCGTAAAGCGAATGGTCTTCCCCGAGCCACAGGTGAGGGGCGCGCCCTCCGGGGCAGGAGGTCGGAATATAAACATTGGCCCGGTCCGGAGGCGGGTCGCCATCGGCAATGATAATCGGCGAGTCATCATAGCGGCATCCGAACGTGATTCCGGGAATATTGAATTCCTTACGCGCATGCCGGTTGAAGTATTCTCCAGCCCTGGCGCGTGCTTCTGCGCCGGCAGCAGAGTCGTTTTCCAGCTCTGCGGCAGCGATGTTCGCGCCCAGCGAATCGGCAAACTGGCGGGCATAGTTCGTATTACGAACAGCCGCGGGACGGCGTTCCAGTTCGTAGGTGGCCAAAAGGGAATGGGGGGCCGCGCCGCGCACCACGGTCGCCAGCTTCCAGCCCAGGTTCACGGCATCCTCAATGGCCGTGTTGTAGCCTAACCCCCCCGTCGGAGTGAACAGGTGCGCGGCATCGCCGCCAAGGAATATGCGGCCGCTCTGCATACGTTCGGCAACCAGGGTAAAACCAGCCCGCCAGGTCCCGCGGGAAAGGATTTCAACGTCGACCTGTGCGCCCATGGCGGCCTGGAACATATCGGTGGCATCGGCATCGCTCAATGTCGCCTCATCTTCATCTGCCCGCAGTTGTGTATGGAATGCGAATTCACTTTTACCGTCAACGGCGGCCATGAAAGCGCGCCGGTCGCGGTTGAAAGTCACGTTCATCCAGGCAGGCGCATGGCCCGACACCGTATAGAAATCGGGTACGCGAATATACATGGCATGCATGCGCCCACCCATAAACTCCCTGACCGCGCCACCCTCACCGAGGTAATGAATCCCGAGTGACTGGCGTACGAGACTGCGGGCGCCGTCGGCGCCCACCAGGTAATCGGCCCTTGTCTTGAACGTCATCCCGTTCTCAATGTCTTCTATCACCGCAGTGATGCCGTCCGGTTGCTGTTCAAAACCGAGCAGGCGGTGGTTGAAGCAAATCGTGTTGCTGTCGCAGGCGAGAGCGTGTTCGTACAACACCTTCTCCACCCATTTCTGGGAGACTCTGTGAGGCAGTTCGGCAGCGCTCCAGGACCCTGTCAGGGTCTGGATTTGAGACCTGGCTGCGCCGGAGGAAGGCAAGGAAAACCGGGCAAGTTCGTAGCCTGCATAACGGGTGAAATAGGCGATATCGGTCGGGTAATCCGCAGGCAGGCCGAGCGCGCGTACCTCGTCAGCAAAGCCGAGCCGCCGGAAGTGCTCCATGGTGCGCGCCTGTGTGGCATTGGCCTGCGGATTGAAGGCCGTGGAAGGTTTCTCATCGATGAGCAGGACACTGATATTGCGCCGACCAAGTTCGTTCGCAAGCATGAGGCCGCACGGACCACCGCCGATTATCAGCACTGAATAACGGTTCATCTTCAAAATGCCGATGCTCTCATGAAGGTTGCAAGCAAACTCAAGGCTTCAGACATGCACCGATTCCTGTTTCGGGATGGAGGTCATTATTGCCTTATAATATAGAAGATTTGAAAAATCCATGAACCTGACAGACAAGGAATACAACCATGTTAGATAAAGTCCGTACCATACAACCACAGAATATCCGTAATCAATTGTTCATTAACGGCGAGTTTGTTGACGCAGAGGACGGCAGCACCATAGATGTGCTCAACCCTCATGACGGCAGCAGGATTACCGCTATCGCGGAGGCCAAACCGGCGGACGTGGACAAGGCGGTCACCGCCGCCCGCGCGGCGTTCGATGGCTGGAGCAATATGTTTTCATCTGAACGCGGCCGGTTGATCATGAAACTGGCCGATAAACTGGAGCAGCACTTTGACGAGTTTACCGAACTGGAAAGCCTGGACACCGGCCATCCGCTCAGGGACACCCGGCGCCTGGACCTGCCCAGGACCTTGCTCAACCTGCGTTATTTCGGCGGCATAGCGGACAAGATAGACGGCAGGGAAGTACCGGTGGAACCGGGGTTCCTTAGCATCGTCAAGCGCAGGCCGGTCGGTGTGGTCGGACAGATCGTTCCCTGGAACTTTCCCATCATGTTCTGCAGCTGGAAACTGGGGCCTGCCCTTGCCGCCGGTAACACCGTGGTGATGAAACCGTCCGAGATCACACCCCTGTCGACGCTCAGGCTGGTTGATCTGATGAACGAAGTGGGTTTCCCACCGGGCGTGGTGAATATCGTCCCGGGCTATGGTCATATTGCCGGCCAGCACATTGCCGAACATCCGGGCATTGACAAGATCGCCTTTACCGGCTCGACGGCAACCGGCCGGAAGATCGTCCAGGCCTCGGCAGGCAACCTGAAACGCGTCTCACTGGAGATGGGCGGCAAAGGCCCTAATATCGTGTTTGAAGACGCCACCCTGCCTGCAGCCATCGGCGGTTCCGCATTTGCCATCTTCCACAACCAGGGCCAGGCCTGCATTGCCGGCTCCCGCCTGTTGTTGCATGAGGCCATCGCCGATGAGTTCCTGGAAAAATTCATCGGGCTGGCAAAATCCATCAAAATCGGGAATCCACTGGATGATGAAACCGAGATGGGGCCGCTTACATCGAAAATGCACCTGGACCGGGTGCTCAACTACATGGACGTATGTAAAAAAGAAGGCAATCACATCCTCACCGGAGGTAAACAACCGGATAACGATGAGCTCGGAAAGGGATTTTACATCGAACCGACGGTAGTCGAGGCCCGGCCTGGCGATACGGTGTTTCAGCAGGAGGTGTTCGGCCCGTTCGTGTCGGTCACCCGCTTCAGGAATGACGCCGAAGCGCTGGAATTAGCGAATGCCACCGATTACGGTCTGGGCAGTGGGCTATGGACCAACAACCTGCAGCGCGCCCACAGGTTCTCGGACGGCATCAAAGCCGGCATGGTCTGGGTGAACTGTTACAAACGGGTGCATCCGGGCTCCCCGTTTGGCGGCGTCGGCGAATCCGGCTACGGCAGGGACATGGGTATAGAGTGCCTGCAGGAATATACCTCGCCCAAAGCCGTGTGGATCAACTACGATGCCAAAATCCCACCTTTTTATTCACGCTGAAAATGAAATCGAAACAACAAACTCCGACACTGGATGAGTTGTTGGCAATAGCTCACAGCATAGGCGAAAACGCGGCTTCACAGGCAGGCCAGGCTGAGAAAGACTGCAAACTCGCTGATGAAATCGTTGAAGACATCAACCAGGCAAGACTGATCCAGGTACTGCAACCGAAAAGGTTCGGTGGTCTGGAAATGGGCTTCCCTGCCATGGTCCGCATCAGTCAGGCCCTGGCGCAACATGATATGGCGGCGTCCTGGATTTACAGCCTGTTCGCCATTCATCACTGGTGGGGTTCACTGGTAAAACCGGAAATGCAGGACGAAATGTGGAAGGAGAATCCGCATAAATTATTCTCGGATGCTTTCGCTCCTGCCGGGAAAGCGACTCCGGTAGCTGACGGCTATATCCTCAACGGCAAATGGGCGTTTGTCAGTGGCGTTCCCTGGGCTGACTTTATTGCACTGGGGGCCATGGTGCAGACAGAGGCGGAGCCCGAATACTTCATGATGTTTCTCCCCAAAGGTGATTACGAGGTGCTGGACGATTGGGATACGGTGGGAATGCGTGCATCCGCCAGTTGCAGTGTGCAGGTGCAGGATACATTTATCCCGGAATACCGGGCAGTCAGTATGGGTTCCATCATCAATGATAACGTTGCCCCGGGTCACGTCTATAACAACGGGCCGCTGTACCGCATGCCCTTTGGCCCGGGATTGTCCGTTTCGTTGGTGGGCTGTCACGTCGGCGGTGCCCAGGCGATGTTAAGGATGTATAAGGAAAGGATGAGGAAGCGCGTGCCCCTGTTTACCATAGAACGCCAGGACGAAATGGTGCCGTCGCAGATGGTCCTGGCTGAATCATCGGTCAAACTGGAGGCCTGTGAGCAATTGATGTATCGCTACGCCGATGAGATGATGGAAGTGGGTACGGCCATCGGTAACGGTGAGGATGTGGATACCCTGGAGGTGCGTACCAGGACATTCGCCTGGCGTTCATACCTGGGCCGGGAGACACGGTCGGTGGCAGATACTTTATTCCAGAATACCGGCGCATTTGCCATCTATGCGGGAACGCCGATACAACGGTTCTGGCGTGATTTTTACGCCATAGCCCAGCATGTGGTGTTCAATTATGAGGTCGGCACAAGGAATTACGGCCGGTTTTTACTAGGGTTGGAGCCGCTGCCTGCGATTTATTAGAACAGGGTATTTTTAACCAGTTTCGCCTAACACCTCGGACAAGTGGCATCGACAGGGGAATTCATGGCCGGACCGTTTGCCAAAAGTCCGTAGTAGTAACGAAGCCCTACTACAGAAATATCCATATATAAAGGTATTGAACATACTAAATAGTATGGTATGCTGATATGCTCAATCCACTTGGGTGGGCTGGAACAAATACCCAGAAACATTTGTGCCGGGGGGTAAGATGATGCCCAGGATAATAAAGATTTTTCCAATCTTGTTTGGCTTGACTTGGTTTGTTAATTCCGTTTCAGCAGCCGTTCTCGAAGAAGTCGTCGTGACAGCGCAGAAACGTGAACAGAATATCCAGGACGTCCCAATTTCAATAATCGCAATCTCGGGGGAATCCCTCCGCTCCGGAGGCATATCGAGTCTTGAAGATATGTCTGCCTCGGTACCCAATTTTAATTTCAGTGAAACGGTGTCAGGTGGCGATGCGTTACTCATACGCGGAATTGGATCAGGAGTTAATTTCGGTTTCGAGCAGGCTGTCGGCCAGGTCATCGACGGTTTCTTTTACGGCCGGAGCCGTTTCGGCCGCGCCGCATTTCTGGACATTGAACGGATTGAAATTCTCAAGGGACCCCAAGGCGCCCTGATCGGTAAAAATACCACTGCCGGTGTCATCAATATTACTACGGCAAAGCCCACGGATGAGTTCGAAGCATGGGGCGCCGGCACCTGGGAGTTTGAAGCAGCCGAAGGGTTCAACTTTGAGGGCGCAGTTTCGGGACCGATGACAGACAATCTTAAGGGACGGGTTGCGTTACGTTACGACGGACGAGAAGGCTGGGTGAACAATGAGTTTACCGGTGACGATGAACAGGAACTGAACGATTACACCATACGCGCGACTCTTGTCTGGGATATTTCAGATAAATTCGATGCCACCTTTATGTACCAGCGCGGCGATTTCAACCGCGACGGCCGAACCGCGCAGTTGTCGACTTGCGGCGCCATATTGAGGAACTTTGACCCGGACGGTCCTGGCCCTGCGCCTGCCGGCGCCCTGTTTAATGCTATGCAGGCAACGGGTGAAGACTGTATGGCCAATATGAGCACCAATGTTGTCAACTTCCGTAACGGACAACCGGCAATTCAACAGTTTGATACCGACACCAATACTTTTGGTCTGACCCTGAACTGGCAGTTATTTGGCGATCATACGTTGACTTCACTGACCGGTTATACCGATTACGACACCCTGGATGACTTTGATGTGGATTTTTCTTTTGCGCCGATTGCCGGAGCCGAGATAACCGAGGACTATGAACAATGGTCGCAGGAATTACGACTCACCTCACCTTCCGGCGGGCGATTTGAATATATAATTGGCGCATTTTTCCAGTTTACCGAACATGAAGTAATCTTTCGTCGCGATTTTCTTGCGCTGCCTCCTCCCTTGATGCGCAGTGGGAATTTAATCACTACCAACCAGGAAGGGGAAACTTACGCCGCGTTCGGGCAGTTTACTTGGCATATCGACGATGCCTGGGACCTGACAGTGAGTGGGCGTTACACTCATGAGGAGAAGGATGCGATCCAGTCCCAGACTCCGACGGCTTTGTTTACCAATAACCCCATTTTCCTGATCCCGCCGTTCGGGCCTGCTGCCGGTCGCCATGACATTACCGACAACAGGACGGAAAACAATTTCTCACCCACAGTTAATTTGCAGTGGCGTCCCAATGAAGACACAATGCTGTATGCCAGCTTTGCCCGGGGCTTCAAGGGCGGCGGATTTGATTTTCAGAATGACGGCCCCCAGGCGCTTGCTGCCGGCAAATTTGAATTCAAGGATGAAGATGTAACGTCATATGAAGTCGGCGCAAAACTGACCCTGCTCGATGGAAGCGCACTGTTCAGCATCAACTGGTTCCGAAGTGAGTTTGATAATCTTCAGGTGAGTACTATCAATGCCACAACAGGCACTTTCAATGTCGGCAACGCGGCCTCTTCTACAACAACAGGAGTGGAAGCCGACGTGAAATGGGCGGTCTCGGACAGGTTATTTTTCAACGCGGCTTTTGCTTACCTCGATGCCGAATTTGATTCGTATCCGGATGCCCCGTGTCATGCCGGCCTGATACTCAGCGGCAATTGCCGAGGCATCGGTATGACTACGGATTTAAGCGGTCGGAAACTGGCTTTCTCACCGGATGTGGCCGCTTCCGTCAGCGGACAATATATCCTGCCGATCACACAAAATCTCGAACTGACGACATTTGTCCAGGTCAACTACACCGATGATTTCGCTCTTATTCTGGACCTGGACCCGAATTCATTCCAGGATTCTTTTGCCAAAGTGGATGCAAGTCTGACGTTGAGCAATCCCGACCGCAACTGGGAGATATCCTTGATTGGGCGCAACCTGAGTGATAAACGAACCAGGAATTTCAGCAACGATGCACAAGGTGGCCCGGTGCTCCTCGGTACAATTTTCAGTATGGTGGATCCGCCGCGTTCCATAGCCTTACAGGGACGGTTTCGGTTTTAAGGATATTGCATCACGCTTGTGTCCGTTAGGAACATCTCATCCAGGCAAATGCAATTTTCCGGTATTAGAAACCTGTCACATAAGCTCAGCCTGTTAACGGGCCTGGTATTTTTGTTATCCATCGGTCCTTCTTCAGCCGGCCCGCAATTTGACGCGCCGTATTATCAACACTCGAATAAACACAAGGCGCGCTGGGAAGCCGAAAACAGGGAAATCAAAAGTAAACTGGCTGCTCTCGAAAAGAGGTTTGGCAAAAAGCCCAATATCATTTATATACTCGGTGATGACATCGGCTGGGGTGAACTAGGCTGGCAAGGAGGTGGTAAGGTATTAGGACAACCCACACCAAACTTGGATCAGATGGCCTTTGAAGGTATGCGCTTCTGGTCTGCCTATGCAGAACCTTCCTGCACGCCTACAAGAATTGCATTGAATACGGGCCGGCATCCCGTCCGGACTGGAGTGAATGGTGTGATGTGGCCGGGCAATACACTAGGTCTCCCGTCCGGGGAAATAACTATCGCCTCATTATTGAAAAAGGCGGGTTACCATACGGCCATGTGGGGCAAATGGCACATGGGTGATTTAAGGGAACATGCACCGGAAAATCGCGGTTATGATTATGCTTACTACGGTCTCTACAACGGCGCCCCTTTTATGTGGGCCGACGCATATGAAATGTATCAGGGCGAAAAAGTGGGCGGCCCCGCGTATGCCTGGGACTTCCCCGGAGAGAAAGCCTACCAGGAGGAATTCGGCCAACGATACAGGTTAAGAGGGTTTCTACGTGGAGAGGCCGGGAAAGGGCGCGTAGAGGTTGCCCCCATTAACGGCAAGACAATGGACGAATTTGAAGATGAATCGATTGACGAACTGATTACATGGATCAGTGAGAAGGCGAAGTCAGACAAACCCTTTTTTGCGTATTGGGCAACCTATGCCCACCAGGTTGCCGGTTCTCCGAGTGATACCCGCTTTGATGAGGGTGTTGATTATGTCAACAACAACGCGGTGCAACTCGCAAAACACGACAAGCACGTCGGGAAATTATTGGCTCACCTGGAAAAAACTGGTATCGCGGAAAATACCCTGGTCGTCTGGTACAGCGATAACGGACCCATGTATGGTTTTTATCCAAATACCAACTATAGTTGGCTCAAGGGTGGAAAAAGCACAGTCTGGGAAGGCGGCGTCCGGGTCCCTGCCATGGTGTGGTGGCCTGGCGTCATCGAACCGGGTCAAGACCCTATGGATATCATTCACGTGACGGACCTGTTTACGACGGCAGTCAATATTGCCGGTGTTATTGATGAAATCCCGGACGATCGCGTGATTGACGGTATCGATCAAACAACACTGCTATTAAACGGCGAAGGCTATGGCCGCCGTTTCTATATGTTCCACTATGAAGGGCAAAAATTGGGAGCGATCCGGATAAACCGAAAGATGAAAGCCATACTGCATGAATTTACCGGCGGCGGTGTGCCACAGATTGACATATATAACGTACTGCGTGACCCGGGCGAAAAATTCGGCGAGGTATTTCCACATATGTGGATATTCGCCCCTATGCAGGACATGATGGGAGCACATATGGGCATGATCAGGAAATTCCCGCACCGCGTGAACAAATGGAAGCGGTACGAAGAGGTCGATGACCCGTATTAGCATTATCCAAGCTGGTTTGACTAACTATCGTTCACAAAGGAGTTCGGGAGGAACACGGTGTCACTAACCAGTGTTGAAACATATCTTAGTCCTGAAAACGAAGCTGCTGTCGTACAACTGTTACAGCAATACGAAGACGGCGCACTGATCGTTGCCGGGGGTACTTTTTTACATGGGCTCGCCGCCAGGGGGTTGCTGACGGGTGTCGAGGCCTTAATCGACATACAGCATTCAGGCCTGGATTACGTCACGGCAAATTCCGATGGTGTCGTTATCGGCGCTGCGGCCCGATTTGTGCAACTGGAACAGGACGAGAGCGTCCGGCAGCAACCGTGGCTGGGCGCGGTGAAGGACGCAATCAGTTACCCGCCCGTTCAGATTATGAATTCTGCGACCGTCGGCGGTTCCATCGCGGCATCCTGCCCGTTCTTTGATCTGCCTGTCAGTTTCCTGGCGCTTGGCGGCGCAGTCCGCGCCCGCGGGCCCGGCGGCAGCCGAGATATCCGTATGGAGGCATTCTTTACCGGCCTGTTTGAAAAGTGCCTGGGCCCGGATGAGTTCGTGACCGCGATAACGCTTCCGCAGCCCGCGGCAAACAGCGCCAGCGCGTTCATCAAACTCGAAACCAATGCCAATGACCTTGCCATTCTCAATGCTGCCGTGGCGCTGACCCTGGACGGTTCGAACAGGTGCAGTCAGGCCAGGGTGTTCGTCGGCGGGGGGACGGGTGAAACCCCGGCCAGGGCAGGCTCCGCCGAACAGGCGCTGGCCGGCGCCGTTGTCGACGCTGAGACCATCGACAGGGCGGCACAGGCGGCAAAATCCGATGTGGACCCCATCTCGGACCACAGGGCGTCCGCGGAATACCGTGCGGAGATGGCCCAGGTG